>JANPOH010000404.1:0-6915 GCA_031427895.1 Betaproteobacteria bacterium
TGAGCTTCAAGGAACAGCGCGAATTCGATGCGCTGCCGAAAGAAATTGAAGCTTTGGAACAGGAACAGCAGCAACTCGCCGCGCGCATGAGCCGCCCCGATTATCACAAGCAAGGCGCCGAAGCGCTCAAAGCCGATGGCAAGCGCACGGGGGAAATCGAGCAACTGCTGGCTAAGAAATACGCGCGCTGGGAAGCGCTGGATCAGAAAGCGGCGCCCGGATAGGGATTACACCGGATTACGCCGCGTTACGCCGGGTTATTCGTCCCGATAGCTCACATGCGCCGCCACGATGCGCCAGCCCTCGGGCATGTGCATCCACGCTTGGCTTTGCCGGCCGTCGCGGCCCGCGCGCGTAAACTCGATATTGGTGGTCGCCGCATCGCGCCCGTAGCTGGTGACCACGGTTTTGCCGACCACGCGCGCGACACTTTTGGGATCGCGCGCGCCGCGATAGGACGCAATCTGCGCGTGCCCGTACAGATTCTCGCCGGTGCCGTAGCGTATCGTCAGCCCGTGGTTCAAGAATAATTCGTTCAGCACCGCGATATCGTTGTCGATAATCGCCTGTTGATAACGGTCGAACTGGCGCGTGACATCGGCCAGCGTTTGCGGGTGGTTGATTTCCATTGAAGCCCCTCATTAAATTCACGATGACCGAGTAACCCTTGATGCGTGGCGCGCGCGTATGCGTAGCGGGTTGCATGCAAGAAAGAATAGCAGGGTTCATGGTTGCCGGCTATCCCGAATACGCCGCGCTTGTTCCGGGTTGCCGGGCGAAATTTAATTCCGCACAACAGTAGCCGCCGGCGTATCGCCGCGCTCGGCGCGTCCCGCGCGATTGGCGCCAGTTCAATGAGTTCGGGCACATCACGCAGCCACGCGCCGCTGTCGATCATCATGCGTAGCGGGTCCTGGTGACGTTCCTCCGGCGTCCAGGTCGCGGGCGGCTTGGTGGCTTGCGCGCCCAGATGCGCGCCAACGCGGCGTCGCTGTCGCCGGTTTGCATAATGGCATCGGCAAGGCACTCCGCATCGAGCGCCGCCTTGGGCATTCCCCTCACTCCCGGTTGTTTATTGTCTGCGCTGCCGTTACCAGCACGGCGTGCCGATTGTAGTCAAAATTCCGGCGCGGGCCGCGCGCGATTTGGCATAATGAGCACCGCCAACCATGGCAACCATGGCAACCTATTGGAGTGCAAATGAACATTCGACAGCCATCGATTCCGTCCTTCGGCGCAAACCGGTTGCGGCTGTGCGCGGGCCTGTTGCTGCTGTGCGCGGGCATGCCGGGCGCGCACGCGCAGGCGTTTCCCTCGAAGCCGGTGCGTATCGTGGTCGGATTCCCGCCCGGCGGCCCCGCCGATTACACCGCGCGCGTGATCGCCGACAAGCTGCCGGCGCTGTTGGGCGTAAACGTCATCGTTGAAAACCGCGCCGGCGCCAACGCCACCATCGGCGCCGACCACGTGGCGAAATCGCCGCCCGACGGCCACACCCTGTTCCTCACGACGTGCGGGGCGATGGCGATCAGTCCGCACATCGGCGCGAAGCTGCCCTATGACGCATTTCGCGACTTCACCCCCATCGCGCAGGTGGTCACCGCCTACAGCACGCTTGCCGCGCATCCGTCGCTGCCGGTCAAAAACGCGAAGGAGTTGGTCGCGCTGGCGCGCACAAGCAAGGGTCAGATCACCATGGCGTCCACCGGCATCGGCAGCATCCCGCACCTCGCGCAGGAGCTGCTCAAGGCATCGGCCAAAATCAACTTCGTCCACGTGCCCTACAAAGGCGCCGGGCCGGTGATCACCGACGCCATCGGCGGGCAGATCAGCTCGCTGGTGCTCGACGTAACGCCGCTGCTGCCGCACATCAAGGCGGGCAAGCTGCGTGCGCTGGGCATCGCCGGCGACAAGCGCGTGCCGCTGCTGCCCGACGTAGCGACGTTGGCAGAGCAAGGCTTCAAAAATGTCGAGGCGCCGAACTGGTACGCGATATTCGCGCCGGCGAAACTGCCCCGCGCCATCGTCGAGCGGCTGAACGACGCCATACGCAAAACCATCGCCATGCCCGACGTGCGCGAGCGGCTCATCAGCACCGGCGCCGACCCGGTGTTATCCACGCCCGAACAACTCGCCGATCTGCTGCAACGCGATCACGCCAAGTGGGGCAAACTGATACGTGATAACAACATCACGGAATGATGGCGCGTTCCGCAAAAAAAACCGTAGTGGCAAGAGGTCATTCGTAGCAATTCGTAGCCATTCGTAGAGCGGGAGCCATCCCTTATTAGCACCGAACCTTGGGAGTTTCAACATGGAATTTGGCGTCAGTGTGGGTCACATCTCGGCCGTTGATTTTGCACAACACGGCGAACGGCTCGGCTTTACGCGCTGCTGGGTCACCGACAGTCCGCTGCTGCGTTCGAACCTGTTCGCGACCATGGCGGCGGTGGCGCTGCAAACCAAAACCATCCACATCGGCACCGGCGTGGCGGTGTGCGGCATGCGCCTCGCACCCGAAGCCGCCAGCGGCATCGCCACCATCAATGCGCTGGCGCCCGGCCGCACCTTCGCCATTTTCGGCGCGGGCAACACCGCCATGCGTATGCTGGGCATGCGCCCCACCGGCGCCAAGGCGCTGCGCGAATACGTGCGCGTGGTGCGCGCGCTGCTGCACGGCGAGGAAGTCGCTTACACCGCCGGCGCGCCTGGCAGCCCCGAAAGTGAAACGCACCCGATACGCTTCACTTCACTCGAGCAGAATCACGTGCGGCTCGATCCGACGCCGCCCATCCACGTGGCCGCCAACGGGCCGCTGTCGCAGGCCGTGGCCGGCGAAATCGCCGACGGCCTGTGCACCTCGTTCCCGCGCGGCGGCACCATGGCCGAGGCCATGACCCACGTGCGGCGCGGCGCGGCGCGCGTCGGGCGCACGCTGCCGGCGGATTTTCATACCGCGGCGCTGGTCAACGTGCTGATGCTGGAGCCGGGTGAATCACTCACCTCCCAGCGCGTGATCGACGAAATCGGCCCGGCGGTGATGACCAACTTCCATTACCTGGTGGATTGGGTGCGCGAAACCGGCAAGGAGCCGCCCGCCTACGTGCGCCCGGTGTGGAACGCATACACCGCCTACCTGCGCGAGCGCGCCGCCGCTGATTCGCACCTCACCATGCACGCCAGCCACTACGCCAGCATCGACCCGGCGGAGGCGCAATTCCTCACGCCGGAAATCGTGCGTAATTTTTGCATCATCGGCGAGCCGCCCGAACTGGTGGCGCAACTACGGCAGCTCGAATGCGACGGCTTAAAGCAGATAACTTTTCATCCGCCGTTCAAGCAGCGCTACGAAGTGTTGGAGCGATTTTCGCGGCTGGTAATGGCGCGGATGTAGCAAGCCGCCGCGCGCGGCGCAACGCGGCAGCCCCCTCGCCCCCCCCTGAAACGGCGCCAGGGCGTGGGTAAGCCTCCCCTCATCCCTTCCCCCATTCGTATCGAGACATCATCATGACAACCCCACAACCCAAAAACCAGGGCCCGCTCGCGGGCATCCGCGTGCTCGACATGAGCCGCATCCTCGCCGGCCCGTGGGTGGGCCAATTGCTCGCCGACCTCGGCGCGGAAGTCATCAAAATCGAACGCCCCGGCAAAGGCGACGACACCCGCGCGTGGGGCCCGCCATTCGTGAAAGACCGCGAGGGCAATGACACCAGCGATGCGGCCTACTTCATGTGCGCCAATCGCGGCAAACAATCGCTCACGCTCGACATCGCCAAACCTGAAGGCCAGCAGATTATCCGCGAACTCGCGCAGGTGTCCGACATCCTGATCGAGAATTACAAGGTCGGCGATTTAAAGCGTTACGGTCTCGATTACGAAGCGCTCTCCAAACTCAATCCAAAACTCATTTACTGCTCGATCACCGGCTTCGGCCAGACCGGGCCGTACCGCGACCGCGCCGGCTACGACTATCTGGTGCAGGGCATGGGCGGCATCATGAGCATGACCGGCGAGCGCGCAGACCGCCCCGGCGGCGGCCCGCAGCGCGTGGGGCGTGGCCATTGCCGACCTGATGACCGGCATGTACTCGACGGTCGGCATTCTCGCCGCCGTGCATGAACGCACGGCGAGCGGTCTCGGCCAGTATATCGACATGGCGCTGCTCGACACGCAGGTGGCGTGGCTCGCCAACCAGAATGCCAACTACCTGATCGGCGGCCAAGTGCCGCAATGCATCGGCAACGAGCACCCGAACGTGATGCCGTATCAAACATTCCGCACCAGCGACGGCAACATGATTATCGCCACCGGCAACGACGGCCAGTACCAGCGCCTGTGCGAGGCCGCGGGCGTGCCCGAAGCCGCCGCTGACCCGCGCTTTGCCGCCAACGCGCTGCGCATGGCCAATCGTGACGCCTGCACCGCCGTCCTCGCGCAGGCGCTGGCCAAAAAGACGACGGCGGGCTGGATAAAGCTGCTCGAGACTGTCGGCGTCCCCTGCGGACCGATCAACCGGCTCGACCAAGTCTATGCCGACCCGCAGGTGCAACATCGGGGCCTGAAAATCAGCGTGCCGCATCCGCTCGCCGGCGAAGTGGCGCTCACCGCCAACCCGATCAAGTTTTCACGCACGCCGTTAAGCTACGACAGGCCGCCGCCGCTGGTGGGCGAGCATGTGGAGGACGTGCTGCGCGGGGTGCTGGGCAAGAGCGATGCAGAGATCGCGGCGTTGCGCGAGAAAAATATTTTGTAGGGCGGGAGGAGCGCAGCGTATCCCGCCGGTTGTATTGGGCATTCACCAAAGGCGGGATTCTCCCGCCCTACGAACGCCGCGCTATCCTGTCGATTTCCCCAGTCGTCGTAATACCCAGCGAATCAGAAGGAATGTGCAAAATCCCGCAAACGCTCCCAACGACGTAACGACCGCGGGTCGTAGCAGAGCAAACCACGGCCATTCATTTCCATTTTCAGCCACGCATATAAATGGCGAACTACCAGCCGCGCCGCCGGTATCCAGACAGGCATCAGATACCAAAAAAGCTACTAACCCCAAGAACACAATGATGCCAATCGCTACGCAGGCAAGCACGGTCAAGCCCTTGGCAATTTCCCTTTGCATAAAACTTCTTCATTAACCGTTTACGATAGCGTTTTCTTCGCCGCTGCAAGTTCTTGCGCTATGTCGTCTGAAAATGGCCGCTCCGCTCGCCTATACCAATAGCGCGCATTTTCGAGATCGCCTTCCATCACATGCACGATGCCGTGTGTCCAGCATCCTGCGGTCGACTCGTCGCCCTGCACGATCTTGTGCGCGGCTTCCCAGTCGCCTTTGTCGAGATGGGCGAATGCGGTCCGCAACGCCTTGTGCTTGCTCGCGCTCACGCAACCAACGCCTTCATCACCGCATACAACGAATTCTGCGCCTCGAAACCGATACCGGGCCGGTCAGGCAGTTTGAGAAATCCATTTTCTACCTTGGCATCATCCGCAAAGCCCGCAAAGATGCCGAACACGCCCGGATACGCTTCGCAACCGCCGAGGCCGAAGCCGCCGACCAGATGCAGCGTCATTTGATTGCCGCCATGCGGGAACACACTCTGCCGTGACCAGCCGCGCTGCTTCAACATGTCGAGCGTGCGCGAAAACTGCACGATGCCGTACGATTGCGGCACATCGGTCTGGATAAAATCCACGCCCGCGCGCATGCCGCCGAAGGCGACAAGGTTTTCCACGTCCTGCGTGGAGAACAGGTTTTCGCCGGTGCCTACCGGCGAACCATACAGCGCGATGAATTCGTTGAGTAGTTCAAAGCCCGCCGGATCGGTGGGTTCCTCGAACCATTTCAATTTAAACGGCGCGAGCGCCTTCGCATACGCCAGCGCACGCTCGCGATTGAAACCGGCGTTGGCGTCCACCGCCAGGTGGCGGCTGGACGGCATCAACTTCAGCGACGCCTCCACGCGCGCAACATCTTCGGGGATGGGAGCGCCGCCGACCTTGATTTTCATCACGGTGTAGCCCTGATCGAGTTTTTCGCGTATTTCATCCAGCAATTCAGGGATGCCTTTGCCCGGTTCGTACCAGCCGCCGCCGACATAACACGGCACTTGATCGATGAATTTGCCGTCGTTATAACGCTCGGCCAGCACGCGGTGCAGCGGCTTGCCTTCGATTTTCGCCACCGCGTCCCAGCACGCAACTTCTATCGTGCCGATGGCGACCGAGCGCTCGGTGTGACCGCCGGGTTTCTCACGCTGCATCATGGCGGCGAGAATTTTTTCGGGATTGAGATTGTCGCCCGCGGCGTTGAGCAACGACTCCGGCTTGGCCTTCAGAATACGAGGAATAAAGCGGTCGCGCATTTGCGCGCCGCAGGCATAGCGGCCGGTGGAATTGAAGGCAAACCCAACGACGGGTTTGCCGTCGCGGATCACATCGGTGATGACAGCAACGACGGAGGTCGTCATTTCGCTGAAATCGAATACCGCGTTGCGCAGGGCGGATTTCAGCGGGACGGCGGTTTCACGGACGTCTACTATTCGCATGGGGTGACTTAAACAGATTCACTGCGGAGGCGCAGAGGCGCGAAGTTTACGCAGAGAACCACGAAATTCGTTTCGGGTTGTCTCTGCGGCGATTCTCTGCGCCTCTGCGCCTCCGCGGTGAAGAATTTTAGGGTTGAATCTACTGCACCTGCACGCCCGCGTTCTGCACCACGCGCTTCCACTTTTCGACTTCCACGCGCGTCTGCGCCATGAACTCCGCCGGCGTGGAAAGCACAAAGTCGAAACCCAGTCCGGTGACGCGCTCGCGCACGTCGGGCATGTTGCCGATTTTCATCAGGTCGGCGTGAAATTTTTTGACGATGGCCGCAGGCACGCCTGCGGGGAAATACACGCCCTGCAACGTTTCGGA
>JANPOH010000405.1:0-5054 GCA_031427895.1 Betaproteobacteria bacterium
ACGTTCGGTGCCGACACCTACACCCCTTCCTGCTCACAAGTATTAGCCACATCGCTCACCGTCACCCGCCGCATGTCACGCACGTAGCGCATGTCGTCGAAATCGGTGCCGCGGTGCAGGGTGCCGCGGTTGTCCCACATCACCAGATCGTTCGGGCGCCAGCGGTGGATATGCACGAACTGGCGTTGGGTGATGTGCGCGAGCAATTGTTGCAGCAGCGCTTCGCCTTCGTCGGCGCCCATGCCTTTGATGCCGCCGATGTGCGCGGCGACGTACAACGATTTGCGACCGCTTTGCGGGATGGTACGCACCAGCAGTTGCGGCACTGGCGGCAGGCGCCGGGCTTCCTCCGGGTCGAACTCGGTAAACCCGGTGCGGCGGCGCGAGTATTCAATCGCGTGTTCCGCGATCAGCCCGGCGAGTTTTTGTTTCATGGCGTCCGGCAGCGCATCGTAGGCCGCGCGCTGGTCGGCGAATTCGGTGTGGCCGCCGATGGGCGCCACGGTAGTTGAATACAGCAGCGAACACAGCCCCGGCTTGTATTTGAACGAGCTGTCGGTGTGCCACAGCTTGTTGCCTTCTTTGTACATGCGCTGGCGGCTGCCTTTGTCCCAGATTTTTCCTGCGGGATTCAAATTGGAGATGTCGGCAAAGGCCGAACCCAAACGCGGCGCGGCGTTTTCCGCGGCCAGCACGCGATCGGTTTCGATGGGGCCAAAATTCTTGGCGAAATCGATGTGCTGTTGCGGCGAGAGTTTTTGTTCGGGGAACACCAGCACGCCGTATTTCCAGAACGCCTGCTGGATGGCGTCGATATCCGGCGCGGGCAACGACCGGGACAGATCCACGTCGCCGATTTCAGCAAAAAAATCCGGCGTTACGGCATGAAGGGTAATGGTCATGGCGGCAGTTCCTCGTTTGGCGATCTCGATTGCCGGAATGGCTATTTTATTACTCACGCCGCTCGCCGCGGATGTCGATCCTGCGCGACGCATTCACACTGCACGACAATCTGCGATATCTTCAACGTGTTCAAGCGCATGCCTGTCAAAAGCGCCGAGACTCAGAAACGAAGTTAATATAAGTATTTGTTTTTAAACACTATTTACAGGTAAAACCATGCCCAGCCCCGCCCGCGCCAAAAAAGGCAAGCCGCATCTGCATCGCGACAATCAGCAATGGTTTTTCGACTGGATGGTAAAAGAAACCGGCAAGACGTTTCATTTTCAGCCGGATGGCCGCGGGCGCCTGCCGCGCACGGTGCGTAGCCACGAGATGATCGCCAAACACATGGGCATGGTCGCGCGTAAAACCGAGCGCCTTGCCCAGGCCGAAGCCGAGGCGGGTCACAAAGAAACGGCGATGGACCTGTATTACACGGCGTCGCTGGAATACGCCGACGCGCAGCATGTGGTTTTCGAAACCGGCGATGAAAAAAAATTCCTCCATGGCGGCGTGATTCGTTGTTACGACAAGGTGCGCGAGCTGGCGCCGTATAAAATCGAGCATGTCGATGTGCCGTGGAACGGCACGGTGGTGTCAGGCAATCTGCATCTCGCGCCCGGCAACGGCGCAAAGCCGCTGATTTTTTACGTGCCCGGCTGCGATCAAACCAAGGAGGCGTGGCCGCATCCGTATTACAACCAGGCGCTGCAACGCGGCATGCATGTGTTTTCGTTCGACGGCCCCGGTCAGGGCGAAAGCAACCTGCGCGGCATTCGTCTGACCGATGACAACTACGAAGACGCCGCCGCCGCCGTGATCGAGGTGCTGATGAAGCGCCGCGAAGTCGATGCGAAAAAAATCGGCGTATATGCGCTCTCCTTTGGCTCGTTCTGGGGCATGCGCATCGCCGCGAAAAATAAAAACATCGCCGCCGCCGCCGCACCGTGGGCATCGTTCGTGGATAAATATTATTTGATGACCGAAGAGTCGCCGCGCTACAAGCAGTTGTTCGCCTATCTCACCCAGTCATCGAGCGAGGCCGAACTCGATGCGGTGTGGCAGAAAATGACCATGGAAGGGCTGATGGACAAAATCACCTGCCCCACGCTGATTGTCACCGGCGAATACGATCCGCGCGCACCGGTGGATGAGGTCTACCGCCTGTTCGACGAAATGAAAGCCCCCGCTGAACTGTGGGTGCTGCCCGATCAGCACCACAACGGCTCGATCACGCAAAAAGCCCGCAGCTCGGTGTGGGAAGCCGACATCCACGCGTTCGTGTGCGACTGGATGCGCGAACGTTTCGAAGGCAAGCCGGTAAGACATCCGGGCAAATCGCTGTGGGTGGATCCCGCCGGTGCTGGGCCGAATGCGCCGGGGGTCAGTTACAAGCGGCGCTGGTTTGATTGAGGCGTCTGTAGTGATATTCTTTCGTTTCAAGTCGCCGAACCATTCGCTTGCCGTAAACCTCGCTGTTTCGCAAGCCACTTCATTCAAGTCAAGGAGCAGCCGATGCATGGATCATTGGAAGAGTTGTATGTGGAAGTCGATATGTGCGCGCCCGGCTGGGAGCGCATTGTCGATAAAAGCCCGCCGGTGGAACTGTGCGCGCGCGACATTATTTTCGGCGAAGGGCCGGTGTGGGATAAAAAGAACGGGCGGCTGGTGTTCACCGACATCATCGGCGACACCCTCTGGAGCTGGAAGCCGGGCGTCGGCAAGCAGGCGCTGCTCAACCCCTCGGTAAAAGCGAATGGCCTCGCGCTTGACCTCGAAAACCGTATTGTTGTCGCGGGCTGGGGCGGGCGCACGGTGTTCCGTCAGGAGCATGACGGCTCGTGGAAAACGCTGGCCGATAAATGGCAGGGCAAAAAACTTAACACGCCGAACGACATCGTGGTGAAATCCGACGGCTCGATCTGGTTCACCGATCCGCCGGGCGGCATGTACAACGTGGGCATGGTCGGGGCCGACGTGCAGCGTTATCTCGACACGCAGCCGGTGTTTCGCATTGCACCCGACGGCAAAACGCTATCGATCATCACCGAAGACACGGTGTATCCGAACGGATTGTGCTTTTCGCCCGACGAAAAAATACTTTACGTCAATTGCAGCCGCGAGCGCGTGATCCGCGCCTACGACGTGAAGCCCGACGGCACGGTCGGCCCCCAGCGCGTGTTTTATCAGTACACCGGCCCGGAGCGCGGCGTGCCCGACGGCATGAAGTGCGACGTGGCGGGCAACGTGTGGTGTACCGCGCCCGGCGGCATCTGGGTGCATGACCCTTCGGGCAAGCCCATCGTGCGTATCAAAACGCCGGGGCATCACCCGACCAATATTGCGTTCGGCGACGATGACTGGAAGACGATGTACGTCACCAATATCGGTTCGGTCACGCGCTTTCGCGTCAACATCGCCGGCGTGCCGTCGCGCTAACCGGGATAAGGAGAACACATAATGACCTGGAATTTTGAATTGGTGGCCGGCCCGTTCAAGGGCCGCACCGGCGGCCTGGCGTGGGATGGCAAGGGCATGCTGTGCAGCGCGGTGCTGGAAGAGCGCGTGGTGCGCTACGATCCGGCGACGAACAAGGCGGATAACTTTCGCCGCTGGACCGGGCGCGTGAATGGCCTGGCGATAGCGAAAGACGGCTCGGTGTTCGGCGCGCAGGAAGGCGGTCGCCGCGTGATTCAGTTCTTGAATGACGGCACGGCGACGCCGATCACCGAATTTCTCGACGGCAAACGCAACAACCAGCCCTGTGATGTGGCGCTCGACAGCAAGGGCCGCGTATGGATCGCCGACGCCTACAACGCGCAAGCGCCGTACGGCCCGCCCACCGCGCCGATGCTGCCGCACGCCTCCGTGCTGCGCGCCGACCCGGAAGGCCCTGGACGTTATCGTTTGAATCGCGTCACGCACGACACCTCCGGCCCGCAAGCCGTGCTGCTCTCCGCCGACGAAAAAACGCTGTATGTGGCGGACGGCGACGCGGAGCGCGGCGACGTGTGCCAGTTGGTGTCGTATTCAATCAACGAACACGGCAGCCTTGGTCACCATAGCCATCACGGCAAGACGCTGCTCAACTTTCAGTTCGGCGAGCGCGGCATTGCCGGTCTGTGCCTGGACAGCGACGGCAACATCATCTGCTGCATGGGCTGGAAAAAAGGCGGCAGCGGCGCGGTGATGATCGTGGTGTCGCCCGGCGGCACTATCCTCGAAACGCATGCCGCGCCGGCGGATATGCCGATGCGCTGCGCGTTCGGCGATGCCGATCTGGGCAGTCTTTATGTGACGGCGGCGGACGGCGGCTTGTATCGGGCGAAGGGCATAGGCCGCAAAGGATTCAAACGCTAAGTTACGCGGCGGGCTGGCAGCCCGGCACGGTTGCCAGCGCACTGTCCGGCGTGACACCCGCCACCGTGGTGCGGTGCATCTTGCGGCGATACTTCGTTTTGTCGAAGGTGGTGGCACGGTGCAGCGCGCTGCGATTATCCCAGATCACCAAGTCGTGTTGCCGCCACGCATGGCTGTAGACGAATTGCGGCTGAACGCGATTTGCGTTTCATCGGTAAACGGCTGATCACGAAACACCAGTATCTGGTATTCGTTAAACGCATCCCAGATCACGCGAAAGTCGTCGCGCGCCACCGGCACGGTGAGATCGATGCCGGTGATCTCGGCGACGAACAGTGGATGCGGCGGTTTAATACTTAGCCCGAACGTTGCACAAACATCCGACCCCAAGCGTTTGGCATAATGTGGCATTGAAATCGCATCGCGTCAGAACGGCGAGCGCGGTCTACCCTACCCATTAAAGTCAGCAGGCGGCGACGGGTTAGAGATCCAGTTCTCCGCCTGACCCCGGCCACAATATAATTCTTCATAGACACAAAAACTGCACCAATATTTTTATTACTTCGTGCTGTCCATTCTAATGAAAGACATGCACCTTGAGAAAATCCCAAGAGCATTATTTTTTGTTCGGAAATTCCAGAAGCAACCACATGATCAACAATCTCAGAAATTTTTTGCAATCCCGATGTGATTCCGGGCTCATTTTGTTCTGTTGGATATTGAGAAATGCAGGTCGTCCATGCCTTGTTGGT
>JANPOH010000406.1:0-3820 GCA_031427895.1 Betaproteobacteria bacterium
CGGATTTTTGTGCAACGTTCGGGTTAAGGACATGGCTTCTCTTTATCTTGGCATCCCGCTGAGCACGCTCCGTGAACGGCGATTCGGCAAGCAGCGTAGATGACAAGCCAATCTGCGCCAAATGTTGGGACTCCAGCGGCAGTTGCAAATGGACCGCAAATTGTTCCTACAAGAATATTGCACCGAGTTTGACACGATAGCGGTCTGCCCGGGTTCCCCGGAAACGGCGAAGGCAAATTCCTTTCTTCACCGTCACTACCAGAAGGCCGCGTCAAATCAGAAGGATCATTGTCGATCGACCCTTTCGGATCGCGACGACTTATGGGATTCCCATCAACATATGCGTATATTCTTTGCCCCGACGCACTTTGGTCGTAGCGAAGGCCTTTTTCCAGGGGCGATTCAAGCACTTGCGAGGCTAAAACGAAGACGCACCCCCATCATTTGAAGAATTTTTTCCAGAGGTGCATTTTCTGCCCGCGCGCGCGCAATTGGCAAGTGGATTTTTTTCTTGCCCGCGCTTGGGTGGTGGCCGCCACGGACGATAGAAGCGGCTAAAGACAGAAGACAGAAGCACGGCAGCCAGGGGTAAATCGCCAGTTGTCGATTGAACATAACCCCGAATTACGCAAAGTGGCCCTATTCACTGCGTTCGGTAGCGCCACCGCCGCCGCGCCCTCACGGGTTCGCGTAATTGGGGTTATGTCTGGCACCGCTGTTGCCGTGCCTATACCGCGATACCCCATCATGGCGGACAATCCTTTCTATACCAAGCGCTTTGCTTATTTCGTAGGCCGTCGCTGCCGGCAGGCGACGATCAAGGACGTTGCGCAGGAGCTGAACCTGGACTGGGATTCGGTGAAGACGCTGGAGATGCAGTACATGCGTGCGCAACTCGCCCGCGCCGGTACACCAGGACCCAAGGCCATTGGTATCGACGAGATCTCGATCCGCAAGGGCCATACCTACCGCATCGTGGTGAGCGATCTGATTCGAAGGCGTCCGATCTGGTTCGGAGGCGTAGACCGCAAAGAGACGAGCATGGCACTTTTCTACGACGCGCTGGGCGAGAAGAAGAGCCGGGCCATACGCTTGGCGGTGATGGACATGTGGAAGCCGTTTTACAACGTGACCAAGGCGCGCGCACCGCAGGCGGCGATCCTGTACGACAAGTTCCACATCATGCGTCATCTGGGCGATGCGCTCGACGCCGTGCGCAAGTCCGAGTATCACAGGCTCAGCGGTCAGGATCGAAGCTACATCAAGGGCCAGAAATACACGCTGCTGTCGCGTCGCGAGAACCTCACACTCAAGGGTCGCCAAGCGCTCAAGAAAGTGCTGGCGGCGAATCAGCGCCTGAATACGGCCTACCTTCTCAGAGAATCGTTCGGTCAACTGTGGGACTACGAGAGCGAGGGCTGGGCACGGCGCTTCTTCGAGAACTGGAGGGCAAGTCTGAAATGGCAACGCCTCAAACCCTACGAGAAATTCGCCGAGATGATCGATCGGCACTGGGACGGAATCGCCGCCTACTGCAAACCCGAGAACAAAGTCTCGCTCGGATTCGTAGAGGGACTGAACAACAAGATTCGCGTCATTCAGCGTCGCGCATACGGACTGCGCGACGAGGAGTACCTGCGACTGAAGGTACTTACATGCATGCTGCCTCAACTTTGAAGACCGGGTCTAATGAACACGGGTTATCCACCGGTGCCTGCCTGCGATAGAGCGCGCAGGCAGGCACCCGTGGATAACCCTGCGCTGTACTAATCGTCAAACCTGTCAGTGATTCGAGAATTATGATATGAGCATTGTAAAAACGCCCAAAATCACCCACTCGACTTCCTGAAGACCCCGTACATTAGAGAAGTATTGGGACGAGATATAGGGCGGGATAGAGAAGATACTATTGGCCATCCCGCATTTTCTGACCTGGAAGATGCGTGGATTGAACTTCGTGCAGCACTGCACAGAAGCATGGAAACCGACACTTTTTCACGCGAAGCAATAGGACGCGTGATTGACAAGATCGAAGGTCCTATGAACTATGTTCTCGGTCGTTTCAGTAGAGGCCGGGATCGATCTCGTCGAGAAGGTTTACTTCGGAAGCGAAATGATCCTTAGGCATCAAGCCAAAATAAGTTGAACAAGTTTCGTTGCCGTCACGGATTCTTCGACGTAAATTGATTGGGGTGCCTGCGAAGAACGTAAAGGAATTGATCGCGCTGGCGAAGGCGAAGCCGGGCGCGTTGGTCAGCGGCACGCCCGGCGCAGGCACGCACCCGCATCTGACCGCGGAACTTTTTCAGCAAATGGCGGGCATCAAAATACAGCAGGTGGTTTACAAGGGCGTGTCTCCCGCATTGATCGCCTTGATGTCCGGCGAAGTGGCGGTGGCGTTTTCAGCGGTGCCTTCCGTCCTGCCCTACATCAAGTCGGGAAAAGTTCGGGCGCTCGGCGTCACTACGGCCAAACCGCTGCCCAGCCTGCCTGGCGTGCCGACGATCACGGCCTCTGCGTTGCCGGGATTTGAAAGCACGCAGTGGTTCGGCGTTCTGGCGCCGGCAGGAACACCGCGTGCCGTCATCGACCTTCTGCATCAGACGATCACGCGTATTTCCAGCAGCGCCGATGTCAAGGAGAGGATGACGGGCATGGGCATGACGCCCATCAACAGTACGCCCGAGCAGTTTGCTGCGCTGATCAAAACCGAATTGGGAACCTGGGCCAGCGTCATCAGAACGGCGGGGATCAAACCGCAGTGACCATTCGAAAATTGCGCAGTGCGCATCCTGTCCATTGCGTCGTATCATAGTGGCTGACGCGGCACGCATCATTACGTCGCCCCCTTACCACAGAAATATTATTCAATAAAAACAAATACTTATAAGGAGTAAGTCATGGATGACGCCATCCCCGGCAATACGCCTCAAACCCCCGACACACAACCCACGCTGGATCGGCGCGCATTTTTGAAAGGCACTGCCGCCGCTGCGGGCGCAGTCGTTGCCGCAACCACCACCCTCGCGCAGGCCGCCGAATCGACAACTACAGCCACCGCGAAACCCGCCGCTGAAAAAGCAGCAGCCAAGCTGCCGAGCGAAACCTTCATCACCAATCCCGGTTCGGATTTCATGGCGGATGTGCTCAAAGCCACCGGCATGAAATATGTGGCGATAAATCCGGCCGCCGGGTTTCGCAGTTTGCAGGAATCGATCATTAATCATCTGGGCAATAAAAACCCGGAAATCCTCACCTGCCTGCATGAAGAAACCGCCGCCGGCATGGCGCACGGCTACGGCAAGGCCACCGGCGAGTTGATGGGGGTGATGGTGCATGGCACGGTGGGTTTGCAGCACGCGACGATGGCGATTTACAACGCGTGGTGCGACCGCGCGCCGATGATGATTTTTGCCGGCAACGGCTTGCGCTCCGACACGCGCCGGCCCGGTGTGGAGTGGAATCACAGCGTGCAGGATCCGGGTAATCTGGTGCGCGATTACATCAAGTGGGACGACCAGCCGATTTCGTTGCAAAGCTTTGCGGAATCTACCGTGCGCGGCTGTCAGTTCGCGCTGACCGCGCCTTTCGCGCCGGTGATGATTACCACCGACATGGATATTCAGGAAGAAGACAACCATCACGCCGCCGGCGCGCTGCGCATTCCGAAAATGGCGCGCATTGTGCATCCGCAGGGCAACACCAGCGCGTTGAACGAGGCGGCGCGCATGCTGGTTGCCGCGCAGAGGCCGGTGATCGTGGCCGACCGCGCGGTGCGCTCGCAAGAGGGCGTGAAGCTGATGGTGGAACTCGCCGAGTC
>JANPOH010000407.1:0-3185 GCA_031427895.1 Betaproteobacteria bacterium
CCCGCTAAAGGCGTAACAATCCGCCCTCCACGTCGTCGTTAATTCATTGATTTAATACGGAATTTCAGCCCACCCCAGCGCATTGCCAAAGTCACACCCTCGGCCCTGTAAAAAACCAGCCGAATCTCACGCCGCCTCAACCCGGACTCAAACCCCCGTTAGAAACACGTCCCCCGTTCAGACTCAAACCCCATTGGACAAGGCTCAGCGTGGTGAAGAATCCCGGAATACGCTACGCTTGTGCCGCGTGCCCATCCAGCGGCGCGCATAAGCGCACAAGGATTCCTCATGGTTTTACGCTTCAAAGGCTGCACCGGCGCGCGGGCGCTCGCCGTACTCTTGTCCTGTGTCGTGATGCAGGCTTACGCGCAAGCGCCTGCGTATCCGGCCAAGCCCGTCAAAGTGATCGTGGCGCTCGCCGCGGGATCGGGCGCGGACATCGTGACGCGCATTTTTACCGCGAAGCTGGGTGAAACGTTGGGCCAGCAATTCATTGTTGAAAATCGCGGCGGTGCGGGCGGCAATATCGGCGTTGAAGCCGGTGCGCGGTCGCCAGCCGATGGATATACCCTGCTCGCCATCGCGGCGGGACAGGTGATCAACACCGCCCTATATCCGAAACTCAATTACAACCTGGAAAAAGATTTCGATGCGGTCGGCTTGGTGGCTGCCGCGCCGCTGATCCTGGTGGTTCACCCTTCGCTGCCGGTGAAAAGCGTCAAGGAACTCATCGCCTTCGCCAAGGCGCAGCCCGGCAAACTGTATTACGCCTCATCGGGCAACGGCAGTTCACCGCATCTGGCGGCGGAGATGTTCAAGATGCAAGCAGGCGTCGATATCGTTCACGTGCCGTATCGCGGCTCGCCGCAGGCGGTCACCGATCTCATCGCGGGCGAAACCAGCATGGTGCTGCTCGCGCCGTCATCGGTGATGCAGTATGTGCAAAGCGGGCGCCTGCGCGCGCTGGCGGTGGCCGGCGCGCGGCGTAGTGTCACGGCGCCCGGTTTGCCGACGATGGCCGAGGCCGGATTACCCGGCTATGAAGCGGGCACGTGGACGGCATTCCTTTCGCCGGCGGGCACACCGCCCGACATCGTTACGCGGGTAAATCGCGAGCTGGTGGCTATTGCACGCTTGCCCGATGTACGTGACCGGCTGGCCGCGCAGGGCTTTGATGCGCGCGCCCTTACGCCGGCGGAGTTTGCGGCTTATCTGCGGGCGGAAATTGCCAAGTGGGCGAAGGTCGTCAAGGCGACCGGCGTGCGCATCGATTGACGCGGCTATTTCATATACAGCTTGCGTAGCGCGCGAACGTTGGAAATGCGGTCGATTTTCGACAATGCGGCGATGAGTGTTTGAGCCTGTTTGCTGCCGAGTACCGGCGCCAAAAGGTCCATGGCTTTTTTCTCGGCGTCCTGCAGCGTGACCGGGTTCTCGGCCGTGCCCCTGGCGGCCATGGTTTGATGCTTGAGCACACGGCCATCCTTCAGGGTGATTTCCATCGCGCAACGCCAGCGGCGCAGCGCGTCGGTTAATGCCGGATCTCCCACGGTTTCGATACGGCGGCGCATGGCGACAATCTTGGCATCCTTGACTCTGCCGCGGTCGTGCGATGACGCAAAAGTCACCGTGCCATCGACCAGCATCAGGGCCAGCAGATGCTGCACGGAAATGTCCGGTGAATCCCGATCGTTGACCATCCTGAGCTCTTTGTCGGGCATGCGCGCGACGAGTTTCACTACATTCGCTGCGCGCAGATGATGCTGGTCAATCAAATCCTGAAGCACGTGCAGCGGCCCTTGCACCGGGCCGCCGGCCGACCAGCATTTGATGCCGCAACGCATGATTTCGTAGTCGCGCCCAAGACCGCGCGCGAGTTCGTCGGCGTTGCCTTCCGGCGAATAGGTCGCGAGAAAATTGTTCTCGCCCGAAAACACATCGTCCACGCCGCTAAACCCGGACCGCACCATCAGCGCGGCCTGAACGCCATTGTGCGAAGGCATGCCGCCCACGGCATACGCTTTCTCCACATGCAGCGGATCGCGCAGCCGCGTGTATAGCCCCGACGATTGCTGCCCGGCATAGGTAAGGACATGGCGCACCTGGCGCGCGTCGAGCTTCAACAGCGCAGCCGCCGTGGCCGCCGCACCGAAGAGATGGCCGAATGTGCTCGATACCGGCACCGGCGCCAGCGCCAGAAGCGTGCGCGCGCATACGTCATAGCCCAGCACCATCGCGCGCAGCAACAGCTTGCCGGAGAGTTGCTCGCGCTCGGCAATCGCGAGTGCGGCGGGCACCACGCACGTGCCGGGATGCGAGCGTGTTGGCGGATGCGTGTCGTCCGTTTCGTCGGCGTGTCCGCACATGCCGTTGGCGAGGGCCGCGTAGTTGGCGGAGGTGAGAATGCGCGTACCCATGACGCCGGCTTCCGGCTTCGCGGTAATCTTGCTCACATAGCGCTTTGCTTGCAATCCGGGAACCAACCGGCTGCCGGAAATAATCGCGGCAAAGGTGTCGATCAAGTGCAGCTTCGCGCGCATCTCCACTTCGGGGCGCAGTGGATGTTTAAGTGCGCGCGCCACGTATTCACTAAGTTGCCGTGTGGGCGTGGAAATAACCGGCTTGGACGATTTCATGTGCAACCCTTCCGAAAGTGATGATGCGACGCCGTATTACCGTTACTTCACCAACCCTAAATCCGCGAGCACGCTTTTCAAGCGGGGATACTCAACATCCAGCATGCGCTTTGCGTCCGTGCTGTTACGGTAGTTGTTGTCCCACAAATTGGCTTCGACATCTTTTTTCCAATCATCGGTCTGAATAAGCCAGGCGAACGTGCTGTCCCAAAACGCGAGTTGCGCTGGCGGCAAATCTTTCGGCGCCATGATGCCGCGCCAGGTGTCCACCACGACGTCGACACCCTGTTCCTTCCATGTCGGCACGTTGGCCAGCGCACCCCGCAAGCGCTGCGGCGAGGTGATGCCGATGACGCGAATTTTGCCTGTTGCTATGTGCCGCGACACCTGATCGGCGGGGCCAGCCGCAAGATCGACGTGACCGCCCAGTATCGCCGTCAGATTCTCCGCGCCGGATTTGAATACCACTGTTTTCAATCCCTTGACTGGCACGCCAGCGGCTTTGAGCACTGCGCCCACGCCGATGTGCGTGGTGCCCCCGACGATGCT
>JANPOH010000408.1:0-12953 GCA_031427895.1 Betaproteobacteria bacterium
CAGGCGTGGATGACCTCCACGCCGGGCAACTGCGTCAACCCGCGCAACCCGCACAGCCCCACGCCCGCGCTGCGCGCGCTGATGATCGCGCTGGCGGAATGGGTGGACGGCAAAGCGCCGCCGCCGTCGAACACGCCGCGCCTGAAAGACGGCACGCTGGTGGCGGTGCAGAAACTGCAATTCCCCGCCATCCCCGGCGTGGCCGTGGCGAGCAAGGTCAGCGAATTCGGCGTGCTGACCGACTGGACCAAACCTGCGATGGACATGAGCAAACCGTACCGGCCGCTCATCACCAACGTCGATGCCGACGGCAACGAAACCGCCGGCATCCTGCTGCCGGAAATCGCAGTTCCCTTGGGCACTTTTACCGGTTGGAATCTCTACAAAGCGCCGTATGTCGAGGGCGAACTGTGCGACCGCGACGGCACCTACATCGCGTTCGCCGCCACCCGCGCCGAGCGCGAGGCGCGTAACGATCCGCGCCTGTCGCTGGCAGAGCGTTACGGTTCGCACGCGGCCTATGTGAAGAAAGTCGAGGAAGCCGGCGCCAAACTCGTTGCCGCGCGCTTGCTGCTAAAGGAAGATGCGCAACGCCTGGCCGAGCGCGCAAACGGCGACGACATCAAAAAGAAATTTAACCCTTGATACGCCTGTTGTAGGGTGCGCATCGCGCACGCGGGTACGATGGTGGACGGTGCGCGATGCGCACCCTACAACGCGAATCAATTCACAACCCAAGGAACGCCATGAAAAAACCAACAAAAACACCCGCCCGCAGCAAAGCCTTCAAAGCCGGCATCGCCACGCGCGGTAAAGTATTGGGGGCAGATTACGTCAAACGCGCCTTCAAAAACGCCGATGCGTTCACCCTGCCGTTCCAGGAAATCGCCACCGAATTCGCATGGGGCAGCGTGTGGAACCGCAAAGGATTGTCGCTGCGCGACCGCAGCATGGTCACACTGGCACAATGCATTGCGTTAAACCGACCCAACGAAATCCGCATCCACCTGCGCGGCGCGCTGCGTAACGGCATCAGCAAAACCGAGTTAAGCGAGATGTGTTTGCATTCGTTTTTGTACTGCGGCGGCCCGGCGTCGCTGGATGCGTTTCATGTGATGAAAGAAGCGCTGCCGGGGTTGGAGGCGGAGTTGAAGGCGGAGCGGAAAAAGCGGTAAGCAGGCGGAGAATTTGTAGGTTGGCGCGGAGCTTGAGAAGCCCAACACCGCGATGTTTACCTACCGCGCGATCTGTATTTCGCGCGAGCCTTTGTTGTTGGGCTTCGCAAGCTCAGCCCAACCTACAAAACTATTTTGGGGCGATAAAAGGCTTATAACCTCGCTCTTCGTCATACATTGCGGTGTGACGCCGTCCTGATACCTCCGGAAGGAGGCTCCGATGGCACCCCCAATTCAGAACGTGGGTTTCCTGCAGCGCCAGGTCGTCTCCATTGATTTCTTTCTGCGCGTTCCAAGCTGGCCTGTGCGCCAGGATAAGTAATTTTTCTGCGCGACCAATGCAATCTACCCATTCTTCATCTGAGGGTGTGTCATCCCACCCGCTGCATCGACCGACATAAACAGACAATCGACGAAAATCTTGGTGATAAGGCCAGTGATCTTCCTGGTTTAAGCGCATTGCAAATGTTTGTTCACTCGCCTTACCGATATATAAGAGCGTATCCACCCCGTAAACGCTGTGGCATCCGTAGATTTGATAAATACCGTAGTCGCTGCGCCCGGTAAGGGTTTCCTTTTCGCTCCAACTGAATGGTCCATCCCACTGAAGATGCACAATTCTATTTAGGTTGTTCATATGCATTTCCAAGTTTACTTGATGATCCGCTCACGGCCTCCCGCCTTTCAACCCCGCCATCCGCCCCAACACCTCGCACACCGACGCGGTGTCGTGCTGCGATAGACCCTGCGCCATCGCGGTGGTGTAAATCGGCGCGCAGGTGGTGAACAGCGGCAACGGGCAATCGACGGATTTGGCCATGTCGCCGATCACCTGCATGTCTTTTTGCCATACCTCGACTTTCATCGTGGCCGGTAAATATTTTTGTTCGACCATCAGTTTGCCGCGCAGCTTGAACACGCCGTTGCCGAGCACCGGGCTGCCCGAAAACAAATCCCACACCTGTTGCGGATCGAGTTTCATTTTGCGCGCGAAGGTCATGGTTTCGCCCACCGCGACGTTGTAGATCGCCACCAGGTGATTGGCGATGAATTTCATTTTGGTGCCGTTGCCGTAGCCGCCGACGAACTGCACGTTTTTGGTGAACACGTCGAGTACGGGCTTCACGCGCTTGAACGTGGTTTGCGGGCCGCTGGCGAAAATGGTCCACGCGCCTTCTTTCATGCGCACTGCGGTGCCGCTGATCGGGCAATCGAGCGTTTGCGCGCCGGCGAGGGCCAGCGCCAGTTGCGCGCGCTCCTTGTCGGCGATAGTGAGGGTGCTGGTTTCGATGACGACCAGCGGCGCCTGCTTCGCGCCGCGCTTGGCAGCAATTATTTTTGCCGTCACTTCTTCCAGCACGCTGGCCTTGGCCAGGGACGTAATCACCACATCGGCCACTTCAGCTACCGCGGTAGTCGATGCCAAGGCGCGACCGCCTGTTTTTTTCAGGCGCGCGCGTGCGGCGGCCACCGGATCGTAGCCCACCACTTGGTAGCCGGCGGCACACAGCGCTTCGGCCATCATGCCGCCCATGATGCCGAGACCGATCACGCCTATGGTTTGTAACTGTTTGTTTTTAATCATGATTTATGTTTTTTCCATGACTGCGAAACGTCAAAATATATTTACCACGGAACACACGGAACATGCGGAAAGAACAGAAAAAGCAGAAGAGCCGTGCGCGGGGGGGAGGGGGCCGCACTTTCCGCGTGTTCTGCGTGTTCCGTGGTTAATCGGTTTTCCGCGGTTCACACACTCAACCCATCACCAACGCCGCCCGCCCGATTATCAATTCTTTATCCAGCCGTTGATGCAGCGCCTCGGCCTCTGCCAGCGGCGCTTTGTCGGTGACCAACGCCTTGAATTCGCCGCGCGCGACGAGCTCGAGCGTTTCCATCACTTCCTGGCGCGTGGCGTAGCGGCTACCGAGGATTTCGATTTCGCTGCGTAGCAGTTTCGCCGGATCAACATTAAACGGTTTGCCGCTGCCGCCGAGAGTGACCAGCCGCCCGCCCTTGCCCATCGCGGCGAGCGCGGGTTCCAGCGTGCTGGCGTTGCTGACAAAATCAATCGCCACGTCGATGCCTTTGCCGCCGGTGGCCTCGAGCAGTTGCTCCGCCACTCGTCCCGCGGAAGCATCAATGGTGACATCCGCGCCGCATTTCACCGCGGCCTCGAACTTGGCGGCAGATGTATCGACCGCGATGATTTTTTTCGCCCGCGCCCAGCGCGCCACCATCAGCATGTGTATGCCCAAGCCCCCGCCCGCGCCGAACACGGCCACGGTGTCGTGCGGGGTGACGCGCGCGCGGCGGATCACTTTCACCGGCGTGGCAAGCGCATCGCAGATCACGCCGGCTTCGGCGGGGTTTTTGCGCCAGTCGATGCCGTCGGGGAATTTCATGAAACTGCGTGCGGGCAGCTTGATGTATTCGGCGTAGCCGCCATCGCATTCGCGCCCGACATAACCCTTGAAATTGTCGCACAGCGTTTCGCGATTGATGCGGCACCAGTGGCAGTGCCCGCAGTTCAGATAAAAATACGCGGTCACGCCGTCGCCCGCTTTCACCTCGCTCACGCCCGCGCCCACCGCGACAATTTCGCCGGCGATTTCGTGCCCGATGATGCGCGGATAGTGATCGAGCTTTAAACGCCCGGCGCGCGCATGGTGGATGGTGAGACCCGAGCCGCACGCCAGCACGCGCGCCACGGCGTCAAAGGGGCCGGGTACGGGGTCGGGTACGGTGGCCAGTGTGAACGGCACGCCTGGGCCGTTAAGTAAAACCGCTTGCATAAAGCCTCCGGGAAATAGTTGCGGCGGCCTTGGACGGCCTTGGGCCGCGTTCAGCGCATCAGAATTTCAGTGCGGTCAGTTCGGTGATTGCGCTGCTCAATTCAGACTTCAACTGCGCCAGCAGCGAAGCCGACAGCGCGGGATCATTGCGCTTGGCGCACTCCTCCAGCTCGCTGGCAAGGCGTGCAACCGTCATCGCCCCCATGCTGGCGCTGGTCGATTTGAGTGAGTGTGCGGCGCGCGCCAGCGACACTGAATCGCTTTTCTCAAGCGCGGCGGTTGCGTCGGCAAGTTGTTGCGGGGAATCACTGGCGTAGAGCTCGATTAACTGCCCGATGATGGTCCCGTCATCATCGCCCAGCGACTCTTTGAGAATGGCAATTACGCTTGCATCAATCATTCAGTCTCTCCTCGTTGGTCCTTATTATATTGCCAGTATGGCGTGGTGTCTGGTTGCCGGGCAACTCATGCGGCGGCGGCGCGCCACCTTGTGATGACGGCATTCAGGGCTGTTTCGATATCCGACAGCAATGCCGCCACTTGCGGCAACTCGCCTTTTTTCGCGCATTGCTCCAGTGCCGCCGCCGCAGTCGCCACCTGCATCGCGCCCAGCGTCGCGCTGGTGGATTTAAGCGAGTGCGCCGCACGCGCAAGCACCAGCGCGTCGCCCGCCGCATGGGCATTGCGCGCGGCGCTTACCTGTTCGGGTGCATCCTGCAAAAACAGATCGATCAACTGGCGCAACACCACCTCGTCGCCGAGCGCCTCTTGCAGCGCATCGAGCACGGTCTGGTCGATCACCGGCATCGCCTGCGCGTCTACCGGCACCGGTGCCGGCGTCGCCTGCGGGCCGTCCCATGCGCCACCCTCGACGTTGGCGGCAGCCGGCGTCGCCCAACGCGCCACGCACGCGAGCAGCGCCGCACGCGCGTAGGGTTTCGCCAGATAATCATTCATGCCGGCGGCGATGCACTGATCGCGATAGCCCTCCAGCGCATTGGCGGTCAGCGCGATCACGGGCGTGGCACGCGGATAACGCGCGGGGTCGGCGGCTTCCAGGCGGCGTATTTCGCGGGTGGCGTCGAAGCCGTCCATCACCGGCATATGGCAATCCATCAGCACCACGTGGTAGACGCCGGCGGCGAACGTATCAACGGCGATGCGCCCATCCTCGGCCAGCGTCACCGCATAACCCGCCGGTTGCAGCATTTCAGAGGCAAGCAGGCGATTCACTGCGTTGTCATCCACCACCAGCACACGCGCGCCCGCCGGGGCGCTTGGCGCGTCAGGGTTGGCAGGCCGCAGCGGGTCACCGGCGGCGCCGGCGGCATCGGCGGCGGTCGCGGGTTCCATGTGCAGGCTCACCCGGAACGTGGAGCCTTCGCCCGGCGTGCTGGCGACACCCGCGTCGCCGCCCATCAATTGCGCGAGCTGGCGCACGATCACCAGGCCCAGCCCGGTGCCGCCGTACTGGCGCGTGGTGGAATCGTCGGCCTGGGCAAATGGACGGAACAGCCGCGCGATCTCCGCCGCGCTGATGCCGATGCCGGTATCGCGCACCTCCAGACGAAACACCCGCGCCTGCGTATCGAGGGCGCAGCGTACCCGCACTTCGCCGCGCTCGGTGAACTTGATCGCATTGCCGGTCAGATTGACCACGATCTGCCGCAAGCGGTTCGGGTCGCCCCAGGCCTCGTGCGGCGACGTGTCGTCGAATTCGCAGTGCAGGCCGATGCCTTTGCGCGCGGCGGCTTCGGCAAACGTGCGCACGGCTTGCGCGATCAACACGCGCGGGCTGAACAACCGGCGCTCTATCGCCAGTTGGCCGGCCTCGATCTTGGACAAATCCAGCACTTCATTAATGATGTGCAGCAAGCCTTCGGCGGAGGATCGCGCGGTATCCACGTACCGCCGCTGGTCAGGGCTGACGGTCGTGTCGTCCAGCAACTCCAGCATGCCCAGCACGCCGTTCATCGGCGTGCGGATTTCGTGGCTCATGTTGGCGAGGAACTGCGTCTTGGCCGCGTTCGCGCGCTCGGCCTGCTCTTTGGCGGCGCGCATTTCAGCGGTGCGTTTTTCAACCTCGTCTTCGAGATGGGCGCGGTGACGGGTGAGTTCCAGATCGCGCGTCTCGATCTCGCTCAACATGCCGTTAAAATCGCGGCACAGCGCACCCACTTCATCGTTGGCTTGCGGCGTGACCCGTAGATCGTAGCGCCGTTCTTCGCTCACGCGCCGCGCCGTGTGCGCGAGCTCGATAATCGGCTCCGTGGTGGTGCGCGCGATGCGCCGGGCAAACAACCACGCCGCCAAAAACACCAGCAGCGCCGCGATGGCATTGATCGCCGCTGTGACGGCGATCTGCCGCCACATCGAATCAAGATCGGCGTGCAGCGCGACATAGCCGATGGTTTCGCCTGCGTTACGGATCGGCGTCACCGCCGTCACGTGGCGCGGCAGCAACGCTGCGTCGTAGTTTACGCCCGAGTCTTTCGCCGGCCATGGCGGTTTGACGCGCACGCCGCGCCGGTGATAGTCGGCAAAGCGCTGGTAATCCGCGTCAAGTATCCAGGCCGCGACGATAGTGGGCTGCGTCTCCAGCGAATGCAGCGCAAGGCTGGCATTTTGTTTGTCGCCGAACACCACCGCCGCTGCCGCATTGGAGGCGACGACCTCGGCCAGGCTCTCGGCCAGCTCGCCGCTCTGGCGCCGTTGCGACACCACTTCAACCGTGACCGACACCGCCGTCGCCAAGCCCAGGCTGATGCCGACGGTAAACGCCAGCACCGTGAGTATCTTGCGCCGTATCGGCAGCGCGCGAAACCAGTGAGTCATGGAGTACCCTTGCCGTCGATGACACGCTGCGCGAGCTTGAGCACCTGCGAATTGACGCGCAAGCCGCTGACGCGCGCCGTCGCCAGGTTCACCTCGAAGCGCACCCGCTCGTCCACCAGCGCCAGCCCGATGATGCCGCCCTTGTCCGCGAAACGCTCGATGTCACTGAGGGTCAACACGGACTTTGCGGCAAACGTGGCGAGCACCGTCGCCAGCCGCGGCTCCTCCGACGGGGCGATGTACACCGCATGGCACGACTGCGCCTCTGTCGCGGATGCAACGCGGCGTATGTGAAGCTCGCGTTTTTGCACCTGCCTGCCTTGCAGGGCGTTGATAGCCTCGCCAAACGAATCGCGGCCGAGGATGCACAGACGCAGGTTGTTGTCTTTGAGCACTTCGTCCGGCCACTCGGTAAAGCGCATGAAGTTGAAGATAAACGCCGCCTTGACGTCGTACTCGGACGCCGCCTGCGCGTGACCAACGCTGCCGATCAACCACGGCGCCACGCACAACGCATGCAGCGCCATCGTGTGCATGGCGCGCATGGCACGCACAGCGCGGAATGAACGTAACTTGTTGTTTTTAAATAACATTTAAAGAGGGGCGATCATTAAAACTGGTACACCGCACGCAGGCGAAACGAACGCCGGTCTTGCGGTATCGAGACCAACCCCGCGACATCGTCATTCGACGCGGGATCGGCATAACGCTTATCAAACAGGTTGTGGATACCCGCCGTGAGATCGAGCCCCTTCACCCAGTTGCGCCCCAACAGCGTCACGTTCGATACCGAGTAGCCCGCCACATGCTGATTCGCCCAGTTGGTGCGATGCGACGTGTATTGCGTTTCCCACGCCGCCGACAGGCGCGTACCGTCTATCGGCGCGAGCATATTGAGCTTGACCAGATGTTTAGGTGCATTCGATAGCGTCAACCCGCTGCCGGTGTCTTTGGCGTGTTGCTGGCTGTAGCTCACGCGGCCTTCCGCCGCCTTGAATTTGGCCTGCAATTCGACATCGAAGCCGCGAGCGTTGATGCGCGCCGCATTCTGGTATTGCTCGAGCGCGCCGACCGGCACCTGCGTCACCAGCTTGTCGAGCTGGTAACGATAGAGCGAGAAGATGCCGCGCAGATTGCTGCGAAAGCTGTGCTCGACCACGAACTCGGTGGTTTTGATTTCCTCGGGCTTTAGCGCGGGGTTCGGCAACAGGAAGGGCGATTGCGTGAACCGTTCATAACTGTTGGCGGCGCGGAACGCGGTGCCGTAGAGCGCCTTGATCGCGGTGCCGGGTTGCGGCATGTAGACCGCCGCCAGCCGCGGATTGACGGACTGGATGCCGTCGTATTGCCGATCCATGCGCAGCCCCAGCGTCAGCGTCAGTTGATCCGTGACCGCGTATTCGTCCTGCGCGTATAGCGCGGCGGTGGCGTAGCGGTACGGCGCATCGTTGTATGACATGAACGGATTCACATCAAAGTTGCGCTGGTCGGACGCGGTGTTGTTGACGTATTCCGCGCCCAGCGTCACGCGGTGCGCTCGCCCGATGCGCGCGCTGTAGCGCGCCTCGGCGCCCCACCAGTTCGCGGTGCCGTAATCCTTGTTCAGCACCAGCGGCGGCACGTCGAAATTGCCGTCGGCGAAATAGCGATAACGATCGGTGTAGAGGCGCAGGTGCAAATCGCTGCCGTTGCCCAGATCGCGCTGGTATTGCAAATCAAGGTGCGCGTGCTGATCCCAGGTGGTGTTGCCGGCGTCGCCGAAGGTGGCACCGTAGAGGCCGGTGGGCACCGCCTTCTTGCGCCCCACCGCCGCGAACGCGAGCGTGAAGCCCTCGAATTTCAGTGAGCCATAAGCGTTGTTCCAGCGCTCGGCGTCGGCATTGATCGCGTGGCCGTTGTTAAACGCGGGATTGCCGGCAAAGTCAGGGAAAAACAGGCTTTTCTGCCCGTGCGTGCCGTAGCCGGTAAGTGACGCCATCGCATCCAAACCGTTGTCGAATTGCTTGCCGACAGTAACGCGGCCCTGACGGGTGTGGTTGCTGCCCACGCTGACCGCCGTTTCAACCCCCTTGATGTCCGCGCCCCGCTTGGGGATGATATTCACCACGCCGAAAAACGCGCCCGTTCCATACAGCGCGGAACCCGGGCCGCGGATAATTTCCACGCGATCGATCAAATCCACATCCAGCGGCATCTCGCCGCCCACGCTGCCTTGCCCGTAGACGTTATCGTTGATGCGGTGCCCGTCCAGCATCACCAGCACTCGCGAGTTGAAGTCACCGGGACGGCTAAAGCCGCGGGTACCGACAAAACTGTAGTTGCGGTTGTTGGTGACATAAAAGCCGCGCACGCCGCGCATCACATCGGCCAGCGTGGTGTAGCCATAGCGGCGGATTTCGTCGGCGGTTACCACCGTGACCGATGACGGCGCCTGCAACGCGGTCTGCTCGTGCTTCGCCGCGCCGGTGACGGTGGGAATTTCGATACGGGTTAAATCTTCAAGCGACAAGTCCAGCAGCGATTTGCCGCCGCCCGCCGGGCCCGCGCCCTGCGCCCAGGCGCCGTCATGTACAAACAATGGCAACGCCGCCATCACCACCATCACCACCACTACGGCGTTTAACCTTACACGCATCCGCATCCACTTCGTTGTCATTGCCCCCCGCTTGCCGGCTTTGCTGATGCAATAGCCGCTCAATAAAATTATCTTTTATAAACAAATGGTTATGTGATCCCCGTATTCAACGGCGCAGGCCCTGACTGGGGGTCAGTGCAGTGCGCCGCATGAATGCGCCGGGTGGCCCCGGCTAAGACAGGCCGGCTTACTCGCTCATCAAAATCTTGCGCGCCGCCGCGAGTTCTTTTTTCTTGGCCTCGTCAATTTTCGGGAATTTCAGGTTGAGGTTTTCCATCGCATCGATGATCGCGTTCGACACCGCCAGCCGCGTGTACCACTTGTTATCCGCCGGAATCACATGCCATGGCGCGTAATCGGTGGCGGTGTTCTGGATCATGCTCTCGAACGAATCCATATAGGCATCCCAATGCTGGCGCTCGCGCGCGTCGGTGGCGGAGAATTTCCAGTTTTTGTCCGGGAAATCGAGCCGCTCCATGAAGCGTTTTTTCTGTTCTTTTTTCGACACGTGCAAAAAGAATTTGAGTATCAGGCAACCATTGCGCGACAGGTAACGCTCGATGGCGCGGATGTCCTGATAACGCTCGTCCCACACTTTTTTGGTAATGAGTTCGCGCGGCAGCTTTTGCTTCATCAAATACGCCTCATGCACGCGCACCGCCAGCACTTCTTCGTAGTACGAGCGGTTGAAAATACCGATGCGGCCGCGCTCCGGCAGTGCCTTCATGCAACGCCACATGAAATCGTGATCGAGTTCTTCGGAGGACGGCGCCTTGAACGAATACACCTGCACGCCCTGCGGATCGATGCCGGAGGTGACGTGCTTGATGGTGCCGTCCTTGCCCGCCGCGTCCATCGCCTGAAATATCAGCAGCACGCTCCAGCGATCCTGCGCGTAGAGCCGCGCCTGTTCGTCGGTGAGCAAGGCCACGCCGTGCGAGAGCAGCTCCTCGGCTTCGGCTTTGAACTCGGATTTGAGGCCGCCCGTGTCGCCCGGGTCGACGTCTTTCAGCCGGAACTTCTTGCCGTTGGTAATGCGATAGGGCTCGACCCGTTTGTGTATTTTCTTGAACTCGGATTGCGATTGCGGTTTCGAATCAGACTTCGCCATGGCCGGGACTCCTGCGTGATTGCGTGACTGAGTGACTGCGTGACTGCGTGACTGCGTGACCGTGCAGCTTGTATTCTAGGCGAATATTCGGGCACTGTCGCCCGTGACCGGCTACACGCGCGGGTAAAATAGCCGCTGCGGCCGTGCCGCGGCACCGCAACCCGCCGCACACTTTTAGCAACACTTTCACAACATTTCTGCAACATGCTCATTGCCGCTCCACCCACGCCCATATCCCATATTCCATGCCCAACGACAGCCACACCATCCGCATCCGCGGCGCGCGGCAGAATAACCTCAAGAACCTGTCGCTGGACCTGCCCACCAATGAATTGATCGTGGTCACCGGCGTGTCGGGCAGCGGCAAATCGTCGCTGGTGTTTGACACGCTCTATGCCGAGGGCCAGCGGCGTTACGTGGAGACGTTTTCGCCCTACGCGCGGCAGTTTCTTGACCGGCAGGATCGGCCACAGGTGGACAGCATCGACGGCATTCCGCCCGCCATCGCCATCGACCAGACCAACCCGGTACGCACTTCGCGCTCCACCGTCGGCACCATGACGGAGCTGAACGATCACTTCAAACTGCTGTATGCGCGCGCCGCTGAACTGTATTGCCGGGGCTGCGGCATGAAAGTGACGCGCGATACGCCGCAGAGCATTTTGCAGTCACTCGCGGCGCGCGCGGCGGCGGCGGGCGACCCGCGTTTGACGGTGGCGTTTCCGCTGCCGGTGCCGAAAAACTTTGACGTGGCCGAAGTAAAAAAACTGCTGGCGGCGCAGGGGTACACGCGCTTTTTGCACGAAGGTGCGGATCTGCTTGAGGTGATTCAGGATCGCTTTCGAATGTCCGGCGCCAGTTCCGCCGAGCCGGCGCGGGTAGTGGACGCATTGGAAGCCGCGTTAAAGGTTGGACAGGGGCGCGTCAACATCCACGCGCATGACAACACGCCTCACGCCCCGTGGCGCTTCTCCACCGACCTGCACTGCCCCGACTGCGACTTCCACTACCAGGACCCCTCGCCGAGCCTGTTTTCCTTCAACTCGCCGCTCGGTGCGTGCGACGCCTGTCGCGGTTTTGGTCGTGTCATCGGCGTCGATTACGGGCTGGTGATTCCCGATGAATCAAAAACACTGCGCGACGGCGCAGTCAAACCATGGCAAACGCCGAGCAACAAAGAATGTCAGGACGATCTCGTCAAGTACGCAAAAAAACGCGGCATCCCGCTGAATACGCCGTGGCGTGATCTTTCCAAAGCGCAGCAGCGCTGGGCCATCGAGGGCGAACCGGAATGGATAAGCTGGAAGAAATCCTCGCCCGGCGTGTGGTACGGCGTGGCGCGGTTTTTCAAGTGGCTGGAAACCAAGGCCTACAAGATGCATGTGCGCGTGCTGCTGTCGAAGTATCGCGCTTACACGCCGTGCGACGCCTGCGGCGGCGCGCGCCTTAAACCCGAGGCGCTATCATGGCGGCTGGGCCACGCCAAGAGCGACGCCCCCTTTCTGCCCAAGGGCGCGGGCTTTGACGAAGCCCGGCTGGCGCAACTGCCCGGCCTGACGGTGCATGACCTGATGCTGCTGCCGCTCGACACGGTGCGCACGCGCATGCAGCAATTGAAATTGCCGCAAATGGCGGACGACGCCACCGCGATGCTGGTGAAAGAAATCCGCACCCGGCTCGATTACCTCGCCGATGTGGGCCTGGGTTATCTCACGCTCGACCGCCAATCGCGCACGCTCTCCGGCGGCGAGGTGCAGCGCATCAATCTCACCACCGCGCTCGGCACTTCACTCACCAATACGCTGTTCGTGCTGGACGAACCCTCGATCGGCCTGCATCCGCGCGACATGGGTCGCGTGATCGGCGTGATGCACAAGCTGCGCGACGCGGGTAACTCGCTGGTGGTGGTGGAACACGATCCGCAAGTGATGCTGGCCGCCGACCGCATCCTCGACATGGGGCCGGGGCCGGGTGAGCGCGGCGGTGAAATCGTCTACTTTGGTGACACAAAAACTCTTTTAAAAACAAATACTTGCAATACCGGGCGTTATCTCGCCGGTACGCTGCGCGCGGACAGCGGCGTGCGCGGCGTGGCGCCCTCGCCACGCACGCGCACGCTCAAGTTACACGGCGCCAGCGAGCACAATTTAAAGAACATCGATGTCGCGATTCCGCTGGGACATTTGGTGTGCATCACCGGCGTATCCGGTTCCGGCAAATCGACATTGATACAGGATGTTTTGTACAGCGCGCTGCTCAAAGCCAAGGGCAAGCCCGCGGAAACGCCGGGCGCGCATCGCGCGCTCATCGGCCACCAACACATCACCGACGTGGTGATGGTCGATCAATCCGCGATCGGCCGCACCACGCGCTCCAATCCGGCGAGCTACGTCGGCGCATTC
>JANPOH010000409.1:0-3950 GCA_031427895.1 Betaproteobacteria bacterium
GGTCAGGGTAAATTTGTTCTATGAAATTTATGATGAAAATCAATGACGGTAGGGGTGGGCACGCTTTTGTGCCCACGCGGATACCAAACCGCGTGGGCAGACGATAAACCTGTCTGCCCACCCTACGCTATTCTCTGAGAACAAATTTACCCTGGACCCACGTCTCATCCAGTCTGGATGCGAGAATATAAAAAATGGTAAATAAAAACAAATAGTTACGATATTTCAGTGATGCAGGTTGGTTATTCGCCCACTCTAAACTGGCACGCTGTTATTGAATTTTCACCCCGCCCGCCTTCATCACCTTCGTAATCTTTTCGACTTCAGTGCGCACAAACTTGTCAAACTCTTCGGGCGTCGACGGCTTGGCGACTACGCCGCGTCCCGCAAATTTTTCGCGGATGTCCGCAAGCGTGAGTATGCGCCTGACTTCCTGCGACAACTGGTTTACCATCGCGCGCGGCGTCTTTGCCGGCGCGAACATGCCGTACCAATGGTCGAACACATAGCCCGGGAGTGCTGCTTCCGCGATGGTGGGCACGTCGGGCAGCGCCGGAGAGCGTGCTGCGGTACTGACCGCGAGCGCGGTGAGCCGCTTGTCTTTGATGAACGGCAGCGTGTTGCCGATGGGGGCGTAGGCAAAATTCAGGCGCGCGGTCATGGCGTCGGTAATGACTTCGGGCACGCCCTTGTAGGGGATGTGCGAGAGCTCGATGCCCGCCATCTGGCGGAACAGTTCACCTGTGATGTGCGTGCCGCTGCCCACGCCGGCGTGGCCGTAGTTGATGCTGCCTTTTTGTTTGACCATCGCGATCAATTCTTTCACCGACTTGATGCCGGCGCTGGGGGCGATGATCAGCACGTTGGGCAGGCTCGTCGCTTGTGACACACCCGCGAAATCGCGCAGCGTGTCGAAGGTGATATTCGGATAGAGCGCCGGTGTCGCGGCGTGCGACACCGAGTTGAAAAACAGCGTGTAGCCGTCGGCGTTGGCCCCCGCGACGATGGCACCCGCCACCGTACTGCCCGCGCCGGGGCGGTTATCGACCACCACGCGCTGGCCCGATTTTTCGGCCATCTCGTGCGCGATCATGCGGCCGATGACATCCACTTCGCTGCCGGCGGTGAAGCCGACGATCATACGGACGGGCTTGGTGGGAAATGCCTGTCCTGAGCTTGTCGAAGTGGGTTGTGCTTGTGCGATATTTCCCCCCAGCAGCGCAAACGCTACCAAAATCTTGTGGTTCATTTTGTCTCCTGCAGACGGTATTGAAAACAGATGATGCGGTTTGTCGAGCAATGGCATTCTATATTGAGGTAGTAAATCCGTTACCGCTGGCGTGAGGGTTGCGCCTCGACCACGCCGGTGGTGTGGAGCGCTGTGATTTGCTGCTGGTCAAATCCGAGTCTGCGCAGAATCTCGTCGGTATGCTGTCCGACGCGCGGCGGTGGGGAATGAATGTAAGCCCCGGTCTTCGACAACTGATAGGGCACCTTGGGCACGCAGACCGAATAGCCCAGCGCCGCGTCGTAGGCAAACCGATGCATCAGCCCGCGATGCACGATCTGCGGATTGTCGATGGCCTGATGCAGATCGCGTACCGCCATCGCGGCGACGCCGGCATCGGAGATGATTTCCTCCCACGCCAGCGCCGTTTTCTGCTGTAGCGTTTTTTCGATTTCATCGCACAGCGCCGGATAGTTTTTGGCAACCACGTCCGGATTGCAGAATCTTGGATCCTGCGGAATATCGGTGCGGTCTATCGCCTTCCAGAAGCGCGCGCGGCGGGATTCCGTGGTGGCCGCCACGGACAGAATGCCTTCCTTGCAGTGAAAAATATTCGAGATGTAACGGCCGTCGCCATTGCCCCGCAGCGGCCTGTAGTTGCCGGTGGTTGCGGCCTCGCATAGATCGGCGCCCGCCATGGTCATCGCGGTATCCAGCATGGCGCAATCGATGTACTGGCCTTCGCCGGTGGTCGAACGGTAATACAGCGCCGAGACGATGCCCAGTGCGGCGGCGTAGCCGGTCGCGTAGTCGGCCATTAGAAACCCTACTTTCATCGGGCCGGTTTCGCGCGTGCCCGACAAGCTCATCAGCCCGCTCGCCGCCTGCACCGCGCCATCGATGGCCGCGCGCCGCGCGGTCGGGCCGGTCTGGCCGTAACCGGTGATGGAGCAGTAAATCAGCCGCGGATTGACTTGCTTCAGGTCGTCATAGCTCAGGCCGAACTTGGCCATGCCGCCTGCAACCAGATTCTCCACCACCACGTCCGATTCGGCGGCCAGCCGGCGAAATATTTCCTGGCCCTTGGGCAAGCTCAGATCAAGCTGCATCGATTTCTTGTTCGCCGCCTGCGCCATGAAACTGTGACTCATCGCGTGTTTGGCGAGCCCGTTGCCCGCACCCGCGACCAATCGCATGCTGTCGACCTCCTTGGGGTTGTCGACAGTCAGCACCTCGGCCCCGTGCATGGCAAGCTGGTAGGTCGCAAACGGTGCGGCGATCTGGCGCGCCACCGCCAGTACCTTGATACCGTCAAAGAGGTTTGCGCGATTCACCTCAACACTCCGTCTGTAAATGCCACATTGCGTTATGAAGACTCTGCTAGGGAATGTACTGCTGCCCGATGCCCGGCTTGCTGCGGCCCATGCCCGGCAGTTCCCAAATGCCCGCGCCTGCCGGGTTGAGGTCACCATTGATGTTGGCGTCTATCACGCAGGGCTTGCCGCTGGCGACGCCCTGGCGTATCGCTTCATTCAAATCCGCCGCGCGATCCACGCTCACGCCATGCACGCCCGCCGAACGCGCCATGGCGGCGAAGTCGGGGTTGTAAGGCGTTTGCGTGCCGGGGTGTTTGAAATCGGTGATGAGTTCGCGTCCGCCGAGATAGCCGCGTTGCAGGCCGCGGATCGAGCCGTAGGCGTAGTTGTTCCAGATCACATACACCACGGGTATCTGGTATTCGTAGGCGGTGGCGAGCACATTGGCGTGCATCAAAAATGCGCCATCGCCAACCACTGCAACGCAGGGCCGATGCGGTGCGGCGAGCTTGGCGCCCAGAGCACCCGCGACGCCAAATCCCATCGGGCCAAAGCCCATCGAGCCGATCAATGAATCCGGGCGGCGTGGCTTGCAGAATTGAATCAGCCAGTTGTGATGCACGCCGATGTCGCTGACGAGGATGGTGTCTTCGGTGATCGCGCGGTCGATTTCATGCGCGGCGCGCTGTGGTGCAATCGGTGAAGTATCCGCTTTGAAGCCGGGCGCGATGAAGGCGTTCCACTCCTTGCGATAACCGGCGATGGCGTCGAGCCACGGACTGCGTTCCGCGGGCATTTGGCCCTTGGCAAAACGCGAATCGAGTTCACTGAGTAACTGCCGCAAAAACGTGCGCACATCGGCCATCAAGCCCAACGCCACCGGATAGTTGCGCGCGATTTCGTCGGGGTCGATATCGACGTGAATGAGTTTCGTAGGCGGAATGGTGAATGAGAAACCCGGTATCCATGAGCTTGAAGTGCGGTCATCGAAACGCACGCCGAGTGCCAGCAGCACATCGGCTTGGCGTGCGGCATGGTTCGCCTGATACGGGCCGTTGCGCGCGACGAGTCCGAGCGCCAGCGGGTGCGTGCTGTCGATGGCGCCGATGCCGCTGGCGGACATCGCCACCGGTATGCGCAGTTTTTCCGCGAGTGCAAGCAACTCTTTGGTCGCGCCACCGTAGCGCACGCCTTGGCCGACGAGTATCACCGGGCGTGTGGCCGACATCAGCATGTCGGCGGCTTTGCGTACGCCTTCGGGATCAGCGCCGCAGCGGCACGAGATATTTGAATTCCACTCTTCAGGCAGCGGCGTGGGTTCGGGAATCGGCTCGTTGAATATATCGAACGGTACGTCGAGCACTACTGGGCCGGGGCGTCCGGTGACCATGGTTTTCCACGCCTGG
>JANPOH010000410.1:0-3726 GCA_031427895.1 Betaproteobacteria bacterium
TGGGCATCACCAAATGTTCAATAAAAACAAATACTTAAGTGAATATCATTGCGCCGCCACAACGTGCCGTGGCGGAACTCTAAATTCAGGGGTGAAACCGGCCAAGTCTACCGGTACCAAGCCCTTGCTTCAATAGGGAATTTTGCCGTACGGGAGCAAGCCCCCGCACGCCAGATCAAACCGGCTCTACGGCAAACAATCGCCGGTGTTCCAGCATGGCGTAGCGGTCGGTCATGCCGGCGATGTAATCAGCGATGGCGCGGGGCTTGTCGTCGCGGGTTCTGGACTGGAAATCCGGCGGCAGCAGTTTGGGTTCGGCGAGCAGGGCGTCGAACAGTTCGGTAACGATACGCCGCGCTTTGCTGCTCATGCGCGCGACGCGATAGTGCTGATAGAGGTTGTCACGCAAAAACTGCTTTAATTCGAGTTGCTGCTTTTCGATGCCCGGACTGAAGGCGATTAACGCGGGTTCGCGCCGCACGTCGTCGATGGAGTTGGGCGCGCGCATGCGGATGTTGGCGGCGCTCTGGCGGGTGAGGTCGGAGACCAGGGTGCTGATCATGCGGCGCACGGTTTCGTGTACCAGCCGGCGACCATTGATCTTGGGAAATTCCTTGGCCGCGATTTCCTGATGGCGGCGAAAGATCGGCACGGTGGAGAGTTGCTCCAGCGTGATCAGGCCGGAGCGCAGGCCGTCATCGACGTCGTGGTTGTTATAGGCGAGCTCGTCGGACAGGTTGACCAGTTGCGCTTCCAGTGACGGGCGCCGCCGCTTGATAAAGCGCTCGCCCACCGTGCCGAGCGCCAGCGCGTTCTTGCGCGAGCAGTGCTTCAAGATGCCTTCGCGCGTTTCAAAGGTGAGGTTAAGGCCGTCGAAACCGCCGTAACGTTGCTCGAGGTGATCGACCACGCGCAGGCTTTGCAGATTGTGCTCAAAGCCGCCGTAGGGTTTCATGCAGGCGTTCAATGCATCCTGCCCGGCGTGGCCGAACGGCGTGTGGCCGAGATCATGCGCCAGTGTGATGGCCTCGGTAAGGTCTTCGTCGAGATTCAACTGGCGCGCGATGGAGCGGGCGATTTGCGCCACTTCAAGGCTGTGCGTCAGCCGTGTGCGAAACAGATCGCCTTCGTGATTGACGAATACCTGCGTTTTGTACTCCAGCCGGCGAAACGCGGTGGAGTGAATGATGCGGTCGCGGTCACGCTGAAACTCGCTGCGCCCCTGTGCGGCGGGTTCGCGGTGCATGCGTCCGCCCGTTGTTGCTGCCTGTGCCGCATAGGGCGCGACCTTAAGCATCGGTTTGTGACGGCGTGGAAAGCACCGCGGTCAGCGAAGCGGCGTCGTAGTGGTTACAGATGAAGGCCTCGCCGGGCTTCTTCAGCAGAATGAATTTTATTTTGCCGCCCTCGACCTTTTTATCGTGGCCCATGAGGTCAAGGTAACGCTCCGCGCCCAGCGCAGGGGCGGCCACGGGCAGGTTGGCGCGCGCGAGAATATCCACCACGCGCCGCACATCGGACTTGCCGATAAAGCCGAGTTTTTCCGAAAAACGCGCCGCCATCACCATGCCCGCCGCCACGGCCTCGCCGTGCAGCCAAGCGCCATATCCCATGCCGGCTTCTATCGCGTGCCCGAACGTATGGCCGAAGTTGAGCAGGGCGCGCTCGCCGGTTTCGCGTTCGTCATTGGCGACGACATCGGCCTTGTTCTGGCAGGAGCGCTCGACCGCAAACGCCAGCGCTTCCGGCTCCAGTGCGGTTAAGCGATCAATGTTGATTTCCAGCCAGTCGAGAAATTCCGCGTCGCGAATAAAGCCGTACTTGATGACCTCGGCAAGCCCGGCGGCCAGTTCACGCGGCGGCAAGGTTCGAAGCGTGTCCATGTCCGCAATCACCACTTGCGGTTGGTAGAACGCGCCGATCATGTTTTTGCCCAGCGGGTGGTTAATCGCGGTTTTGCCGCCGACAGCGGAATCCACCTGCGCCAGCAGCGTGGTGGGAATCTGTATGAACGGCACGCCGCGTTGATAGGTCGCCGCGGCAAAGCCGGTGAGATCACCGATCACGCCGCCCCCCAACGCGATTAACGGCGTTTTGCGTTCACAACGATAGGACAGCAGCGCGTCAAAAATCTTGTTCAGCGTTTCCCAGCTTTTGTAGGCTTCGCCATCGGGCAGCACGATCGGCAGGCATTGGGCGCCGCGCCCGCGTAATGCACCGAGCACGGCCTCCAGGTAGAGCGGCGCGATCGTTCGATTCGTGACGACAACCACCTTACCCGCCAAAAGCGCATCGGGAATAAGCGCGGCCTGGGTGCATAGCCCCACGCCGATGTGGATCGGGTAGCCGCGGCTGTCGAGGTTGACGGAAAGCGTGCGCATGGGTTCAGGGGGTCGCCGCGGATGTCGTGCCGACCGTGTCGACGAGGGAAGTGAGGGCGAGAAGTTTACCCGCTATCTGTCCGGCCAGTACATGCACGCTCTGATCGCCGGTATCCACGATCAGATGGGCAATTTCGCGGTACAACGGGTCGCGTTCCTCATACAGGGCGGTCAGTTTAGCCGCAGGGCCAGACACCTGCAGCAGCGGTCGGCTGCGATCACGCCGGGTGCGTTTGATCAGCGACCGGACCGGCGCCCGAAGGTAAATCACCGTGCCGTTGGCCGCCAGCAGATCACGATTGGCCTGGGACAGTATGGCGCCCCCGCCCGTTGCCAGCACGATATCGTTTAACCGCACCAGTTCCGCGAGCATTTTGCTTTCCCGCACGCGGAACCCGGGTTCACCTTCGATTTCAAAAATCGTGGCGACCTTCACCCCGGTGGCGCGTTCTATTTCGTGATCGGAATCATGAAAGGTCTTGCCAAGGATGCGGGCAAGGGCCTTGCCCACGGAGGTTTTTCCGGCGCCCATCAGGCCGACCAGGATAATGTTTCCCTCAAAGGGTGCGGGCAGAGGCAATCTATTCGCATCGCTCATGACAGAATTTTAGCTGAATCGACGATGCAGGCAGTAATTTGCACGATTACCGATAATAAAAAACGGCGTCCGCAGACGCCGTTTTTGTAAGACGGCAATGACTATTGCCGCAGATTCATATTGTCCTTCAGGATTTTCGGTGTGATGAACACCAGGAGCTCACTTCTATTGTTAGTTTTTGCGTTGTTTTTGAACAGGAAGCCTACATAAGGGAGGTCGCCCAAAACCGGCACCTTGGTCGTGGCCGTACTCTCGTTCTGCTGATAAATCCCGCCGATAACGACGGTGCCGCCGCTTTCCACCAGTACTTCTGTCGTTATGTTTTTGGTGTCGATAGAAGGAATGGCATTACCTACGGCGGGAATAACAGAATCTTTATTAACTCTCAAAGTCATGATTACATTGTCGTCAGGCGTTATTTGCGGCTTTACCTTGAGTGATAGGACTGCTTTTTTGAACGCCGTGGTAGTGGCGCCGCTGGAAGACGCTTGCTGATACGGAACCTCGGTTCCCTGTTCAATCGTAGCCTCCATCTGGTTGGCGGTAACGACACGAGGGCTGGAGACGATTTTACCTTTGCCATCCGCCTGTAGTGCGGTTAACTCCAGCGAGAGCAATCGTGAGCGGCTCCTGTTGAAAATCAAGGTGGTGAAAATACCGGGAGGAGATCCATTGAGCCCGCCGACGGCTAAGTCGACATTAGATCCGGGGCCGTTGATCCTCGCGGGGGTTGCGATCGGGCTTTTC
>JANPOH010000411.1:0-5666 GCA_031427895.1 Betaproteobacteria bacterium
TCGGCCAGGGTTTCATAGACCAGATAGCCAATATCGCCGCGCTCCACGCATTCGAGTGCAGGCTCCCAGCGGTCGCCGGCGTAGCCCGCGCCGCAACCGATGCGTATTTTATTCAGGCTGGATGCCGGCATCTTTGATCGCCTTGGCCCACTTAACGGTTTCGACGCGGGTGCGCTCGGCCAGTTGCGCGGGGGTGTGCGGGCTGGTTTCGATGCCGGACGTGATCAGCCGGTCTTTCACATCCTTGCTGTTTGCGGCCTGATTGATTGCGGTGTTCAGTCGATCAATGATGGCTTGCGGCGTGCCGCGCGGCGCGTAGGCGGCGAACCACGCGATCAATTCGTAGCCTTTCAAGCCGCCGGCTTCTTCGACCGTCGGCAAATCGATCAGCGCGGTGCGCTTTTGCGACGTGACCGCCAGTCCGCGTATCTTGCCCGCCTTCACCTGCGGCATGGTCACCGCAAGATCGGCGGTGAACATCATCACCTGTCCGGCGATCAAATCGCTGATCGCATGCGGCGAGCTTTTGTACGGCACCATCGTCAACTTGATGCCTGCCATGTTGGCGAACATTTCGGTGGATACACGCTGCGAGGTGCTGGCGGAGGCATATAAAAACTCGCCGGGCTTGGCCTTTGCGAGCGCGATCATTTCCTTCAGGGTTTTCGCCGGCAGGCTGTTGTTCACCGCCACGATCAGCGGCACCGAGCCCAAAAACGCGATCGGCACGAAATCCTTTTCCTGATCGTACGGCAGCTTCTTGTAGAGGCTCACCAGCGCGGCGTTGGTGCTGTTGGTGCCGCACAGTATGGTGTAGCCGTCGGGCGCGGCCTTCGCCACCATTTCCGCGCCGATCAAACCGTTGGCGCCGGGGCGGTTGTCGATCACACCCGCCTGGCCCAGCAGTTCATTGAATTTGGCGGTGTAGCTGCGGCCCACGGTATCGGTGGCGCTGCCGGCGGCGAAGGGCACCACCACGCGGATGGGCTTGGTGGGGTAGGCCTGGGCAAACAGGGCCGGCGATATCGCCAGCGTGGCGGCAAACAAAAAGCGTTGACGGCAGACCATGGGGTTCCTTCCTTCAAAAAATGCGAATACGGTGATACAAATCGAGGGCCAGCCCGGCGAAAATCGCCATGCCCACCCAGTTATTGCTCTGGAACGCGGCAAAGCACTGCTCGCGGTTGCGCGTCTTGATGAGCTGATACTGGTGCAAAATCATGCCGCACGCCAGCGCCAGCCCCACGTAATAGGCCAGACCGAGCTTTGTCCACAAGCCGATGCCCGCCATGATGGCGATAAACAACACGTGACAGGTCATCACCGCCGCCACGTCGAATACGCCGAACAGCAACGCCGAGGACTTGATGTTAAGCCGCATGTCGTCGTCGCGATCCACCATCGCGTATTCGGTGTCATACGCAATCGCCCAGAAAATATTGGCGGCAAACAACCACCACGCAATCGGCGGCAGGGTGTTGCGGTAGGCGCTAAACGCCATCAGGATGGACATGCCGAACGCGATGCCCAGCCATGCCTGCGGCAAGGGGAAAAATCGCTTTGAATAAGGGTAGGACGCCGCCACCACCAGCGCCACCACCGACAGGGCAATCGTAAACTTGTTCAGAAACAGCACCAGCACGAAGGATAGCAGCAACAGCACCGCCGCGATAATCAGCGCTTCTTTCGCGCTGACCAGGCCAGTGGCGAGCGGACGGTTTTTGGTGCGCTCGACATGCGGGTCGATATCGCGGTCGGCGTAATCGTTAATCACGCAGCCGGCCGAACGCATCAATATCGTGCCCAGCACGAAAATCAGCAGTATATCGACGCGCTGCACGCGCGGCGCGGCGAACCACAACGCCCACAGCGCGGGCCATAACAACAGCAGAATACCGATGGGCTTGTCGAGCCGCATCAGTTGTTCGTAGGCGTCCAGTTTTTCTCTGAGCGTCATAGTCATAGTGCAAGCACTCCCGGCAAAAACACTTCAGTCACCAGTATAGGGGATTTGCCGGCCATGAACAGCGAGCGGCGCGCCCACGGCGTGCCGCTCGGCGCCGCGAAGCGCGATGCTTGCCGGCGCAACTCATGGCCGCGCGCCAGTTTGTGTTGCCGCAGCATCAGCCGCCGGATACGCGGATCGGAAAACAGCGCCGCCCCCAACGGCCGCGACCCCATGCCCTGCATCAGGCGCCAGCCGTCGCCGCGGTCGCCGGGCGCAAGCACGCTGTGCGCGTAGACCACCGGCGTTTCGCCGCAGTACAGCACGACATCGCGGGTCAGCGCCCACGCGCCCGCGGCAGGGTTGCGTGCCAGAAAGCGCTCGTCGCGATGCAGGCGGCGGCGGCCCTGAAAAATCACCCTGACGGTCATCCCCGGAGAACGCGCCTCGATGCGCCGCGTGAGCGAGCCGCGATCGGTGAGCCATTGCTGATACGCACCTGCCGCACAGGGGGCTGGTTGCCAGAAGCGGTCGCGCGGAAGTCGGCTGGAAATTCGTGTCACTTCGATCCCGGATTCTTGTTTTGCGGGTGATTATCGCAGGAACGGGCCAACTACAAAAAACTTCACCGCAAAGGCGCAAAGACGCAAAGGTAACGCAAAGAAAAAGCTAATCAGCCGTAACTGTTCAGGTTGCAAATAAAGGATGCTTAAAATCCAAACAACGCTACCGACATCGGGCGCGATTCAAACGGATGTAATGTATAGCCTTCGGGTAACACGTAGGGCGAGAGGACCCCGGACTTGATCCGGGGTCCTCCCGCCCTACGATGTTTTGGCAAATGAACGAATTTTGAAATTACCGCAGGAACCTGAATAGCCCGCACTTCTTTGCATGCACTGTTTTTGAATATCCTTTGCGTTACCTTTGCGTCTTTGCGCCTTTGCGGTGCTTGTTTTCGTATCACACCTTCAAAAAATCCCCGCGCCCGCTCAACCAGCGCGCCAGATGCGCTTGCGCCGCCGCCGGGTTTTCGGTGAGCAGCACGGCAGCCGCATCACGCGCGGCATCGAGCAAATCCACGTCGGTCGACAGATCGGCAAAGCGCAGCAGCGGCACGCCGCTTTGCCGCGCGCCGAGCAATTCGCCGGGGCCGCGCATGCGCAGATCGTGGCGCGCGACTTCAAAACCATCGGTGTTTTCAAAAATGATTTTCAGCCGCTCGCGCGCCGTCGGCGACAACGGCGTGCGGTACAGCAATATGCACGCGCTTTGCGCCGCGCCGCGCCCGACGCGCCCGCGCAACTGGTGCAGTTGCGACAGCCCCATGCGCTCGGCGTTTTCGATCACCATCAGCGAGGCGTTCGGCACATCGACGCCGACTTCAATCACCGTGGTGGCCACCAGCAGTTGCACCTCGTTGCGCTGAAACGCGCCCATCACGGCGGATTTCTCCTCGCTCTTTAACCGGCCATGCGCGAGGCCCACCTTGAGATCGGGAAACGCAGCGCTGAGCGTCTCATAGGTTTCCATCGCCGCCTTGAGTTGCAGCGCCTCCATTCCAAAGTGCGCCGCGCGCCCCGGCTTGCGCGGCGGCTTGGGCTTGTTGTCATCGACGGTTGCTTCTTCGGCCTCGATTTCTTCCACCAGCGGGCACACCCAATACGCCTGACTGCCCGCCGCGCAGGCATCGCTCACGCGCGCGATCACTTCGTCGCGGCGCGTGTCGGACACCAGCTTGGTGGTGACCGGTGTGCGGCCCGGCGGCAGTTCATCGATCACCGACACATCGAGATCGGCGTAGTAGCTCATCGCCAGCGTGCGCGGTATCGGCGTCGCGCTCATCATCAACTGATGCGGCTGCGCGCCGTGCTCCGGCTTTTTTTCACTGGCGTGCGTGCCTTTCAAACGCAGCGCCAGCCGCTGGCGCACGCCGAAACGATGCTGCTCATCGATGATCGCCAGGCCCAGGTTGTTGAACACCACGTCGTCCTCAAACAAAGCATGGGTGCCCACCACCACTGCGATTTCCCCTGCGGCTATTTTGGTAAGTATTTGTTTTTTAACACTTTTTTTTGTGCTTCCCGAAAGCCATGCTACCTCGATACCCAACGCCGCCAGCCAGCCGGAAAACTTGCGGTAGTGCTGCTCGGCGAGAATTTCGGTCGGCGCCATCAGCGCCACCTGAAATGTGTTTTCCACGCACTGCAACGCCGCGATGGCGGCCACCACCGTTTTGCCGCTGCCCACATCGCCCTGCAACAGGCGCTGCATCGGATGCGCTTTCGACAAGTCTTCGCGGATTTGCGCCACGGCGCGTTGCTGCGCGCCGGTGAGCTTGAACGGCAAGTCTTTCAACAGACGGCTGACCAGCGTGCCTTTCGGACGCAGCGCCGGTGCGCCCACGCCGCGCCGTTTTTGCTGATGCACGCGCATCGACAATTGCTGCGCCAGCAGCTCGTCAAACTTCATGCGCCGCCATGCGGGGTGATCGCGTGTTTGCAGATCGTCCTGCGACACATCCGGCGGCGGATTGTGCAGCAAACGCACCGCCTCGCGAAAGGCCGGCAGGTGATGCCGGTCGAGCAACATACCAGGCAAGGTGTCGTCGAGTTTTTCGGCAGCCAGCGCGCGCGCGATCAGTTTACGCAGCGTGTCCTGCCCCATGCCCGCCGTGGTGGGATACACCGGCGTCAACGCCTCGGCCACAGGGGTATCGGCCTGCACGATGCGGTAGCGCGGATGCACCATTTCCGCGCCGAAAAAACCCTGCCGCACTTCGCCGAAGGCGCGCACGCGCGTGCCCGGCGCGAGATGCTTGACCTGGCTGCCGTAGAAGCTGAAAAACCGCATCGTCACCACGCCGCTGCCGTCTTCAAGATGCACCACCAGTTGGCGGCGCGGCCGGTACTTGATGTCGGTCTCGACCACCGTGGCTTCGATCAACACCTCGCGTCCGGCGGGCGCATCCTTCACCGGATACAAATGCGTTTCGTCGTCGTAGCGCAGCGGCAGGTGCAGGATTAAGTCGAAGCGGTTTTGTATACCCAGCTTTGCGAGTTTATCCAGGGTGGAATTGCTGATGCCCGCTAGAGATGCGTGAGGCGTGAGGCGTGAGGCGTCCCTCTGCGCCATTTGCGCCTCACCCCTCACCCCTCACGCCTCACGAAACAACCAGAATGGCATCTATCTCCACCAGCGCATCGCGCGGCAGGCTCGCCACGCCTACCGCCGCGCGCGCGGGATACGGCTCGGTCAGATACGTCGCCATGATCTCGTTCACCTTGGCGAAGTGCGTCAGATCCGTGAGGTAAACGGTGAAGCGCACGCCGTCGTTCAGGCTGCCGCCCGCGGCTTCGGCCACGGCTTTAAGATTGTCGAACACGCGGCGTATTTGCGCGTCGATGCCGTCGGCCATTTGCATGGTTTTGGGGTCGAGGCCGATCTGGCCGGAGCAATAGACGGTGTTGTCCACGCGCACGGCTTGCGAGTAGGTGCCGATGGCTTTGGGGGCTTGGTCGGTGTGGATGATTTTTCTGGGCATGTTTTCTACTCGGTATTGCAGCAGCTTCCCTCACCCCTACCCCCTCTCCCGACGGGAGAGGGGAAGAGTACGGGCGCTGCTGCGCATTGTTACGACGGCAATTGCAACACGTATTTCGACAAAATATTGCGCTGTATCTCGTTCGAGCCGCCGTAAATGGTGCCGGGGCGCGAGGTG
>JANPOH010000412.1:0-1543 GCA_031427895.1 Betaproteobacteria bacterium
ACCAAACCATTCGGCACTTCACCGGTGATCGTCACGGGGGCCAGATCTTTCGCCGGATCGTAGGGCATCTTCGCGTAAAGACTCGGATTGATCGCGATCGGCCCGATGGTGGCGATCACCATGCTGTAGCCGTCCGGCGCGGATTTGGCCACGACTTCGGTGCCGACCATGCCGCCCGCGCCGGTGCGATTTTCAACCACCACTTGTTGCCCGAGCGCCGCCGCGAGCCGCGGGGCGATGATGCGCGCGTTGACATCGGTGCCGCCGCCGGGCGGGAACGGCACGATGAAACGGATCGGGCGCGACGGCCAGCCAGCCGAACCCGGTGCAGCCGTCTGTGCGGCAGCCATCCAAGGCGCATAAAAAATAGTCAATAAAAACATAATGTTACATAACTTTTGCATAGTCACTCCCCGCCCCCGTTTATTTGCTGTCCGCCATCTGCCGCATGCGCGCCAACGCAAAATCCACGAACGCCGACACCAGCCGCGAGCGGAATTTCTCGCGCGGCGTGAGCACCGACAGCTTGCGGATCAGGCGCGGCTTCAACGGCAGCGCCACCAGCGTGCCGAGGCGCAGCTCTTTCACCACCGTGGCGCGCGACATGATGGCGATGCCCAAGCCCGTTTCGACCACGCCCTTGATCGCCTCCGGGCTGCCCAATTCCATCACGATATTAAGTTCGTCGGGCAAGACGTTGCAATCGCGAAAATAGTTGTCGGCGAATTCCCGCGTGCCGGAGCCGCTTTCGCGGCTGATGATGGGCTCGGCGAGCACTTCTTCCGGCGTCACGCCGCTGCTATGCGCCAGTTTGTGATCGGGCGCGCAGATCACCACCAGCTCGTCGTCGCAGCAGACCTCGGTCGCCACGTTCGGCGAATGCGCGGGTGACTCCACCAGCCCCACGTCGAGCGCCAGTTCAGCGACGCGATTTTCGATAATCTCGGAATTCGCCACGCTCATCCGCGTCTGCACTTGCGGATGCAGCGCCTTGAATTCACCCAGAATGCGCGGCAGGATAAATTCGGCGATGGTCATGCTCGCGCCCAGCAGCAAGGGGCCGCTGACCTCGCCGGTCAGCTCGCCCACGCGGGTGTCCATTTCGTCGGACAGCGCCAGCATTTTTTCGGCATAGCCAAGCACCAGCACGCCCGCCGGCGTCAGCGTGATGCCGCCGCGCTTGCGTTCAAACAGCCGCGTGTTGAAATGCGCTTCGAGCTGCTTCACCTGAAACGTCACCGCCGGCTGCGTCATGAACAACTGCTCGGCCGCCCTGGTGAACGAAAGCTGTTTCGCCGCGCTGTGAAAAACTTGCAATCGCCGGTCGGCCATTTTTGTCGTTTAGAGTTGAGAATTCGGAGTCGAGAGTCACTGCCGATCGCGGGGAATTTGCACCCAACGCCGAACTCCAGGCTCTTACTACTCGTTGCCATTCAACCACATTTCATCGGCACCGAGTAGCCGTCGCCACGCCCCCGGATGTAGCTGCCGGCATGGGCCGCGCAACACGCCCCGCCTCAATCCGTGCAAGCGCCGAAAACTG
>JANPOH010000413.1:0-3898 GCA_031427895.1 Betaproteobacteria bacterium
CCCTCAAATATCTTTACAGCGTGTAGGGCGCAAACCCATTGCGCCGCATGGCTACTTTTCAAACCGCATTCGGCGCCATGGGTTTGCGCCCAACGCGGGCGGCCGGAAAGTCTGTCAAGTTATTTAGGGGGCACTACACTAGCCTCGTGACAATTGGTGAAATAGCAACGCGCGAGAATGCTATCTGCGATTTTGGGAGATCAAAATGCTAACCACTCGAATGTCATTTTTTCAATGGCTCTTTGCGGGAGTATCCACGATTGCTGTGTTTTTCATGTCAAGTAATGCGTACGCGCAGCAATATGACCTGACGCGGGGCGAGGGCGCAAAAACACATAGCTGTTTAGGACTACGCTTGGGCCCAGAAATCAGCTTGACCGATATCGATCTGGCCTACGTAAAGCACAACAGCATAAAGTTAAGAATAAAGGGAACCACTGATTCGGTACTTTGTGTCGGTTTTTTCTCGCCGGCACGTCGAAACATAGCCTTAAAGACAAGTTTTCGCTTTGCTGATGGCACAGTTTTGACATTTGAAGACATCGACAAGCGTACGAATCTACGCGCGCTCGCTTCGCCGATGCTGCCAGGCGACCCTCCTGGCAATATGCCAGCACAAGGACCGCGCCTAGGTAATACGTATGCGCCCGGTCCAGCTGCTGCCGCGCCCCCTGCCTCAGGTCCCGGAGGGGCAGCCGGCACGTCTACGCAATCGACTGGCCGACAGCCGAAGAAATGCATGATCAATGGAAAAGTGACATATACGGACGGTGAGTGTCTAGACGGCGCAGAAAAGAAGGCAAATCCACCTCGGATAGAATCTGCGCGACTCCCACCGTTGCCCGTACTGCAAAGCGGGATGTGGAAGCTATCTGTGAATAACAATGGCACGACGACGATGACCGACTTTTGTGGCGACCCACTAGATTTTTTTAGAAAAGATTTTTCAGACGCAGGGGCGGAGAAGGCACGGGAATTGGGTTGCAGAATTCAAGGAGCGTCTCCAGCCCCTCACCAAGTGCTTTATCTTGCAGTTTGCCCCACAGATTGGGTCAGTGTACATGGAGACCGGTTCGTGAAGGAAGGGCGGTCCGAACTTCGTGTAACGGCCCCCTCACCCCAGTCGTATACCACTGATTGGACAGATACGATTGTGCTTAATCGACGCCAAGTTGTACAGGGCGTTCGAACGGGCAACTGTGACTAATTTGGATTTGAAAAACCGATTTTTTGGGCGAATCGCGACGACGAGACTTAATGCTTTTTCCTATTGGATGCGACGGTAAGCGAACATAGGGCAGCAAAGCGAAGCGTGCCCGCACGCGCAACTATCGGCACAATGCTGCGAAAATCTGTATCAGTTAAAAGAAAAGTTAGCAACGCGTGCGCGCTTCTAGCTTGCGATTCGTGGCCATGCTGCGCTTTGCCTACAGTACCCGGACACCAGAACTACCCAATAGCCGACTGTCGCCTATGCCCGCAATGGGTCGATTCCTGCTCGCCACTTGCTATCCATTCAACCGCCACCTGCACCGCCGAACCTAATTGCTTGCGCATTAAGTCAGTACCACCAACCGCCACAACGACGTAACCTCCGCCGCCCGCGCCACGTGCAGCGGGTCGGTTGCGTCAAATACACGCACGTGCCGGGGCTTGATGTCGATTTTTCCGGCCACGGCCAAACCCGCTTTTTCAATCCACCCCAGCAGCGCCTCGCGCGTACGCAGGCCCAGGTGCTCGGCGATGTCGGACAGGATCAGCCAGCCCTGACCGCCGGGGGTGAGGTGCGCGGCGAGGCCGTCGAGAAAGCCGCGCAGCATGCGGCTTTCAAAATCATAGACCGCGCCTTCGAGTGGCGTGGCCGGGCGCGCGGGGATCCACGGCGGGTTGCACACGATGAGCGGCGCCTGACCAGCGGGAAACAAGTCGGCTTGCACGACGTCGACCTGCTTGACGAGCGCCATGCGCTGAATATTGTCGCGGGTGCATTCCAGCGCCCTTGCATCGCGCTCGGTGGCGACCACGCGCTCAACGCCACGGCGCGCGAGCACCGCCGCCAGCACGCCGGTGCCGGCGCCGATGTCGAACGCCAGCGGCGGCAGGCCGATGGTGGGGAACGGCGCTTCGGCCACCAGTCGCACGTACTCGCTGCGCACGGGGGCGAACACGCCGTAGTGCGGATACACGCGCGCGCCGAGCGCGGGCACCTCGACGCCTTTTTTTTGCCACTCAAACGCGCCGATGATGCCCAGCAGTTCGCGCAGCGAGGCCACGTACGGTTCAGTCGCCGCGCCGTACGCCGCTTCGCAAGCCTCGTGCACGTCCGGCGCGCGCCGCAGGGGTATGCCATGGCCGGCATCAAACGGAATCAGCAGCATGCCCAGCGTGCGGGCGCGTTGTGACCGGGCCAGCCGATAGCGGTTAAAGAGGTCGATTTTTGACGGCTCAACCGCCACTTTAGGCTTGCGTGGCCGGCGCTTCTCATGATCCACGCGCCGCGCCAGCGCCTGCAAAAAAAGCTTCGCGTTCTGAAAGTCCCCGCGCCACAGCATGGCCGTGCCTTCGCAGGCCAAGCGGTAGGCTGAGTCGGCCGTCATGGTGTCGTCGATCAGCACCACGCGCTTAGGCGCAGGCAAGCCCGCCTCGGAGCGCCAGCCCACGGCGGCGAGGCCGTCGATTGCGCGCAGCGCCGAAAACGGATGCGCGATCAGTACGCCGTTTTCGTCCTGCGCTTCGAGTGTGGTGGGTGACGTGGACAAAGTGTTTCCTGATGAATCGAGTGGTACCGCTTATACCCGTTATCCCCGGCAAGGTCGAGGATGTTCGAGGAGCGCGCCGTCGCCGCAGGCGCCGGTCACGCCGTCAATAGAGGCCGCAATTGCCGCACATCCTTGAGCTTCTCGATGGCCCACACCGCATCGCACAGCTTGCGCGCACGTAGCCGGCCGAGTATCGGCGCCATCAGGTGAAAACATTTTTCATCCACCTGCGCGCGCGTCATCGGGTTTTGCGCGGTGCCGAGCACCGCTTTGACGTGGATATTGTGTTCGCGGCCATCCTTGAGCTTGAGCGACAACCGGCACTGGCGCGCGGGCATGGCGGCGGCCATTTCGTCGTCGCCCAGCAGCGTGACTTTGCTTCTTACCGCCAGCACTTTCGGATGCTTCATGCGTTTTTCGTCATGCGCCGACTCGAACGTGACAATACCGTCGAGCAGCATCACCGCGCACATGTGCTGCATGCAGATGTCGGGCATGTGGCGGTTGTCGGTGGTGTTCGCCCCCTGATGCGCCACACGCACGGTGAGGCTTTCCACCTGATCCGCGGTGACGTTATTGGCGTGGATCAATTCCAGCAGGCCATCGAGCGGCGCTTGTATGGGTGACCCCACCGACCAGCGCTTGATGTTGGTACGCATCACCTCATAACGCGAGCCGAGTTCTTCGATCAGGCGCTCCGGCATTGGCGGCTTGCCGATGCGGCGCTCTTCGTTGTAGGCGTGATAAAAGTTGCGCTCGCCCGACAGCGCGTCTTCGACGCCGGTGAAGCCGTGCGACACCATGGCAGCAGACGCGACACCGTTGCGCGCGGGCATGCCACCGAAGTCGAAGGCTTTTTCGATGTGCTCTTCGTCGCGCATCCAGCACGACACGCCGGAGGCCTGCTGCACGGTGTACGACAGCAAATGCCGGCACTGATCGTAATTGAGTTTGGCGAGTGAACCCGCCGCTGCTGCCGCGCCGAACATCGGGCCGAAGCTGTGCGTGGAATGGCCCGCCTCGCGGAAATCATGCGCGTGCAGACTTAGCGACAGGCGGCACCCCACGTCATAGCCCAATGCCACCGCGCGCAGGAGCTGCGTGCCGTTGCTGCGCTCGCGCTCGCCCATGGCGAGTGC
>JANPOH010000414.1:0-2189 GCA_031427895.1 Betaproteobacteria bacterium
GTATCCCGATGGTGGCTGGTTCTTCCAGTCGCATTTTATGGGGGCTATTATGCATTCGCCTCGGCTGATCACGCAACTCTCCGTAATCTAAATGGAATTTATGCGGCGGCCAACGGCAAGGTCGCGATTCCTTTCAGTCCCGACCGTCACGCGCTCGTCTTTACCGGCGACGGCAATGGTGGCAGTTGGTACACTCAAAACTATGTGCTGCCCGTTGCCTTTTCTCGTAACAAAAACTATCCAGAAGGACACCGGTCCAACCGCATGATGCCGAACGAAGTGTGTGGAATGGTGCGTAGGAATCCTGCACTCAGTGCCGCGCAGATCTGGACGTTTGGCTTCCACGACGGCGATGCTATCGGCTCACGCAAAATGGAGAAGCAATTCTGCGACCTCGGCATGCCCGAGCGCCCTGTTCTTCCCGCAGTAACCGTCGCTCGCAAAGAGGAGCGTGTGCACGAGGGGACGCTGCCGGTCACTCGCGTGACGACAATCGTGACGATGCCGGATGGTAAAATTTTCACACTACTTGGTGGTGTTGCTGCACCGCTCAGCTGGCTGCCGATGCCTGTCATAGGATGCGGTCTAAACTCTGGTGCACCTAGCTGGGATTGCAACGCGGCGTTCTGGCGCAATGGGTTTACGCCCATCGTACCGGGAAATACCCGTTATTCCCGGGACTCGGTCGTTCTCGCCGAAGCTCTAGGCCTAAAACGCATCGCAATTTCCGATCGGCGTGGCGGCGACGAGACGCTGGTGCGTGTCAAGATTGCCGAGGTGGAGAAGGCGACGCTCACACGTCAGCTTGCCGCGATCGACCGTATGGTTGCTGACCCGCTTGGCAAAGCTGAATGGCAAGTCGGCGTAGTCGCGAACACAGGAGAGGCTTTATTGTCGCGAGCAGAACCAATTATGTCAGGCGTCGAGCGAGCTGCGGCCTATCGCGCTCGAAACGAAATCGGCAAGGCGCGCGAAAGTGGGCGTGTGCTCGCTGGGCTCCTAGCCGACCTTCCGCGCGACCGCTTCGTTGCTTTTGGACCGCGTATCCTTGCGCTCTATCGCGCGAATGTCGATCCGATACCCGATCCCGATGGCCGCTCGAGCAGCCGTGCCGATTCGCACTGGCTGTGGGAATCTGAGGCGCTACTGCGCCGCATCGGCGATCTCGGCCCCGATGCGCTGTTCGTGGCGACTGACTCGCGCGCCTCAGGACCAAATGTTAACGGCGCAGGCATTGAGGCAATGTGTCGTATCGGAGCCGCCGGGCGGGCCACTGCCCAGGTCTTGCTTAGTATGTGGAACAAAACTGACCGATTTGATCGCGACGAACGGCGCGCATTGTTTGTTGCGTTGCGCCGCATTGGAATTGATCCACCTCCACTGGTCGAAAGCGAAGAAGAGCGCCAACGCCGAGAACGGGCGAAAGACGTATTCGGCGGAATAGCCTATCAGAAATTGTCACCGATGGAGACGCTCCTCAAGGATTGGGGCGATGTCACACCCGCCTCACCGCCACGTGTGTGTTCGCCAAACGAATGGCAGGCGCGGCGCGAGGAGGAGCGCGGTGGCACACGACGCACCAACCTCATTTAAGTTGCACCGAGCCAAGCAGATGTTTGCTTTTGAGTAGTTCCGAACGTGCCTTCAACGTCCGAAAAATCGCCGATTCCATGAACTTTCCGGAAATGGCTGCTTTCTCAAATCTCAATCCAATACCCGCCCGCTTCCCCCCAGACCTTGCCGTTTATTGGTCAAGCTGAACGAAAAAATCGACAGGCGGTTCAAAGCCCAGCAGCAAAACCTTGAGCGCGATCCGCCGGGACGGGGACGATAACGCAATGGCTCTGTGGCCCTCCAAACAACGAAATGATGGACAAGCGCCACCCTCGCTGCCACATGCCAAGGCGCGTTCAAGCTGCAATAACCTGCACGGAACCCTAATTTATTCTACACAGTTCCTGCACAGGCAAATTATGTCGATATTTACCAAGCAATATCAACATAATACAGGACTGCCGTCCTCAGCTCAGCATGAGTTTGGCCCCGCGAGCCAGGGCGTGTGATACATTTTACACGTATCCTCGACATACCCCTACTATTGCTACGCACTCCCAATTGCCAGTTTTGAAGCACCCGGGCTGAGCCACGCCTCAATTGCCCCGCCGCATTCCGCTTCACTGCGTATGGTG
>JANPOH010000415.1:0-4368 GCA_031427895.1 Betaproteobacteria bacterium
GCCCACCGTCAACACCAGCATGGTGGATGGGCCATACACGGCAAATCCCGCCGCCACTTGTTTGGTGCCGGGTTGCAGAAAAGCTTTTTCATCGGGATCGGTGACGCCTTCGGGGCAACGCAACACGGAAAAGATCGTGCCTACCGAAACATTCACGTCAATATTCGATGAGCCATCCAGCGGATCGTACGTCAGCAAAAATTCGCCCTTGGGAAAGCGATGCGGAATCTGCTGCGGTTCGTCCATTTCTTCCGACGCCAGCGCGGCGAGGTAACCGCCCCACTCGTTGGCTTCGAGCAGCACCTCATTGGCGATCACGTCGAGTTTTTTCTGTGCCTCGCCCTGCACGTTGTCGGTACCCGCGCCGCCGAGCACGCCGGCGAGCGCGCCCTTGCTGATGGCGTTACTGATCGATTTACACGCCCGTGCGACGACTTCGATCAGCAATCGAAGTTCGGCGGAAACCACGCCTTTGTTACGTTGTTGTTCAACCAGATATTGTGTGAGGGTGACGCGGCGCATGATGCCTCCTGACTATAGAATGGCGAATTATCCTTGGTCTTTGCGCGTGTTGCACCTCCCGATTGAAAGCGTGTTCCCAAACTCATGAAAAAGCTGGTTTTACTCGGCGGCGGCCACGCCCACGTGGAGGTGCTGCGCCAGTTCGGGCAGCGATCGATGAACGGCGTCGAACTCACGCTGGTCAGCCCGGATCGCTACACGCCCTATTCCGGCATGCTGCCGGGGCTGGTGGCCGGGCATTACGATTTTCACGACGCGCATATTGATCTGGAGCCGCTGGCGCGCTTTGCCGGCGCGCGGTTTGTGCAAGCGCGTGCGGGCGCGATGGATGCGGCGCGGCGTAACGTCACACTCAACGATGGCGCGACGCTCGATTACGACGCCTTGTCGATTGATGTCGGTTCCACGCCACCGGTGCAGCCTATCGCGGGCGCGGCTGAACACACGATTCCCGTTAAACCGGTGAAGGAATTCATTGCTGCGTGGGAATCGCTGGTCGTAGAGATACGTGGCGGCGCAGTGCGCTCGCTCGCCATGGTCGGCGGAGGTGCTGCGGGAGTGGAGGTGTTGTTGGCCATGCAGCACCGGCTCGCGCAAGTCACGGCGCCGCACGCGCTGCACTACGTGTTGGTCACCGACACACCGCAACTGCTCACGCAGCACGCACGCGGTGTGCGCGCCACACTCACCCGCAGCCTCGAGCGCAAAAACGTGGCAGTGCATTGCGGCGCCCGCATCGCGCGCGTTGAAGCGAATACGTTGATCGCCGAGAACGGCACGCGCATCGGAGCCGACGCGATTTTTCTGGCGACCGGCGCCGCCGCACCGGCGTGGTTGGGGGCGAGCGAACTCGCGTTGAATGGCTATAAATTTATCAATATAAACAAATACTTACAATCAACCAGCCATACCGAAGTATTTGCCGTTGGCGATTGCGCGACAATTCAAAACAAGGTCTATCCGAAATCAGGCGTCTACGCGGTACGCCAAGGCCCGCCGCTGGCGGAAAACCTGCGGCGCTTTTTGCATAACGAATCGCTGATCGAATATTCGCCGCAAGCGCGCACGCTTGCGCTCATCAGTACCGGCGAACAACACGCGATTGCGTCATGGGGCGCGTTGTCGTTTCACGGCAACTGGGTGTGGCGCTGGAAAGATCAGATCGATCGCGCGTTCATGGCGAAGTACCGACCGCCGTGGCGGTAACCGGGTAGCTCTCGCCTAACCGGTCTGCGCCCACACATGCTCGCTCACTAGGCGAGTTTTTTCGCTGTTGACTTGAGTATCTCGATAAACCTGTGACCAGCGGGCGGCAAGTGCATATCGCTACGATAGCTCACCATATTGCGTCGCGCATAGGTGAGCGCTTTGACGGGGAGTTCGATCAGTGTAAACCGCGGCGCGGCCAGCCTGGCCAGGGGTTTGGGCGCGAGAAAGAGCAGGTCGGATGTTGCCGCCGCGTGCAACCTTACGATGTTGGAGGTTGACTCCAACGCAATCGCAGGCGGCGTCAGGGCATGCTCCTCAAATACGCGGTTGAAAGCTTGCCTGGAGAATCCCGTGGCGGCATTCCTGATCCATCGTTCCTTTGCCACGTCCTCCAGTGTTACCTGCGTACGCCCGGCGAGCCGGTGTTGGGGAGAGGCATAGACCACAAATTCATCGTCGAAAAGGTGTTGGTGGACGAGATCCGGCACCGAGCTTGCGGCAATGATGCCAACCGCGAGATCGAGTTTTCCTTCACGCAGCGTTTGTAGCAACTCATCCTGAGCCACCACGCTGACGTTGAGCGTCGCGGCGGGCGCCTCCGTGAAAAACAGGCTGCACGTTGCGCCGACCAGATCTTCGAGAACGCCCGTCGTGCTGCCGATCCGCAAGTGTCCCGCGCGGCCCTGGCGGACAGCGGTAATTTCGCGTGCGACGTCGGCCAGCGATAGCCGCAGCCGCTTCACATGGAGCAGCAGCGTGTGCCCCTCGGGCGTGAGCTCCACGCCCTTGGTCGTGCGTTTCACCAGCTTCGCGTCCAAGGCCGCTTCCAGACGGCGCAAGCTCTTGCTCAGCGCCGGGATGCTCAAGCCCAACGCTTCCGCCGCACGCCCCAGATTGCCATGGTCGGCGACCACGGCAAAATATTCGATATCGCGCAGTTCCATGGTGTTAACCTATATTCAACCTACCGGTAAAGCTGGATGATTGCGGAGGTGTCTTGCGAGTGTCAATCTGAAAGTACGGATTGCGGTCGTAATCCGGCTCATTTTTGAACTGGAGGAGGAACCATGTTTACGCTTCGACATTTCCAGCGTCAAGATCCTCACATATGCCATGCCTTGTGGATTACTTTCGCCGGCTGCATGGCCGGATCGGTCTGCCTAGCGACTGCACAGCCCTACCCCAGCCGCAGCGTGCGCGTGATCGTGCCTTACGCGCCGGGCGGCGGCTCGGATATTCTGGGCCGCCTACTCGCGGCGAAAATCAGCGATGATTTCGGTCAGCAATTCGTGATCGACAATCGCGCGGGCGGCAACGCCACCATCGGCACGCAAATGCTCGCGCGCGCGGCACCCGACGGCTACACCCTCGGCGTGCTCGATACCGCGCTTACCATCAATCCGGGGCTGTTCGCGAAACTGCCGTACGATGCGATCAAGGATTTTGCGCCGATCACGCTGATTGCGTCCTCGCCGCTGATTCTGGTGGTTCATCCGTCGGTGCCGGTGAAGACAGCGACGGAGTTGATTGCGCTGGCGAAAGCGCGACCGGGGCAATTGACATTCAGTTCAGCCGGCGGCGGCACGGCCTCGCATCTGTCGCAGGAACTATTCAAGTCCATCACCCGTATCAACGTGATTCACGTGCCGTACAAAGGCGCGGGACCAGCGATGACCGCGCTGCTCGCCGGCGAAGTGGCGATGAGCTTCAGCTTACCGGCTGCCATCCCCCCGCATGTGAAAGCAGGCAGGGCGCGCGCGCTGGCCATTACCGGTGTGAATCGGTTTCCCGGCTTGCCCGATATACCCACGCTGAGTGAAGCCGGTGTTGAGGGCGTCGAAGCCGATCCGTACTGGGGAATGTTCGCGCCGGCGGGAACGCCGCAGCCCATCATCAACCGTTTGCACGAAGTATTCGTCAAACACATTAACGCGCAAGACATGAGCAAGCGCCTCATCGACATGGCGTTTGTCGCCGTGGCCAATACACCGGCGGAGTTCGGCGCCTACCTGCGCGCGGACGTGGTGAAGTGGGGCAAGGTGATTAAGGAAGCGGGGGTGCAGGTGCAATGAGGGTAGGTCCCGCAGGGCGTCAATAAGTCCGTCCTGAGCCTGTCGAAGGGCCTGCCGTGATTGAGTGACTGCGTGATTAAGTAATTGGGGGCGCAGACCAGCCATTCGCGCAATTGGGATTGCGCCCTACGGGTGCGCCGTTACTGCTTCGTCAGCGCACTCGTAAAAGGTTCGTAGAGATAGCTTCCCGCTACCGACGGCGCAGGCTGGTCTGCGTCAAGCACTATGATCGCCCTGTACTTCGTCGTCATATGCAGCCCGACAGCGTTGAGCCACAACGCGCGCGATTCCAGCGGGCCCAGTTCACCACCGCCACTGCGTGCGTCCCGATCAAACGCCAGCACCCGCTGTCCATCCCGAACGATGGGCGCGCGCGCGGCACCGTCAAACAAATTACGCGTCCACAACTGATACGCCGGGTGGAAGCGCGCGCTCTGGCTGCCTCCTCCCCCGATATTTTTGTAACCTTCGCTGGTGTAAACGTCTGCTGAATCTATGGAATACATGGCGAGAAAACGCGACGGCGTGTGGCCAATGGCCTGGAAGCGCTGCGTGGAATGAATGC
>JANPOH010000416.1:0-11620 GCA_031427895.1 Betaproteobacteria bacterium
TCCCACGCGCCCGGTACGCACCATCGTGCCGCTCGCCGCCGGCGGCGGCATGGATACGGTGACGCGCGGCTTGTCGATCAAACTGGGTGAGGCGTTCGGCCAAACCTTTGTCGTGGACAACCGGCCCGGCGCGGGCAGCCAGATCGCGCTCGACATTACCGCCGCCGCCGCGCCCGACGGCCACACGCTGATGATGATCGGCGGGAGCACCGTCGTCTATCCGCTGCTCTACAAATCGCGCCATGACATCGCGCGCGATTTCACGCCGATCGCGCAGGTCACCGCGCAGGGCTATGTGATGGTGGTGCATCCGGCGGTGCCGGCGAAAACGGCGCTGGAGTTCGCGGGGTATCTCAAGGCGAATCCCGACAAGGTGAATTACAGTTCATCGGGCATCGGCAGCCTGATCCACATGAGCGGCGAGTTATTCAAGATCGCCACCGGCACGCGCATGACGCATATTCCGTACAAGGGCATGGCCACCGCCTATTCCGATTTGGTGGGCGGGCAAGTGCAGTCGTCGTTCCCGACGATCATTTCGTCCATCGCGCACATCAACAACGGGCGTTTGCGCGCGCTGGCGGTGACGCCGGGCAAGCGCGTACCCGCGCTGCCGAACGTGCCGACTTTTGCCGAAGCCGGCGTGAAGGGCGTGGTGGTGGTGAACTGGTACGGCCTGATCGCGCCGTTGAAAACGCCGCAAGCCATCATTGATCGCCTGGTCGCCGAAACCAACAAAGCCATGCGCTCGCCGGACATGGCCAAGAGCCTCGTTGCCGAGGGCGCGGAGCCGGTCACCGGCAGCGCCGCCGAATTCGTGGCGCACATGAAGGCCGAGAACGAGCAGTGGAGCCGGGTGGTGAAGACGGCAGGGATACGCGGGAACTGACGCCGTGGTTCGCGGCGCGCGCCTGGTCGTGGTGGTGTGCGCCGCGCAAGTGCTGGTGCAGCTCGGCGCTTTTTTCTGGCCCGCATTATTGCCCGGCATGATGCCGCTGTGGGGCCTGACCAACAGCGAGGCGGGCTGGATCACGGCGATGTTCTACGGCGCCTATCTGCTGGCCGTGCCCATACTCGTAACGCTGACCGATCGCATCGATGCGCGGCGGGTGTATCTGTTCGGCGTGGCCTGCACGATCACGGCGCACCTGCTGTTTGGTCTGCTGGCCGAGGGCTTCTGGTCGGCGCTGCTGCTGCGCGGGCTGGCGGGCATCGGCTGGGCCGGCACCTACATGACGGGCTTAAAGCTGCTCTCCGATCACGTCGATGAAAAACTCATGTCGCGCGCCACCGCCGGGCACGCCGCCAGCATCGGCATTTCCGGCGCGGCGTCGTTTGCCTGCGCCGATATTCTGAGCAGCGCGTTCGGCTGGCCGTCGGCATTTCTGATTGCCGCGGCCACCGCGATCATGGCGTGGCTGATGGTGGCGCTGCTGACGCCGCGCCGCGCAACGCCGCTGCCGCGCGCGACGGACGGACACGCGCTGTTTGATTTCAGGCCTGTGTTCCGCAACCGCTCGGCGATGGCCTATGCGGTGGCGTATTGCATCCACACGCTGGAGATGAACGCGCTGCGCGGCTGGGGCGTGGCGTTTCTGGCGTTTGTGGCGGTGAGTACGGGTGCCGACGCGAAATTTTCGCCCGCGTATGTATTGGCCGCGCTGGGTCTGATCGGCGCTGTCGCCAGCGTGCTCGGCAACGAAGCCGCCATCCGCTGGGGGCGGGTAAAGCTGATTACCGCGGCGTTGCTGGCGTCCATCGTGGTGGGCGGCAGCATCGGCTTCATCGGCACGCTGTCGTATACGGCGGCGGTGGTGCTGCTGCTGATTTATGGTTTTGTGGTGTGGCTGGATTCTTCGTCGCTCACCGCGGGCGCGGCGGGCACGGCGGAGCCGTCACGGCGCGGCGCGACACTGGCGGTGCATTCGATGCTGGGCTACAGCGGCGGTTTTATCGGCCCGCTGATGATCGGCTACACGCTCGATCTCGTGGGCGGCTTGACACAGGATGCGCGCCTTGCGTGGGGCGTGTCGTTCGGGCTGATCGCGGTGTTGATGCTGCTGGCGCTGGCGGCGTTCAGGATGATGCGCCCGCGCGAACTCGCCGGCGATCGCGGCGCACGCGGCTAAAACCCGGAACCTAATTGGGATTGCCGTCGTCGGGGGGCATGTCTTCGAGCACGCCAACACTGTGCGCGCGCCCGTCAAAGCCGAAGCGCACGATATAAACGCCTCTCATCGGCGAGAGATTCACGCGCCATTCCCACACGACTTCGTGGCGGTATCGGGTAATCATGCGCGGCTTGCCGAGCAACTCAAGCACCCCTGCCTCATTGGTTTCTCCGGGGACCACCTGGTAAAGCCGTTCAAGCGTCAGCAACTGCTCGGCACTACGCACCATGCCGCCTTTATCGACAGCGTAACGCCAGGTGGTATAGCCCTCGGGCCCATAGACATAATCCCAGAACTCACCGCCCCGCGGGTCAGCGCGTTTGTCGCTGGGCCGGCCCAGTTTTTGCACCAGCTCGCCGGCGGTGGTGGTGTTGGGCACGATGGAGCCGGGCGTGGCACACCCCGCAAGCGCGGCGTGTCACCAGCCCAAGGAACAGCACGTGGATTGCTTTCATGACGGTCTCCTGCTCGCGAATAAAGCACGTTGATGTCGGCAATGTTAAACTGCCGCGCCTGAATACAAAATACTAGAGAGAAAACGCCATGACCACCCGCCCCTTGCCGCTCAATGGCTACAAAGTACTCGACCTTACCGCCCATCGCGCCGGCCCCACGGCCGTGCGCCAGCTCGCTGACTGGGGCGCCGATGTGATCAAAATCGAAGAACCCGGCGGCCCCGTTGTCGATGCCACCGGCAGCCGGCGCAACGGGCCGGATTTTCAGAACCTGCATCGCAACAAGCGCAGCATGACGCTGAATCTGAAATCCGCGGAAGGCAAGAAAATATTCTTCGACATGGCGAAAACCGCCGATGTGGTGGTGGAAAACTTTCGCTCCACCGTTAAACACAAACTCGGCGTCGATTACGAGTCGATCAAAAAAATCAACCCGCGCATCGTCTACGGCAGCATCTCCGGCTTTGGGCAGGACGGCCCGTACGAAGGCCGCCCCGGCGTGGACCAGATCGCGCAGGGCATGGGCGGCCTGATGTCGATCACCGGCCACGCCGGCGGCGGACCGGTGCGCGTGGGCATTGCCATCAACGACACCGCGTCGGGCCTGTTGCTCGCCAACGGCATTGTGCTGGCGTTGCTGGATCGCGCGCGTACCGGCGAAGGCCAGTGGGTGTACACCTCGCTGATCGAAGCGCAGATTTACATGCTCGATTTCCAGGCGGCGCGCTACCTCATCAAGGGCGATGTGCCGGGGCAGGAGGGCAACAACCATCCCACCGGCACCGGCACCGGCATGTTCCAAACCGCCGACGGCTACATCAACATCGCCGCCGCCGGCGACAAGGTTTGGACGCGCTTTTGCGAAGCGGCGGGCCTCGCCGATACGCTCACCGATCCCGAATTCGACACCCCGGCGGCGCGCTCGCAAAACCGCACGGCGTTGAACCAGCGCATCGTCGAGGTCGTGCGTAAACAAAGCAACGCCTACTGGCTAGCCGCCATGGAAAAGGCCGGCGTGCCGTGCGGCCCGATCAACACCATCGACAAGGTGTTCGCCGATCCGCAGGTGCAGCATCTTAAGATTGCCACGCCCATCGACCACCCGAAGTACGGCCCGCAAAAAGTGGTAGGCCAGCCGATCCACATGAGCAAATATCCGCAGCCGGAAAAACTGAAACACACACCCGACTGCGGCGAGCACACGGACGAAGTGCTCAAGAGCCTGGGCTACGATCAGGCGGCGATCGCGGGGTTGCGGGCGAAGGGGGCGGTGTAAGGCGCGATTCAAACCGGTAGGGAAGCGGCGGAAGGGCGGAAGCTATTCCGCCTTCCGTGTTCACCCCTCAAGGCGGGATAACTCCCGCCTATGTAGGTACGATTCGCCGAGGTTTTTTGCTTGAGTTTGGGCATGCGAATATCACGCTCCGCCTGATTGTTATCAAAAGGCACGGCCGGGTTCCCCAAGAAGCACAGCAGTGTTTGTGCAGAACGTGCGGTATCGCCGGGTTCGTGCAGAACGGCTTCGATGTGACGGGCCGCGCCCGGCATGGCTTGCATACCCAACCAGTACCACGCCAGTTAGCCTAAAATCGACTCGAAAATTTGACCAGTGAACCCGGTGCGAAGGTGAAATCAAACCATTGCCGGGATAAAGAGGAAAGAGGAGACAGTCGCATGGCGCGCGTGAAGCTCATTCAGAACAAAGAGGACATTGCCCCGGAGCATTACCCGCTGTTCGAGGAATTGGCGGCGCTCAGGGGCCGCGTCAGCGGTCCTTCCACCGTCATGCTCCATAGCCCGGCGCTGGCGCGACCCTGGAACGAGGTCGGCGAGTATCTGCACCGGCGCAGCATCGTCCAGCCGCAGTACGCGGAGCTGGCGGTCAGCGTCACGGCAAGGCATTACGACTGCGCCTATGTCTGGGCCGCGCACGTGCCGCAGGCGCGCAAAGCGGGCGTCAGCGAGGCTACGTTCGCGGCGGTGGCGCACGGCGGCTCGCTCGACGGCTTGCCGCCCGAAGAAGCGGCCATCGTCGGTTATGTGCGCCAGCTTCTGCACGGCAAGCGTGTAGACAGCGCGGTCTTCGACCCGTTGCTGGAGGCGCACGGCGCGCGCTGGCTGGTCGAACTCACGGCCTGGATCGGCCGTTACGGCGCCCTCTCGCTGATTCTCAACACCTTCGAGGTTTTGCCTGCCGCGGGCAAGGAGCCGCTGCCGGCGCTGTCGCCGGCGGTGTTGCCGCCACGCACGATCGCCAGGACGCCGCTCGCGTCTCCCCGGCTTGCGTTGATTGGCGCGCGCGAGCAGGTCGATGCCGCCGATCACGCGGTGTTCGATGCCATTGCCGAAGGGCGTCGCAGCGTGCGTGGGCCGTTCGCGGTGATGATGCACAGTCCGCCGCTTTGCCAACGCGTCTTCGATGTCAGCAATTGTCTGCGCTTCGCGTCGCGGTTGTCGTCCCGCACCCGTGAGATCGCGACCCTCGTCACCGCGCGGGAACTGGATTGCCCCTACGTGTGGGCCTCTCACGCCGCGGCGGCCCGCCGCGAGGGTGTCGCGGAGGCCACGATCGCGCTGATTCGCGACCGCGCGGATGCAAACCCGCTTTCGCCGGACGAAGCGGACGTGGTGGATTTCACGCGGCAGGCGCTGCGGGCACACCGCGTTGCCCCGCCTTTGTTCGACCGCTTGCGCGACGGCCACGGCGTGCCGTGGCTGGTGGAGCTTGCCGCGCTTATCGGTCACTACGGAATGATCGGCGCGATGCTCAACGCCTTCGAGGTCGCCCCGGCGCCGGGAGCGGAGCCGCTGGTCGGTACTTTGTCAGCGCTTACGGCTATAGCCGGCGCGGTGCCCGGAAATGAATGAAGCGGTGAGGAAATAGCGCGCGGGCAGATAAAGTGTAGCCGCATCCGCCGGTGTCGCAAATCGGTCGCCTGCAAGCGCAGTCTTCACGAAGAATGCGTTTGCCCCGGTAATGTTGCAGCCGACCAGTTGATAGCCCTTACGCCGTCCAAGTTCTGTCATCGACTCCAGGGAAGCGCCGAACTGGTCGGTGCCGTCCCATCGATGCGCGGCATCGTAGCGCATTACCCATTGCGTTGGCGGTCTGAATTTGGCGTTGTACTCGATCACGACAACGCGGGGTTCAATAGCGGCGATGGCCTCCCACACGTGATAGTCATTGCCGTCGATGTCGATGCTCAGGAGATCAAGATCGCGTGGCAGCGCGAGGGATTGGATGAGGCTGTTGATGTTATCGCGGTCGATCATGGCGTTACGCACGCGGAGATTTCCCGCATCGATTTTGCGCTTAAACCCGTGCTCTATCGCGGCAACGTGGCGCGGGTCACCTTCCAACCACGCCCCGCTCCATCCCTGTTCGAGCAGGTTCAGCGTGTTGTTCTCCAGCCCATTCTCCACGCCGAACTCCAGAAATTGCCGATTCGTCACGTCGATGCGCCGGAAAATCTCGGCCAGAATGCCGTCTTCGTCGTTCTGGGAATACACTTTATAACCGTAGCGTTCGAGTCGCAGCGGATTGTCGCAGGGCGGCTCGGCAAGAATATGCCGCATCAGTTGCGCGGCTTCGACCTGGTAGTGGACCAAACTTAACCCGGAGTGCGCGGCCCAGATCTGCTCTATGCGCTGCCTGATTGCGTCCAATTGTCCCGCGACCACGGCGTCGTGCGAAGGCACGGGCGAAACCGGCATGGGCGGCGGCATGGGCGCCGGCGCAGTCTTGCGGCTGCCGTCGATCAGCGATCGTAGTAGTTTGAATAACATCATTGAATTCTACCCGCTATCTCCGTTCCTCAACGCTCGGTCAAGCGGCATCGCCCCGTCACGCCAACAGCGCCATGAACGCCTGTTCCATATCCCCTGCGTTCTGACTGTGCATGAGCTCGGCGGGGGTGCCCGCGAAGCGTAATTTCCCGCCGTCGATGACCGCGACGCGCCCGCACATTTCCTCGATATCGGCCAGCGAATGCGAGGTGAAGAAGATCGTTTTTCCTTCGTCACGCAACGATTGCAGTTTGCGTTTGAGCAGGATGCGCGCGCGCGGATCGAGGCCGCTGGCGGGTTCGTCCAGCACCAGCAGGTCTTTGCGCGACAGCATGCAGGCGGCCAGCCCCAGTTTCTGATTCATGCCTTTGGAGTAGGCGCGCACGGGTTTGTCGAGCGCGGCGGGGTCAAGGTCCAGTTCGTGCAGCAGCGCCCGCGCCGCACCGGGTTCGTACTCGATGCGGTGCATTTGCGCCATGTATCGCAGAAAATCGGCTCCGCTCAGGTAGTGAGGCGGGTTAAATCGTTCGGGCAGGTATGCGAGCCGCGCGCGGGACGCGGTCTGGCCGTGCGGCACGCCGAAGATCGCCATCGCACCTGCATCCGCTTCGCAAAAATCCAGCAGGCACTTGATCAGCGTGGTCTTGCCCGCGCCGTTGGCGCCCACTAGGCCGAAGCATTCGCCGGGCTGCACGGTCAGCGTGAAATCCGCCAGCGCGCCGGCGCCGCCATAGGTTTTGCACACGCCCTGAAATTGCAATGCCGCTACGCTCAGATAGCCCCCTGTGTGATGAATAGCGCGATCCGTGCGCCGATTTTGGCACAAGGTCATGCGCCAGATTGTGCATAGCGTGGCGAGCCGCTAGAATCGCACCCTTATTCCTTACCTGAGTGATTTCCACTTGCGGTGTATGTGTAGTGTCTGACAATAATCTCATAGAAATCAAGGATGTAAGCTACGCCTACGGCGCGCGTCCGATACTCACCGGCATCAATATGTCGATCCGGCGCGGCAGCACGGTCGCCATCATGGGCATCAGCGGTTCCGGCAAGACGACATTGCTGCGGTTGATGGCGGGCGTGATGCAAGCCAAACAGGGCGAGGTGTGGGTCGGCGGCCAATTGGTCAACGAACTGGACCAGGCGGGCATTTATAAAATGCGCCGGCGGCTGGGAATGATGTTTCAGTTCGGCGCGTTGTTCACCGATTTGTCGGTGTTCGACAACGTGGCGTTTCAGATGCGCGAGCACACCGGTTTGTCCGAGGCGATGATCCGCGATCTGGTGTTGATGAAACTGCACGCGGTGGGGCTGCGCGGCGCGCACCGGTTGATGCCGGCGGAGCTGTCGGGCGGCATGGCGCGGCGCGTGGCGCTGGCGCGCGCGATCGCACTCGATCCGATGCTGATGCTCTACGACGAGCCGTTAACCGGGCTGGATCCGATTGCGATGGGCATCATCAGCAACCTCATCAAGGAGCTGAACGCCGCGCTCGGCGCAACCTCGATCGTGGTGACGCACGACGTACACGAGGCGCTGGAGGTGGTGGACTACGTGTACTATCTGTCCGACGGCAAGATGGTGGCGCACGGCACGCCGGATGAAATTCGCAATTCCACCGATCCGCTGGTGCGCCAATTCGTATATGGTGAATTCGACGGGCCGGTGGCGTATCAATACCCCGGTCGAAAACTGGCGGACGACATGAGATTGGGTAGCTGATGGCCACGCACCAGGGGTTTTCCATACGCGCCGTCGGCGCGCGCACCATCGATAGCGTGCTGCGCCTGGGCTACGCCACGCGCTTTATTGCGCGCACCATCGCCAGTTCCGGCACCAGCTTCAGGCGTCCGCGGCTGGTGATCCGCGAGCTGTACTTCACCGGCGTGTTGTCGCTGATTATTATTCTGGTGTCGGGCCTGTTCGTCGGCATGGTGCTGGGCTACCAGGGCTATTACACGCTGCAAACCTATGGCTCGGAATCCGCGCTCGGCGTGCTGGTGGCGCTGTCGCTGGTGCGCGAACTGGGGCCGGTGATGGCGGCGTTGTTGTTCGCCAGTCGCGCGGGTTCGGCGATGACCGCGGAGATCGGCCTGATGAAGGCCACCGAGCAGTTGTCGGCGATGGAAATGATGGCGGTTGACCCGATTGCGCGGGTGGTGGCGCCGCGTTTCTGGGCGGGCTTTATTGCGATGCCGCTGCTGGCCGCGATGTTCAGCGCCATGGGGGTGTTCGGCGGTTATCTGGTGGGCGTGGTGCAGATCGGGGTGGACGAAGGTTCGTTCTGGTCACAGATGCAAAGTGCGGTGGATTTTCACAAGGACATCATGAGCGGCGTGATCAAAAGCGTGGTGTTTGGTTTTGCCGTGACGTGGATTTCGCTGTTCGAGGGCTATGATGCGCCGCCCACCGCCGAGGGCGTGTCGGGGGCGACCACGCGCACCGTGGTGACTTCCTCGCTGGCGATACTGGCCTTGGACTTTTTGTTAACCGCTTTCATGTTTGGGGGGGTTTAATGCAGCGCTCTACACTCGATCTTTGGGTAGGTTTGTTCGTGATGGGCGGCATCGGCGCATTGTTGGTGCTGACGATGAAAGTCGGCAATATGAGCAGCGTCAGCGTCAGCGATACCTACGCGCTGACCGCGAATTTCGACAACATCGGCGGCTTGAAGCCGCGCGCGCCGGTCAAAAGCGCGGGCGTGGTGGTGGGGCGCGTGTCGGCGATACAATTCGATAACGAAAAATTTGTCGCGCGCGTGTCGCTGAATATCGACAAAACGTTCAAGTTTCCCAAAGACACCAGCGCCTCGGTGCTGACCTCGGGGCTGCTGGGCGAACAATACATCGGGCTTGAGGGCGGCGGCGATACCGTCAATCTCGCGTCGGGCGACAAGATCAAGCAAACGCAATCGGCGGTGGTGCTTGAAAAATTGATCGGACAGTTTCTCTATAGCAAGGCTGCGGAAGGCGGCGACAAGAAATGATCGCAATGACGATGACAGCACAGGGATGTTCAATGTTAAAACAACTTAACTATCTGTTTTTATTATGTTTTTTATTCTCTGTGCCAGCCTATGCACAGATCACGGCGCCGGACGCGCTCGCCAGGTCGGTGACCGATGAGGTGCTGGCGGTGATCCGGGCCGACAAGGAAATTCAGTCGGGCAACCAGAAAAAAGTGCTTGAGCTGGTCGAAGCCAAGGTGCTGCCGCACTTTAGTTTTCCGCGCATGACGCAACTCGCGATGGGCAGAAATTGGCGCGATGCCAATGCCGAGCAGCAGAAAAAGCTGATCGGTGAGTTCCGCACGTTGCTGGTACGCACCTACACCACGGCGTTCACGCAATATAAAAATCAGACCGTGGAATACAAGCCAGTGCGTATGGCGGCGGGTGATACCGAGGTGGTGGTGCAGTCGCTCATCAAGCAAAACAGCGGCCCCCCGGTGGCGATCGATTACAACATGGAAAAAACCGATTCCGGCTGGAAGGTCTACAACATGAAGATCGAGGGCATCAGTCTGATCGAGAATTATCGCAACAGTTTTAATACCGAAATCCAGAAAAACGGCATGGACGGCTTGATTAACGCGCTGGCGGATAAAAACCGCAGTGCGACGCAGGTAACGAAAAAGTGATAACGCTGGACGCAGCCAATGGCGGGCAGGCGCAACTCGCCGGGCCGGTGACGCTGGCGAACGTGAACGCAGTGCTCGACGAAGGCAGCCGCATGCTCAAGGCGCCGTCGGTGATACTGGATCTCGCGGCCGTGACCGAGGTGGATTCCACCGCGGTGAGCGTGCTGCTGGAATGGCGGCGCGCCGCCTTGCGCGACAAGCGCGCTATCGCCTACGTCAACCTGCCGGACAACCTGAAAAGCCTGATTAAACTCTACGGCGTGTCTGAACTGCTGGCCGCTTCGTGAGACGTGAGACGTGAGGCGTGGGCGAGGCGCGCCGCGTGCCGCCTCCCGGCGCCTGTCGCCCGCGGTGGACTGACTGCTTCGCTGCCCGTGTTTGACGCTTGACGCCTGACGCACCCCCATGATTCCCGCCATCAAAGTAGCACAAGTCACCAAGCAATACCGCACGCTGCGCGCGCTGGATGGCGTCGATCTTGAGGTGGCGCAAGGTGAATTTTTCGGCTTACTCGGCCCCAACGGCGCGGGCAAAACCACTTTAATCAGCATCATCGCCGGACTCGCGCGAGCCACTTCCGGGCGTGCCGCCGTGATGGGGCACGACGTGGTGAGCGACTACCGCGTCGCGCGCCGCAGCCTCGGCGTGGTGCCGCAGGAACTCGTGATGGACCCGTTTTTCACCGTGCGCGAGACGCTGACCTTTCAGTCGGGCTACTTCGGCATCAAGAATAACCAGCAATGGATCGACGAGGTGATCGAGCATCTTGATCTCGCCGACAAGGCCGACACCAACATGCGCCAACTCTCCGGCGGCATGAAGCGCCGCGTGCTGGTAGCGCAGGCGCTGGTGCATAAACCGCCGGTGATTGTTCTTGACGAGCCGACGGCGGGCGTCGATGTCGAATTGCGGCAGGGTCTATGGCGATTCATCCGCCGCCTGAACGAAGACGGGCACACGATAGTGCTTACCACGCACTACCTCGAAGAAGCCGAAGCGCTGTGCGACCGCATCGCGATGTTAAAGCAGGGCCGCGTGGTGGCGCTCGACACCACGCAGAACTTGTTGCGTAAACACTCGGGCTGCTATGTGGATTTGCGGCTGATTCCCGACGTATTGCCCGAGGCGCTGAAACCGCTGGTGGTGGCGCACGCGGATGGCGGCTGCCGGTTGGCGCTGAAAGACTATGGGGAGCTTGAAGGCATCATGGCGGCGATACGCATGGCTGGCATCAAGGTGCAGGAGATGGAAGTGATGCAGCCGGACCTGGAAGAAGTGTTTGTGCAAATTATGCAGAAGGCGTGAGGGGTCAGGCGTGAGGCGTGAGGCGCACCCCTCCCCAACCCTCCCCCGCAAGCGGGGGAGGGGGCCGGGGTTTTGCGCCTCGCGCCTCGCGCCTGACGCCTAACGCTTCACGAAAAAATGACTGGCTTCTACACCCTGTTCCTCAAGGAATGGCTGCGCTTCTGGAAAGTGGCGGTGCAGACCGTGCTGGCGCCGGTGCTGACGGCTTTGCTGTACCTGCTGGTATTTGCGCACACGCTGCGCGGGCATGTCGAGGTATTCCCC
>JANPOH010000417.1:0-8150 GCA_031427895.1 Betaproteobacteria bacterium
AGCGGCTTCAATGTCGAGCGCATCGAAACCTCGCGCGTGAAATTTCACGAAAAGGGCGAGGTTGCACCGGCGTTGTACTCGGCGGGAAAAATCGCCGCCGAACTGCTTAATCTGCCGGCGCGCCTCGCGGGCAAAGGGCACGACATGTTGGCGTATCTGCGCCGCCGCTGATCCCCCGCTCACCCGCTCAGCGTTTTTCCAGCACCAGCACCAGCGAGCGGCTGAACAACAGCGGCGCGCTCAACGCGTCCTTCAGCATCTCGCGGTTGCGCGCGTCTTCACGCTGGTCGCCCTGTCGCAGCAGCATCACGCGCGTGGCTAGCCACGCCAGCGGCAGAAATAAAATATATAATGGAAACAATAACTTACGTTTGTATTTGTCTCCGAGGACCTGCTTCACGCGCATGCCGTGCTGCGCAAACAAATAGCGCAACTGGAAATACGACAACGGGAAAATGTGCCCGCGATCAGCGGCCTCGCCGGGCTTCAATTCCGGCACCGCAGCCGGATTGAATTGGTAGCGCACCCCAGTCAATAAAAAATGCAGTCGCGAATAAAAATTCATCACGTTCGGCGTGGACAACACAATATGCCCGCCGGGGCGGATCACGCGCGCGATCTCAGCGATGAAAGCGGTCGGATTCATCAGATGCTCCACGCCCTCCAGACACAGCGCGGCGTCGAATGACGCCGATTCAAATGGCAGCGGCGCCGACATGTCGACGTAAGGATAGTCGGGCCGCTCGCGATTGATGTCGCCGCTCGCCACCTCATGCCCCATGCCGCGCAGCGCATCGGTTAGCAAACCATAACCCGCCGGCAAATCCAGCACGCGCAGCCCTGCGCGCTGCGCGCGAAACCAGTCGGCGGCGATCTTCATATAGCCGGTAAAATTGTCGACGTGACTGAAGCGTTTGTTATCGGACGGCATGACAGACTCCATTCGTGCGGTCGTGCGGTTTAGCGGGAAACCGGTGCATCGCAAGCCGCGCCCCGGCAATGCAGGTACAACACGTTATTGCCCAGAGGATAACGTTCAATCACCCTGCCGAGCTTCTCTTCCATCACGTTCGATACCGCAAAGCCGTTGTCCCACTGCGCGGGCGCAAACGTCAGCACCGGTTTCGGCAACCGCTGAATGTTCATGTATGCCGTGACCGAAAGCCCCGCCGCGCTGACATCATGCGTGTACAAGGGAAACCCCGCAGTGCGCTGTAACACCTGTCGGGCCGCCGCCGAATAGTTCTCTCCGCGCACTCGCTGCTGATAATACGGAAACAACGCCGCCGCAAGAATAAACTTTAGTCCCACTGCTACCCACAACCAACGCCACGCCGCACGCCTCGAAGCTTCGCGTTGACGCGCCACACAAACCGCGAAAGCCAGCGCGCACAGCGGCAATATTGGCAGCAAATAACGAAAATGACTTTGCGGCGCCAGCCAGAACGGAAGGAACGCGGTGCCGGCAATGATCAGCGCTGTCCTGGCATGGCGGTCTTCGATCAAATCCCGCCAGGACTTGCGGCGCCACAGCCACCAGCCGATCAACAACGACACCGGCGCCAGCCGCACCACCGTTTCCACTGGATACGCCACCAGTTTCTCCAGGTACGCTACCACGCCCAACGATCCGAGCTTGTCGCCGATCTCGGTCGCCATGCGCCCGCCCTGCGTCTGATCGCCGATGACCCAATGAAACCATACATAGGGCAAACACAAGGTCACCACGGCCAGAATCAATGGCGTGGGCCTCAACAAGAACGCTCGCGCATCACGTTGCAACATGAACACCAGCACGGCGGCGCCCACGAACACATAAGCAATGATGCCCTTGGTCAGAAACGCGCAGGTCGCCAGCAGCATTGTAGCCAGCAACCACGCCGCGCCGCGCGTATGCACGGCGATCCACAGTGATGCGACAGCGCCAAATACCAGCATGCCGAATAACGGGTCGCGATATCCCAACCAGCCTCGATACAGCAGGACATCGGCAAAGGTGATGCACAGCACCGCGGCAATGGCGGCCAGCGTCTTGTCTTGATACAGCCGATAAGCCAGGCCGGCGACGATCACGCCGCTCATGGCTGTCGCACCCACCATCACCGCGCGCACCGCACCCGGCGCATGTTCCCAGCCCAAAGCAGTGGCCAACGGAATGATCAGCCAGTTGGCGAACACGCCGTGCCGCGCATCGCCGCCATAAAACCACAACCGCAGCCAGTCGCCGCGCTGCCACATTTCGATGGACGAGTTGACGAGGATGCCCTCTTCGCCAACGAGGTAGTAGCCGAAGGTGGGAATAAAACTCGCCACCGCAACGGCGTAGAGCAGCCACCACTGACGCAAGGTAGGTTGATTCTCAAACGCTGTCACGCACCCTCCGGCCGGTAAATTCCCGCGCGCACGCGACCCGCCTCCAGATCAGCGAAAAACCGCCGCAGCACGCGTGCGTTACATTCCGGATACGCATGGTGTTCGTCGGAAAACTCCCGCGGCACACATCCATAACGCTCCGACGCACCCGCATCGATGACGATCACCTCACGCTGCTTTGCCCAGCCATCGAGTACCGCTTTTGTACGCTCCAGACAGGTATTCCAGCGCGGCGACCGGCGAAATTCCTGTTCCAGGCCCGGCGCCAGCGGCGGCAGCAGGAACACCATGCGTCCGCCACGCTGCGCCAAGCGCGACGCAGTGTCGCCCAGACGCGCGAGGTATTCCGCATTCGGCGCGCCGCCCTGGGTGCATAAATGTTTGGTGTATTTCGAACTGGGCGCCACCGCCGCCACCGCCAGCGTTTTGGCCAATGCGGGTGTGAGCCGCCGGTCGTTGGCGAACGTCCAACTGCCGTCATAGCGATAACCGCGGCACAAACCGCGATTGATCACATCGAAATCGCGGGCCAGCGAACCATCGGCGCACCGGTATTGCGCGCCGCCCACATCAAAAAAATCGTGCCGAAGATGCGCTAGAGGCGCCCCGCTCTTCAGTGCGGTGGCCAGCATCGAACCCAAGTTAGCGACACGCGGCCATGACAGCGCATCCTCAATGCGCTTATGCAGCGGCACCGGTTTTTCCGTATAGGCGCGTTCCACGGCGGCCTGAGACAGATCGATCTCCGTGGTTGCGCCATCGAGATAAATCATGCCGACGGACCAATCCAGTCCCGCCAGTATCCAGCGCACCTGGCCTGACAAATGCCGCTCGATGTACTGCGCCTCACCGGCGACGGCGGCCGTTGAATTGCCGGTGACGGTCAGGTTGTAGACGCGCCAGTCCGCCGGAAACATGGCCTGCGTGATGCCCATCAGCGCCGATGAACCCAGTACCAGCGCGTTAATCTCGGGCAGGCGGTCCGCCAGACGCAGCGCCTTGAACGGGCGCGTGCCGCCCACCGGCGGCGCATAGGTCACACCGCGCGTCGCCTGCTGCCACGCCGACGCCACGCGCGTGGTTTGCAGATCCCCGAGCCCGCGGTCGCCCAGCAAAAGATTGAGCGCCAGCACGGTTCCCAACACCCCACCCAGCGTGGCTAACATCACGCCGATATAGCGGCGCATGGTCGCGGCAGTGGATACGGATTCAGGCATGCGGTTCGCCATCAGAACTGGAAATACAAAAATTCAGACTGGCGATGCAGGTTCACGATGGACGCGAACGCTATCGCTGCCACCAGCAATCCGACAACCGCCGTTGGCCGCCACGCCAGCATCCGCGCGACGCTCATATCACGTGGAATCAGCAGCGCGGGATTAAAACGCGCCATGATCTGCTGCGTATTCGGCGCAAACCACGCGATCGCCAGTAAAATCACGATCCAGTTGATCAACCCGCCGGTGACCAGCCCGCGCGCATCACCCGCCGCCGCGCCACTGGTTGCCAGCCACTGCCCGAACATCCCCCACTTGGCCAACCACTGATCCGGCAAGGCGAATCCATGTAAACCGAACATGCCGGCGACCATCTGCAACGCGTGCGGCACCGAATCCGCCCGGAAAAACGCCAGTCCCACCAACCACGCTATGAAAGTCAGCAACACCGCCAGCGCCGTGCCCAGCCGTGTCGGGCGCTTGCGATCCTGGCCCAGCCGTTTGCGCAGCATGCGCCACCATTGATTCACGCACAGGTAAACGCCGTGCAGGATGCCGAAGACGATGTAGGTCCAGCCCGCGCCATGCCAAACGCCGCACACAAACATGGTGATCATCACGCTCGAATAGCGCCGCCACGCACTCTTGCGTTGCCCGCCCAATGGCACAAATACATAGTCACGCAAGAACCGCGACAGCGTCATATGCCAACGATTCCATAGCTCCGCCATATTGGCTGCCTTGTACGGCGAATGAAAATTGAGCGGCAATCGAACGCCAAACATGCGCGACAAGCCTATGGCCATGTCGGAGTAGCCGGAAAAATCAAAGTAGAGTTGCAGCGAATACGCCAGCACGCCGCACCACGCCTCCAGAAAAGTCGGTGCCACCCCCGCGCCGGGCAAGCCGTACAGCGGCGCCACGTAAGGCGCAATGCCATCGGCCAGAATGACTTTCTTGAACAGACCGATGAAAAAGATCGTCAGCCCGACCGCGATATTTTCCGCCTGCATGCGATAGGTGTCGCGCTGCGCGAACTGCGGCATCATTTCCGCGTGATGCAGTATCGGCCCGGCGATCAGGTGCGGGAAGTACGTCACGAACAGGCAGTAATGCACAAAGCGGTATTCCGTCACTTTGCCCTTGCAGGTATCGACCAGAAACGCAATTTGCGTGAAGGTAAAAAACGAAATGCCCAGCGGCAGAATGATCTCCGCCTGCGGCGGCGCAAACCCGGTTACGGACGCTGCGTTGGTCAGAAAGAAATTGCTGTATTTGTAATACCCCAGCAGCGCCAGATTGGCGGCAATGGCGAAGATCGTCAGCCATTTTTTCTCCTGATCCCGCGCGTCCGTCACCGCGTGCGCAATACGCATGCCTGCGAAGTAGTTGAACACGATGGACGCCATCAGCAGGCCGACATACGCCGGGTTCCACCAGCCGTAAAAGAATACCGAGGCCGCCGCCAACCACCCGGCCGCGAGCAGATGACTCACGCGCGCGAGCAGAAAAAACACCGCGAACGTCAGCGGTAAAAACAGAAAAATAAAGGTGAATGAATTGAACAACATGGTTGATGCGCTAACCCGTGCTTTGCGTGGGGCGTGGCATCAACAGGAGCGAAATCGCATGTGGCATGCGCCGGATTTTATCATTCGTGCCTTCAACCAAAGCCTGCGGCTCAGCGCGCGGGCCGGTAAAGCCCCACGGCGATACGTTGTTGCGCGTGGTCATCCCAGTAGCGGCCCAGCACCCGCGCGTGGCACTCCGGCCACGCATGATTTTCATCGAGAAACTCTTCCGGCTTGCAGCCGAAGTGCTCCGAGGCCGCGGCATCGATCACCGTGACGCCGTGCTGGCGCGCCCACGCGTCGAGCACGGTCTTGGTTCGGGTCAGGCAGCGATTCGACGCGTCTGTCCGGATCATTTCCGCCTCCATGCCCGGTATCAGCGGCGGCAGCATAAAAACCACGTGGCCGCCGGCGGCGACCACGCGTTGCGCAAAAGCGCCCAGACGGCGCAGAATTTCGGCATTCGGTTCGCCCTGAGTTTCGCACAGATATCTGGAAAACTTGGAACTCGGCGCGGCGGCGGCGCGTGCCAGCAGTTGCGCGCGCGCCTCGGTGAGATGGCGCTCGCCGGCAAAGGTCCAACTGCCGTCATGGCGAAAGCCCAGGCAGATGCCGCGATTCACCACGTCATAGTCACGCGCGGGTGTTCCATCCGCGCAACGGTAGTCGGTGCCCGCCAGATCAAAAAACGTGTGGCGGAACGCCGCCACCGGGTTCTTCGACTTGGCCACCGAGCGCAGGGCGTTGCCGAGATTCAGCACCTTGGGCGATGACAGCGCATCCGCCAACTTGCGATGCAGCGGCACCGTGGCCGCGCCGTAATTCACCAGCGTCGCGGCCGGCGTCATGTCCAGTGCGGGCACATCGCCCGTGTGATAGATCATGCCGATGGCCCAATCCAGACCGATCAGTACCGTGCGTACGCGGTCCGCGTAATGGCGCTCGATGAACTCCGCTTCGCCCGCGATGGCAGACGTCGGATTGGCCGTGAGCGTAAAGTTATATAGGCGCATCGGCGCGGGAAACATGTCCTGCGTCATGCCCATCAGCGATGATGCGCCCAGCACCATCGTGTTGATATCAGGCGCGCGATCGGCGAGGCGATGCGCCTTGAATGCGCGCGTATGCGTGACCGGCGGCGAATAGGTCACACCGCGCGTCGCCTGCTGCCACGCACTCGCCTCGCGCACGGCCTGCGCGCTGCCCAGCCCGCGTTCACCCAACACCATGTTGAGGATCAGGATCGCCGTGAGGGAAACTACAAAAAATACAACAAAAACAAATAGATAACGTTTGGCGAGCACAGTGGCGGTCAAAACTGGAAATAGAGAAATTCAGACTTTTTGTGCAGGTTTGCGACGATCACCACCGCCAGCGCCGCAAACGGCACCGCCAACCACGCCGCCGGTCGCCAGACCAGACGCGATGCCGTGTCGCCGGTTTGCGGAATGCCCAGCGCGGGGCGCGCATGACGCATGATCTGTTGCGTGTTCGGCGCAAACCAGACCACTGCGAGCAAAATCACAATCCAGTTGATCAGTCCTGTGCGCACCAGCCCGCGCGTATCGCTGAACGCGACGCCGTGCGCGGCCAGCCACGCACCGAACTCACCCCAGCGTGGCAACCAGTAGTCCGGCAAGGCAAACCCATTCAACCCTGCCATGCCACGCAGCATCGTGGCCGCCGTGGCCATGCTGTCCGCGCGAAAAATCACCCAGCCGACCACCACGGCGGCAAAGGTAACAATGCACGCTGCGGCACGCCCCACCGCCGTCGAACGCCGCAAGTCACGGCCCAGTGATTCACGCAGCGCGCGCCAACCGTGGTTCACGCACAGGTAGACGCCGTGCAACGCGCCCCACACCACAAACGTCCAGCCCGCGCCATGCCATAAGCCGCCCAGCAGCATGGTCAACAGCAGATTGATATAACGCCGCGCCGAGCCTTTGCGGCTGCCGCCCAGCGGCACATACAGGTAGTCGCGCAAAAAGCGCGACAAGGTGATATGCCAGCGCCGCCAGAACTCGATGATGTTGACCGCCTTGTACGGCGAGTGAAAATTGATCGGCAGCCTCACGCCAAACATCAGCGACAGGCCCACCGCCATGTCGGAGTAGCCGGAAAAATCAAAATACAGTTGAAACGTATACGCCAGCGCGCCACACCACGCCTCGACAAACGTCAGCGGCGCACCGCCGCGCGCGGCATCGAAAAACGGCGCGACGTAGCCGCCCACTTCATCGGCGATCAATACTTTTTTCGCCAGCCCCAAAACAAACAACGTCACGCCCGCCGCCAATTTGGCGTAATCGGGCGCATAGGTTTGCCGCTGCGCGAACTGCGGCATCATTTCCGCGTGATGCAGTATCGGTCCCGCGATCAGGTGCGGAAAATAGGTGACGAACAGGCAGTAGTGCACAAAACTGTACTCGCGCGCCTTGCCTTGGTACGCATCCACCAGAAACGCGATCTGCGTGAAGGTGAAAAACGAAATCCCCAGCGGCAGAATGATGGCGCCGAGACTGATACCGGCTCCGGCCACGGCGTTCAGGTTATCGACAAAAAAGTTCGCGTATTTGTAGTACGCCAGCAAGGCAAGATTGGAAACAACCGCAAACGTCAGCAAGCCGCGCGCGCCACGTCCACCCTGAACACCGCGCACGATGCGCACGCCCAGCGTGTAATTGAACACCATCGACGACGCCAGCAGTCCCACATACAACGGATTCCACCAGCCGTAGAAGAACAATGACGCCAGCGCCAGCCACACCGCAGCGGCCAGCGGGCTGCGGCGGCCCAGTACAAAAAATCCGCCGAGCGTGATCGGCAAATACAAAAAAATGAAGGCGAGCGAGTTAAACAGCATGGGCCATGCACGCGTTCCGCGCTAGGCGCCGGGCCATGCGTTGCACGCCGCCACCACCGCCGCCACTTCCGCGTCGCGCATCACCGACGGGAATGGTGCCACAGTGGGTTGACCAGTGGGTTG
>JANPOH010000418.1:0-5798 GCA_031427895.1 Betaproteobacteria bacterium
TCGATACCACCGTGGCGCTGGCGCACATCGTGTTCGGCGGCGTGCTGGAGCGTTACCCGAAATTAAAAATCGTCACCGCCCACGGCGGCGGATTTCTGGGCCACTACCCCGCGCGCATGGATCACGCCTACCACGTGCGCCCGGAATGCCACGACCACATCACGCGCCCGCCGTCGTACTACATGAAAAAAATATACTACGACACCATGGTCTTCGGCGAGCCGCAACTGGATCACCTCGTCAACCTCTATGGCGCGGAGCATGTGGTAATCGGCACCGACTACCCGTACGACATGGGTTACTACAAGCCGGTGGATTTTGTGGAGCGCGCGAAAAATCTCACGCGCAAGCAGAAAGATTTAATCATTGGCGGCGTGGCGGCCAAGTTGCTGGGCTTGAAGAAACGCTAACCTCAAAACCTTCGACGCAGATTAACGCAGATGAACGCGGATTTTTCCGTAGACGTGCGGAGCAAGACTCGCTTGGAACGGCCAAAGGTCGATCTGCGAAAATCTGCGTAAATCTGTGTCAAAAGGGATTTTGCCGTGGCCAACACTTACGACTACATCATCATCGGCGCCGGCAGCGCAGGCTGCGTGCTCGCCAATCGCTTATCCGCCGACCCGAACGTATCGGTGCTGCTACTAGAAGCCGGCGGCAAGGATAACTGGCACTGGTTTCACATTCCCGTCGGTTACTTGTATTGCATCGGCAACCCGCGCGCGGATTGGTGCTTCAAAACCGAGCCGGAGCCGGGGCTGAACGGCCGCGCCATCAACTACCCGCGCGGCAAGGTGCTGGGCGGCAGTTCGTCGATCAACGCCATGCTTTACTTGCGCGGCCAGGCGCGTGATTACGACGAATGGGCGATGCTCACGGGTGATTCGGGCTGGTCGTGGCAGAACGTGCTGCCCACGTTCATGGATATGGAAGATCACTGGCGCGGCGGCGATGAAAAACACGGCACGGGCAATGAACTGCACGTCGATACCCCGCGCGTGAGTTGGGAAATCATCGATGCGTTTCGTGATGCCGCGGTGGAAAACGGCATTCCCCGCGTGGATGATTTTAATCGCGGCGACAACGAAGGCGTGTCACGCTTTGATGTGACGCAAAAAGATGGCGTGCGCTGGAGCGGCACCAAAGCCTTTTTGCGGCCCGCGATGGCGCGACCCAATCTCACGGTAATCACCGGCGCGCTCACGCACAAACTGCGGCTCGAAGGCCGCCGCGTCACCGGCGTGGAATACTCGCGTGGCGGCGCCATGCACTATGCCCAAGCGCGGCGCGAAACCATTTTATCGGCAGGCGCGATCGGCAGCCCGCAGATTTTGCAGTTGTCCGGCATTGGCCCGGCGCCGCTGCTGAAAAAACTCGGCATACCGCTGGTACACGATTTACCCGTCGGCGAAAACCTGCAAGACCATTTGCAACTGCGCCTGGCTTACAAAATTCAAGGCGCGATGACGTTAAACACCATGCTCGATTCATGGTGGTACAAAATGAAAATCGCGCTCGAATACGCGCTGCATCGCACCGGCCCCATGACCATGCCGCCGTCGCAGACCGGCGCGTTCGTCAAATCCGATCCGTCGCAGCGCACCGCCAATCTCGAATACCACGTCCAGCCGATTTCGCTGAATCGCTTTGGCGAGCCGCCGCACAAATTCCCCGCCTTCACCGCCAGCGTGTGCAATCTGCGCCCGACCTCGCGCGGATATGTCAGCATCACCAGCACCGACCCGCGCGTGCCGCCGGCCATCGCGCCGAATTATTTATCCACCGATGCGGACCGCAAGATCGCCATCGATTCAATTCGCGTCACGCGCCGCATCGTGCTGGAAAGTGAAGCGTTGAAAAAATATCAGCCTGAAGAATTCATGCCCGGCCCGGCGTTTCAAACCGACGATGAACTGGTGAAGGCCGCAGGTGACATCGGCACCACGATTTTTCATCCGGTCGGCACCTGCAAAATGGGCCGCGCCGACGACCCCAGCGCGGTGGTAGATACCGATTTCAAAGTGCGCGGCATCCAGGGTCTGCGCGTGATCGATGCCTCGATCATGCCGACGATCACCTCGGGCAACACCAATGCGCCCACCTATATGATCGCCGAGCGCGGCGCGGCGGCTGTCAGGCGAACATCGGTGTAGCCGAATTCTCCATGCCACTTATTTTCGTCTCGCACCAAACACCACTTCCCGCCATGGCCCGAAAATCAACACCGCTACCGCTTCCTCCTCATCGAAGCCTTCCATCTCAAGGCCGGCGCCAAACACAGCATGCGCACGTTCATCGGCCCGAAAGAAGAAACACTGATGAATTACAAAACCTTGCAGCCGCTGCTCGACACCATCGAGTGGGAGCGCGATCCAGGGCCGGAAGCATCCTACGGTGACTGGCCGGTGGAAACGCGCGAGGAATTCGATATCGTTGCCGCCGCGCGCCTGCCCATCGTGCGCCGCGCCTGCGAGAGCGGCGCGTATAACGGTATTGTTCTACTTGGCGGCGGCGAGCCGGGCTTTCTCGCGTCGCACGAGATCGGCCATCACTTCGGCATCCCCGTGACCTCGTGCGCGTATTCGCAGATGCATATCGCCTCCACGCTGTGCAAATTGCTGGTGGATCTGGGCGTCACCGCCAGCGGCAATGTTTATCCGGCGGATCGGCCTAAAAAATGGCGCCGTAAAAAACTGTTTTAAAACAAATACTTACATATGATCCCTACTACTACTGCTACGCAACGCCGCACCGCGCTGGTCACCGGCGCTTCCTACGGCATCGGCGCGGCGATTGCGATTGCACTCGCACACGACGGCTACGACGTGGCCGTCACCGAACTCAATGCCGATGCACTCGGCGACACGCTGGCGCAAATCAAAACGCACGGCGCGCGCGGCGTGGCCGTGGCGCTCGACACGCGCTTACAAAGCAGCGTCGAAGCCTGCATGAGCAGCGTGCTGAATGCCTTCGACGGCAAGCTCGATCTGCTGGTCAACAACGCCGGCATTCTGCTGCGTAAGCCCGTGATCGACATGACGCGCGACGAATGGAACGCGGTGATCGACGTCAATCTCACCGGTACTTTTTTCATGAGCCAGCAGATGGGCCGCCATCTCATCGGCGCCAAACGTAAAGGCAGCATCATCAGCATCGCCTCCACCCATGGCATCGTCGGCATCGGCGGCATTTCAGCCTATGGCATCAGCAAGGCCGGCATCACGCAGATGACACGCATGCTCGCCATCGAGTGGGCGGAGCACGGCATTCGCGTCAACGCCATCGCGCCCGGCACCACCGAAACGCCGACGCGCAAAAAGTCGCTGGGCGCGGACCCGGCGCGCCGGCAGATGATGATCGAGCGCATTCCGTTCAAACGCTTCTGCACCGAGGCCGATGTCGCGGGGTTGGCAAGTTATCTGGCAAGCCCGGCGGCGGAATACATTACCGGGCAGACGATGCTGGTGGATGGCGGACTGACGTCGTACTGAGTTCGTATTGCCTATTGCGCGGCAATTCAGTCCGGCGCCAGCTCGAACACCCGCGCAAACGAACACGCCAGCTCCATGATGCCGATGAGCGCAACGATTTCCACGATTTCGTTATCAGCGAAATGCGTTTTTAACGCATTGAATGCGGCATCGCTTAAGCTGCCGCGTGCAGAGACCATCGCGCCGGTGAATTCAAGCGCTGCCCGCTCGCGATCGGGCAGCGCCGCGTAGTCGCCGCGATCAATCGCCTCCAGTTCCATGGGCGACACGCCGTGTTCTAACACATAGCGCCTGTGTGAACTGGTGCAGTACGGCGTTTCAAGCAAACGAGCCGTTTTGAAGGCAAGTTTTTCCTTGAACGCGCGCGGCAGCACGCCGCTATCCAGTGCCGCATGAAAATAGGCGCGGTGCGCGGCCAGCACTGCCGGCTGATGCGCCAGCGTGCGATACATGCCGGGCACGCGCCCACGCGTGGCGCGCAGTTGATCGAACACCGGTTTAAGTTCGGCGGGTTCGTCTTGCGGCGCCACCATGGGAAGTCTGGACATCACCACCTCGCAGCCTACCCCGCGCTCTGGAACCGCGGCGCGGGTATGTTTCCGGGTGCTACCCGGCAAGATCAGGCAATGCCTGCCCGAGATCAAGCGCCCGTGCTTTTTCATACGCCCGCACGGCCAACGCCACATCTTCCATGGCCACACCCAGCGATTTAAACAGAGTGATGTCGGTGGCGGCGGCACGGCCTCGCACCTGCCGTGACACCACCTCGGACAAGCCGCGCACGCTGTCCCAACGCAACACGCCCGCCTTCACCGGCTCGGCCAAGTCGGTTGATTCATATCGCACCTGCTCGACATCGTCCGTGCAAATAAAATTCGCTGCCGTCACGGCCTCCTGATCCAGCTCGCGGCGATGTTCGTGGTTTGCGCCGATGGCGTTGATATGCACGCCGGGTTTCAACCAGCGCCCCAGAACGACGGGCTGCCCAGCGGTGGTCGCGCTAACGATCACGTCCGCGCCGCGCACCGCCTCTTCGGCACTTAATACTGGCAAGCACTTGATTTTATTGATATTTTTAACATCGTCGCAAAACACTTCACGATGCGCCGCGTTGGGGCTGTAAACACGAATCTCACGAATTTCGCGCACCCGGCATACGGCGTCAATTTGCGTGCGCGCCTGCCTGCCCGACCCGAGCACGCCCAATATCGCCGCATCGTCATTCGCCAGAAATTTTGTCGCCACACCGCTCGCGGCGCCGGTACGCATCGCCCCCATCGCGAACACCTGCACGATGGCAGCCAGCTCGCCGTTGGCCTCGCGATACAGGCAAAACATGCGCCCCGCGTCGCGCGCGAATACCGCGGTGCTGGCGATTTTTACGCCATAGTAGCCGCGATACGACAGCACCGCCGCCGTAATTCGCAGGGTGCCGCCTTTGACCGGCACGCGCACACGCGGCACGTTGATGACCCCGGAATCGCCGCCCCGGCCCTGCTCGCGAAATACTTCTTCGACGGCTTCCAGCGCGTCATCCATGGTGACAAGCTGTTTAATGCACTGTTCGTCGATCAACAAAGTCATGGTGCGTATTATGTCTCGAAGGAATTTTGCGAAGGGATTCACGGCAGTTTATCATTCGCCGCGCACGGTCACGCAGAGGAATTCGCAGCACTTCTCCGCGAAGCCTCTGCGCCTCTGTGCCCAGGCGCCTCCGCGGTGAGGCCTTTACGTTGTCGTCCGACACAGTGTTAATGAACATTACCGCCTTCACGAATAATGCAGGCTAAAGACGGCACGCACGAATAGCGGCGGCCATGCTGTGTACAAATAACGGCCTCGCTACCATTGCCCAATAGTGACGCCACCGCTGGCGACATAGTCGTTGCGGCCCACGACTGACGATAGCGCCCGCGTTTGATTTGTTGCAGGAAATTAAAATTGCAGACCCCTTGCCGGAGATCACCATCGCGCTGGTCATGCGCAAGGACCCGCCGCTCACGTCCGTCGCCGCGGCAATGGCGGCAATAGTCGCTTCGGTGGCGCGGCAACCGCCCGTTACGCGTTGATTATTAATAGCATCGCCCTCATCAAGCTTGATCGATAAATAAAGGGGCGCGGTACGATTGCCGCAAAAACGCCATGACTTTTGTTTCCGACTCGATCGAGTAACAGCGCGTATGCCATAATTGTACTGTGTCACAAAGTAAATTCCCCCCTTCAAGGCTGATCTTTACCCACAATTATTTACTCAAAATCAATGACTTACCTCTGCAAGCGATCTGTAGGGTGCGCACCGCGCACGCG
>JANPOH010000419.1:0-7366 GCA_031427895.1 Betaproteobacteria bacterium
GCAGTAAAATCGAAGGTGGCCAGTTGCTGGATCAATGACTCATCAACCTTCGATTGACTGAAATCGAAGTCGGCAAGGCTTCGGTAAATCGGGAAGCGTGCGGCAGGGAAGCGTGCGGCAGCCATCGGGTAGCCGGTGGAGCGGTAAAATAGACAGGCTACGCTGGCTCCATCCCATCGCCTCTTTGATTGCCGACTATGCCGTTGAATGATAATAAGTTGTGGTTCAGGCCGCATTCGCTGTTTCGTTTTGCCGATACGGCCACCTGGACGCGCGGCATGGCGCTTTTCCGCGGCCAGTGCAGCGTGCTGGACCTTAACATTGATCCCGTCGGCAATAGCTGGCGGCTGACCGGCAAGGTGCAGGGCACGCGCCCGCGACCGTATTCGATTCATATCACCATGCGCTTGTCGTCCGCCGGCGATGCGCTGGCATGGGAGAGCGATTGCGATTGTCCGGTGGGCAGTCAGTGCAAGCACGGCATCGCGCTGACGATTGAAGCCGCTTACAAAGGCCGGGCGGTCATCGACAATCCTTCCCTTTTTTCGGTGTCCGCCGATCCGGCGCAATGCGAGGCGGCGCGTCAGTCCATGCAGGCTCGCATGAGTGAAATGGCGCGTATTCAGGCGGAGAGTCAGCTCCTGGGCTGGTTGCAGGACATGGATCGCGCCAACGGCGTGGCCGCAAAGCTAGGCGCGCCGGGCACCGCCGAGGGGCATACGATCAATCGTTACGCGCGCGCGCAGCAGCCCAGGGCGGAGCAGTATCTGTATTTGCTCAACGTGATGCACGCGAACAGCGCCAAGTCGCAGTTGCACCTGGACACGGCGACTTCCTACCGCAAACTCAACGGCGAATGGGCCAAGCCCCGCGCGCTGCGATACGCGCCGTTTCCGGGAGATGCGGCCTACGAACAGGCGACGCCCGCCGACCGTGACGCACTGCAACTGATCCGCGCGCTGTCGGGCGCGAACTACCACGCCTACGGTTCAAACTACAGCGGCCTGGTGCAGGGGCGGGCCGGGCTCATCGTGCTGGAGCTGGCGTCCAGCACCGGCAGGCTGTTTTTAAACAACGGACAAGGCGGGCCCGGGCAGGCCGTGCAGTGGGGCGAGCCGCGAGCGCTGCACTGGGCGTGGCACGAAGTCAGCAACGTCAGCGCGACGGAATCGGGCTGGGCATTGCGCGCCAAGGTGGCCGAGGGCAACGCCACCGTGTGCCTGAACAGCCCGCCGCTGTATCTGGATGCCGAACAAGGCCGCTGCGGCCCGTTGCAGGCCGATGGCATCCCCGCCGCGCAGTTGGAGGTGTTGCTCCGGGCGCCGCCGCTCAAGCCTTCGGCGCTGCAAAAGCATCAGCTTAGACTGATGCAGAATCTGGGCACGCTGCCGCTGCCGCCAGGCATACAGGCGCCCGCCACCGTGCGGGGCGTCACTCCCGTCGCTTGTCTGCACCTGTCACCCGTGCCGCTGGCGGACACGCCGCGGCTGGGCTTGGTGCAGGCGCAATTGCGCTTTGACTATCAGGGCCGGCGCGGCTGGTGGGCAGGGCAGCGTGATGTCGTGCTGATCGAAAGCCCCGGTGGCAATGTGCTGCTGCACCGCGACGTCGCCGTCGAACGCGACGCCATCACCCGCTTGCAGAACATTGGTCTGCAAGCGGGCGAACAAGGTTGCTTCGGCATTCCGGGCGATGCCTCCCAGCAGAACTGGCTGCATTGGGCCGATGCGGGCTTTAGCGCGCTAACCGGCGCGGGCTTTGTGGTCACGCTGGATGACACGCTGAAAAACTGGATCCGCCACGCGGAGACGTTGAGCGTGCGGATGCAACCGCAGGGCGAAGCCGAGGAGGAGGCTACCTCACCGTGGTTTGATCTGTCGCTGGGGATGGAGATTGACGGGCAGCGCCACAACATTTTGCCGTGGCTGCCGGGCTTGCTGGAGCAAGCGGCGAACAGCCCGCCCGACGCGGCCACCGGCCTGCCGAGTCTGCCGCCGTTTGTCTATGTGCGCGATGCCGCGGGCGACGGTTTTATTCGCCTGCCGACCGAGGCGCTCAAGCCGTGGATGGCGGCGCTGCTGGAGTTGGTCGGCGACCGCGAGCATAATTTTTCCGGCGCCAGCCTCAAGCTGTCGCGGCTGGATGCGCTGCGTGCCAGCGCGTCACTGGGCGAGGGCGCGGTATGGGAGGGCGCGCAGTCGCTGCGCGAGATGCTGCGGCAACTCAGTGGCCGCGCCGAATTGCCGGTGGCGCCCGTGCCGCGCGGCGTGCTGGCGAGCCTGCGTCCGTATCAGCAACTGGGGGTGAATTGGCTGCAATTTTTGCGCCAGCACGCTCTCGGCGGCATCCTCGCCGACGACATGGGGCTGGGCAAAACACTGCAAACGCTGGTGCATATACAAATCGAAAAAGACGCCGGGCGACTGACCCGCCCCGCGCTTATCATTGCCCCGGTGAGCCTGATGGGCAACTGGCAACGCGAAACCGCGCGCTTTTGCCCGCAACTACGCACGCTGGTGCTGCACGGTAAAGACCGTCACGACGCCGCCGACACGATGGGCGAACACGATATCGTGATTGCGCCTTACTCGTTGTTGCAGCGCGACCGCGAACGCTGGCTGGAGGCGCAATGGCATCTCGTGGTGTTGGACGAAGCGCAAAATATCAAGAATGCCAGCACCCATGCCGCGCAGGTGGTCGGGCAATTGCAAACCCGGCACCGCCTGTGTCTTTCCGGCACGCCCATGGAAAACCATCTGGGCGAAATCTGGAGTCTGTTTCACTTTTTGATGCCGGGGTTTCTCGGCAGCCAGAAGCGTTTTGCGACGCTGTTCCGCACGCCGATAGAGAAGCAGGGCGACGGCGAACGCATGGCTCAGTTGCGCGCGCGTGTCACGCCCTTCATGCTGCGGCGCGCGAAAGCGGTGGTCGCCACCGAACTGCCGCCGAAAGTCGAAACCGTGATGCGCGTTGAATTATCGGGCAAGCAAGCCGATCTCTACGAAACCATACGGCTGGGCATGGAAAAAGCCGTGCGCGAGGCCCTCAGCGCCAAAGGCCTGGCCAAATCGCATATCACCATCCTCGACGCGCTGCTGAAATTGCGCCAGGTGTGCTGCGATCCGCAACTGGTGCCGCTGGCCGCGGCCAAAAAGATCAAGGTCTCCGCCAAGCTGGAGCAACTGATGGAAATGCTGCCCGAAATGCTGGAGGAGGGGCGGCGAATTCTGCTGTTCTCGCAGTTCACCAGTATGCTCACGCTGATCGAGGCCGAACTCGAAAAACGCAATCTGCGCTGGGTCAAATTGACCGGCCAAAGCCAGAAGCGCGATGCGCTCATAGAGCAATTTACCAGCGGCCAGGTACCGCTGTTTCTCATTAGCCTGAAAGCCGGCGGCACGGGGCTGAATTTGCCGCAGGCCGACACCGTAATTCACTACGACCCGTGGTGGAACCCGGCGGTCGAAAATCAAGCCACCGATCGCGCCCACCGCATCGGGCAAACGCAAAGCGTGTGGGTGGTCAAACTGGTGGCGCAAGGCACCATCGAAGAACGCATTCTCGCCCTGCAGGAACGCAAGGCGTCTCTGGCCGAAAACATGTACAGCGGCGCGGCCGGGCGCAAGCAACCGCTGTTCACCGAAAGTGATCTGGCGGAGTTGCTTAAACCGCTGTCGGCAGAGTAGCCCATTTCCGTTTCTAATCAAGTATTTAATCAACCTATAGCGTTCTATTTCAGCAGCAAACACTATAGGTTGTGGGTTTTTCGGGAAATGCGGTAAAATCTCGCCGTGCGCCATGGAGGCTGCGGGCTTTGCATAAAATGTTTAATAAAAACAGATACTTACGCTCATATTTTGCATGCGGGCAGGCGACGTTATGAGCGCGGTCATGGATGGCTCCGTGCCGGAACCTATGGTACCGCCGGTGCCGCCGGCACCGATGGACGGCGTGCCCGCCGAGCATGTGGTGAAGGTCTACGGCGCGCCGTTGCTGGAGATGCCGCACGATCTTTATATTCCGCCCGACGCGCTGGAGGTGTTTCTTGAGCAGTTCGAGGGGCCGCTGGACCTGCTGTTGTATCTGATTCGCAAAGAGAACATCAGCGTTCTGGATATTCCGATGGCCCGGCTCACGGTGCAGTACTTGGAGTATGTCGAGTTAATGCGTACCAAGCAGTTGGATCTGGCGGCGGAGTATTTGCTGATGGCGGCGATGATGATCGAGATCAAGTCGCGCATGCTGCTGCCGCGACCGTCCGGCATCACGCTGGAAGAAGACCCGCGCGCGGAACTGGTGCGGCGCCTGCTCGATTACGAGCAGATGAAAAAAGCGGCGTTGAAGCTCGGCGAGATTCCGGTGGCGGGGCGCGACTATTCTCTGCTGCACGTGCTGTACGAGCCCGATGCCGCGATTCCGCCGGATGTGAATGCGATGGATTTGCGCCTGGCGTGGATGGCGATTCTGGGCCGCGCCAGTATGCACAAGCACCACAAGATCACCCGCGATCAATTGTCGGTGCGCGCGCACATGACGCGCGTGCTGCGTCGCTTGCAGGACGCGGAGTTCGTGGAATTCACGCATCTGTTTACCGCGGACGAGGGCAAGCCGGTGCTGGTGGTGACCTTTATCGCGATTCTTGAGCTGTCGCGGGAATCGCTGGTGCAGATCACGCAGGAGCAGCCCTACGCGCCGATTTACGTAAAACTGAAAAACGCTGAAATGATGGTGGCCGCATGAGCGAAAAAACCAATGAAGCACAAGACGTGGCCGCGGTCGATGGCAGCGAGCCGCTGGAATCCGGTGAAGGGCTGGAAGCCGCCGATGTCGCCGACGCCTTCGGCGAGCAACCCGCGCTGGACATCGATTTGATTAAGCAGGTGCTCGAAACCGCGCTGCTGACCAGCCCCGAGCCGCTGTCACTGAATGACATGAAACGCATGTTTTCGCGCGGCGCAACCAATAACGAACTGCTACGAAGGCTGCTGGACGAAATCCGCGCGTCGTGGGAAGGGCGCGGCGTGGAACTGGTCAACGTGGCGTCGGGATGGCGCTTTCGCGCCAAGCCGCAACTGCAACGCTTTCTCGATAAGCTCAATCCGCAAAAAGCGCCGAAGTATTCACGCGCGGTGATGGAAACGCTGGCGATCATTGCGTATCGCCAGCCGGTCACGCGCGGCGACATCGAAGACATCCGCGGCGTGGTGGTGTCGTCGAACATCATGAAGGCGCTTGAAGCGCGTGGCTGGATCGATGTGATCGGTCATCGCGAAGTGCCGGGCCGTCCGGAGATTTTCGCCACTACCAAACAGTTTCTCGATGATCTTTCGTTGCGTTCGCTCGAAGAACTGCCGGCGCTGGATGATCTGGGCGCGCTGATTGATTCAAGCGGCGCATCGCAGGTCGAATTGAATATGCCGGAGCCGGGGGGCGATGCGGATTCCATTGCCGCGCCGGCTTCAATATCGATGGGCGAAGGCCTGATTGGCGATAGCGACGACGACGGCGATCGCGAGGCCGATGACGATCAGGAGTTGGCCGCGCGCGACACCCAAGCCGAGGCGCCGCCGCCTTCGCAGTTGCATTAGGCATTAGGCATTAGGCGTGGCTGGGACGGCTTGCCGCCCGCGTGCGTGTGGCGCGGCTGATATCATGGCGCCGCCATGATCGCCGCCGCCACATTCCTCGCTTTTCTGCGCCGCTGGTTCGACAAGAACATTCTCGAACTGGCCGGCGCGATGCGCTGGTCGTATCTGCCGCCGATGATGGTGTACGTGGCGGCGGGCATCTCCGGGCTGACGGCCATCGTCGGCACCTTCTTTGTTAAAGACCACCTCGGCCTGAGCGCGGAATTTCTCGCCGCGCTGGGCTTCTGGGTGGGCTTGCCGTACGCCATCAAAATGCCCATCGGCCATATCGTTGATCTGATCTGGCGCTGGAAAGGGCTGCTGGTGTATTTGGGCGCAAGCCTGATCGCGGTGAGTCTGCTGATTATGGTGGGCTTGCTCGGCCACCGCGCGGCGATGGCGGCGGTGATGCCGGTCGAAAGCTGGTTTGTGCTGGCCGCGCTGCTTTCGCCCATCGGTTATGTGATTCAGGACGTGGTGGCCGACGCGATGACGGTGGAGGCCGTGCCCAGGCTGGATGAGGCGGGTCAACCCATCGCCGACGCGCAACAAAAGCTTATGCACACGACCATGCAGACGCTGGGGCGCGTCGCCATCATCGGCGGTGGTGTGCTGGTGGCGCTGGTGAATATTGCTGTGTTCGCGGATACGGCGGCTTTGTCGAAAGCGGCCAAGGCGTTGATCTATGCCAGGGTTTACGAGTGGGCGCTGGTGATACCGGTTATTTCCGTGCTGGGTGTGGTGCTGGCCTCGACGCTCAAAATGCGCGATCGCAGGCGGCTGCGCATGGCGGGCATGAGCGCTTCGGCGATCCACGCAGCGCTGGATGAACATGCGGATAAAACCACGCCAAACTGGTGGATCCTCGGCGGCAGTCTCGGGTTCGTGGCGTTTACGCTGGGGATGGGTTTCAGCGACATCCCGTTGAAACAGGAGATTGTGTTCGCGGGATCGATGGCGATCATTGTTTTTCTGATTGCGCGGCTGACGCGCGAACTCGCCCCCGATATGCGGGCAACGCTGGTGGGCACCGCGATCGTGATCTTCGTATTCCGCGCGGTGCCGGGCACCGGCGACGGCGTGACATGGTGGATGATCGACGAACTGCGTTTCGACGAACAATTTATCTCCGTGCTGGATTTGATCGGCAGCGTGCTGACACTGTTCGGCATTTTCATTTTCCGGCGTTTCATGGCGGATCACTCGATTGCGTACGTGGTGGGATTTCTCGCGATCACCGGGATGGTGCTGTCGGCGCCGACGGTGGGCATGTATTACGGCCTGCACGAGTGGACGTCGGCGTTGACCGATGGCGCCGTCGGCGCGCGCACCATCATGATGGTGAATACCACGCTCGCGTCACCGCTGGGGCAGGTGGCGATGATCCCGATGCTGGCGTGGATCGCGCGCTCGGCGCCGGCCAATCTGAAGGCGACTTATTTCGCGGTGATGGCGTCGTTTACCAATCTGGCGCTGTCGGCGTCATCGCTCGGCGCGAAGTACCTCAATCAACTGTATGTGGTCACGCGCGAAGTGCGCGCGCCTGACGGAAATGTCACGGTCGCGGCGAATTACAGCCAGCTTGGCGAGTTGTTGATCGTCGGCATGGTGATCGCGCTGGCGATGCCGTTCGCGGCGATAGTGTTTGCGCGGGTGACGCGGTTTAAGAGCGCGTAGCGTGCGCTATGCGCGCAGGTCGTCTGGTTGATCGTGCGCACGACGCACGCTGCGGGCTAATC
>JANPOH010000420.1:0-1850 GCA_031427895.1 Betaproteobacteria bacterium
CGGAAAGTTTTGCGGCTACGATGCGCCCCAGTGTGTCTGCCGTGCCACCGGGCACAAAGGGCACGATGACTTTTACGGATTTCGCAGGCCAGGTTTGTGCCGTGGCTGCGCTCGCGAGCATGATCGTGACAAATAATGCAATCGAGAGCTTGGCGCGGTCACTGAGGTGCTGTACCGGCAAAAAGTGGGAAAAGCGCCGATGCTGCTGTTTGATGACATTCCCGGCTATCCGCAAGGTTATCGCTGCGCCTACGGCATGTTCGGTTCACCGTATCGCTTGTCGCTGGTGCTGGGCATGGAGCCGTCGCTGTCGAATAACCGCAAAGAAATGCTCGATCATTTTCGCAAGCAGATCAAAAAAACCTTCAAACGCATTGCGCCGAAAATCGTCAAAGAAGGCCGGTGTTGGAAAACATCGTGCGCGATGGCGACATCGACCTGTTGAAGCTGCCGGTGCCGGTGCATCACGAGAACGACGGCGGGCGCTACATCGGCACTGCCTGCGGCGTGGTGACACGCGATCCGGATACCGGACGCATCAATGTCGGCACCTATCGTGTGCAGGTAAAAGGCCCGAACACCTGTTCCTCGTACATCTCCAACGGCAAGCAGGGACGCATCCATCGCGATAAATATCTGAAAGCCGGCAAGCCGTGTCCGGTAGTCATCATTGTCGGCTGCGATCCGGTGACGTATCTCGCCGCTGGCTACACCATGCCCGACACCATGCACGAATACGAATGGGCGGGCGGACTGATGGATCGGCCGATGGAGCTGATCGACGGCGAAGTCACCGGGCTGCCGTTTCCCGCGCGCTCGGAAATCGTGCTCGAAGGCGAAATCTCGATGAACGAAACCACGCTCGAGGGGCCGTTCGGCGAGTGGCACGGCTACTACGCCGGCGAGGCAAAGGAAGAACCGCTGATACACATCAAGCGCATCTATCATCGCAACAACCCGATACTCACCTGCGCGGCGAGCCAGAAGCCGCCGCACTCGCACTTGTTCGAGCGCTGCTTCCTGCGCTCGGCGGCATTGCTCGATGCGCTGGAGGGCGCGGGCATCCCCGACGTGCGCGGCGCGTGGCTGCATCAGGCGGGCGCGGGGCGCACCTTCTGCGTGGTGTCGGTGAAGCAGCGCTACTTCGGACACTCGACGCAGGTGGGGCTGGTGGCGTCGGTCGGCTACATCAGCCGCTGGATCGTGGTAGTGGACGACGACATCGACCCCACCGATATCCACGACGTGATCTGGGCAATGGGTACGCGCTGCGATCCGAAGTCGCGCACGACGGTGCTCGATCATTGCTGGTCGTCGCGGCTGGATACGCTGGTGACCGATTATTCAAAACTTTACAACTCGCGCATGGTGATCGACGCCTGCCGTCCGTACGAGGTTATCGATACCTTTCCCAAGGTGTGCGAAAGCTCGCCTGAACTCGCGGCACAGGTGCGCGCGAAGTACCCCGAGTTGTATCGTTGATGAAGGTAGTGGTTCAAAAGCCCTGTCGCTGTCGTAGTGCCAGTCGTTACCCGAGTTTAACAAGGAAGACCCGAATGGAAAAAGTACTCGCCGCCGTAAGAACCGGCCCCAGCCAAACTGAAATCCGTGAATACCCCATGCCGGATATTCCCGCCGACAGCGCGCTGCTGAAGGTGGAGGTTGCGGGCATCTGCGGCACCGATGTCAAACTCTACGCGCATCCGCCCAACGACAAGCCCACCATCATGGGTCACGAGAATATTGGTTACATCGCCAAGGCCGGTCGTGAGTTCACGCGGCGCAAGGGTTTCAAGGAAGGCGATCTGGTGTTCGTTGAGCATTATGTGTCGTGCGGCCAATGCGAGTGG
>JANPOH010000421.1:0-10469 GCA_031427895.1 Betaproteobacteria bacterium
TCAGGTCGCCGACAAACATGCCGCTGAAGGTATGCACCGGCTCGCCGGTGCTGGCATAGCTGGCGACCAGCCAGGTGATTACCGCGCAACCAGCCAGGGTCATCTGCGTCAGCATGTGAGTGATGCCGCGGTTTTCGTCGCGCACGAACAGATCGGCCACCAGGATCACGCACGCCATGACGAGCAGGAATATCTCGGGGTAAGCGGGCCAGAGGGGTTGTATATATTGCATTATTGCACCGGCAGCTTGCTGTGCATGACGTGACCCAGCAGATCACTCACGGAGGTGTGCATCACGTCGGCGAAGGGCGCCGGCCATACGCCCATGACCATCACGGCCGCGGCAAGCAATCCCAGCACGAGGAATTCACGCAGATTGATGTCCTTTAATTCAGCCACCCGCGGATTGGCCACCGCGCCGAAGATCACGCGCTTGTACATCCACAGCGTGTAGGCCGCGCCGAAGATCAGGGTGCTGGCGGCGGCGAAGGCATACCAGAAATTGGCCTGCATGGCGCCCATGATCACGGTGAACTCGCCGACGAAGCCGCTGGTGCCGGGCAAGCCCGCATTGGCCATCGCGAACAGCATGAAGAACGCGGAAAACACCGGCATGGTGTTCACCACCCCGCCGTAATCGCCGATCTGCCGCGAGTGCATGCGGTCGTAGAGCACGCCCACGCACAGAAACATCGCACCGGAAATGAAGCCGTGGGAGATCATCTGGATCACCGCGCCCTCGATGCCCTGCACGTTAAAGATGAACAGGCCCAGTGTGACAAAACCCATGTGCGAAATCGACGAATAGGCAATGAGCTTTTTCATGTCAGTCTGTACCAGCGCCACCAGCCCGATATACACCACCGCCACCAGCGACAAAAAGATCATGAACCCGGCCAGCGCATGACTCGCGTCCGGCACGATCGGCAGCGACAGCCGCAGGAAACCGTAACCGCCCAGCTTCAGCATGATCGCCGCCAGCACCACCGAACCGCCGGTGGGCGCCTCGACGTGGGCATCCGGCAACCAGGTATGCACCGGCCACATTGGCACTTTCACCGCGAACGCCATGAAGAAGGCAAAAAAGATGAGCGTCTGCGCGCCGATGGCGAGCGGCGTGTCGTAAAAATCCAGCAGCGAAAAACTGCCGCCGGCGGCAAAGTAAAGATAAATCAGCGCGACCAGCGATAGCAATGATCCGAACAAGGTGTAAAGAAAGAACTTCATCGAAGCATAAACCCGATTGGGGCCGCCCCAGATGCCGATAATGATGAACATCGGAATCAACGTCGACTCGAAGAACACATAAAACAGCAGCGCATCGAGCGCGCAGAACACGCCGTTCATCAGGCCCGACAAAATCAGGAACGACGCCATGTACTGCGCCACGCGCTTCTGGATCACCTCCCAGCCCGCGATCACCACGATGACGGTGGTGAAGCTGTTGAGCAGCAACAGCAGCAGCGAAATGCCGTCAATGCCGACGTGGTAATGGGCATTGAAGGCGTCTATCCACTCCAGCTTCTGCACATACTGAAAACCGCTGGTCGCGGGACTGAAGCCGGCGTAGATCGGCAGCGTTATCGCGAAACCCAGCAATGCGCCGACCAGCGCGATGATGCGCGCCAGCGGTGCGTTGCGGTCGGAACCGGTGGCGAGCACCAGCACGCCGAACACTATCGGTATCCAGATCGCAAGACTTAGCAGCGGCAAGGCGTACATTAATGTAACTATTTGTTTTTAAAGTTTTTTTATGGAACCAAAGACCACAGCGTCAGCGTCAACAACAACACAATGCCGAAGATCATGGCGAATGCGTAGTTATAGATATAGCCGGATTGCAGCTTGCGGATCACCGTGGAAAACCAGCCGACCACGCGCGCAGACCCGTTGACGATGACGCCATCGATCACCGCGACATCGCCGCCCTTCCACAGGCCCGTGCCCAGCGCGCGCGCGCCGCCGGCGAAGAACCAGTCGTTGAAACGGTCGAAGTAATATTTCTCCATCAGGATGGTGACCACCACGCCCCACTTCGCGCGCAGCACCGCCGGCAGATCAGGCCGCAGCACATAGAGGTAATACGCCGTGCCCGCGCCTGCCAACGCCAGCCAGAACGGCAAGCTGGCGAAGCCATGCGTGATCATGCCGATCACACCGCTAAACTGGGACTTGAGCGTGGCAAGCGCCGGGTGCGCGGACGACACGGTTATCGAGTTGCCGAAATAATCGCCGAACACGAACTGGCCGATGATCCAGCCGGCGCACACCGACGGGATCGCCAGCAGCACCAGCGGCAGCGTCACCACCCACGGAGATTCGTGCGGCTTGGCGTGATGATCCTCATGATGCGCGTCATGCGCGTGGGCATCGTGGGCGTGCGCACGCTCGGCATCACACGCCTTCACATCCGGATCATGCGGATCGGCAAAACGCTCCTTGCCATGGAATGCGTAAAACATCAGGCGAAACGAATAGAACCCGCCCACCAGCACGCCCGCTGTCGCCAGCACATAGGCAAAGCCCGCGCCGGCGAGCGGCGAGGCATGCAGCGCTTCGATAATGGTGTCTTTGGAGAAGAAGCCCGCGAACGGCGGCAAGCCGGCGTTGGCGAGCGCGCCGATCATCATGGTGATATAGGTGATCGGCAGATATTTACGCAGGCCGCCCATCTTGCGCATGTCCTGCTCGTGATGCATGGCGATAATCACCGAACCCGCGCCGAGGAACAGCACCGCCTTGAAAAACGCGTGCGTGAACAGGTGGAAAATCGCCGCCGAGTACGCCGACGCGCCCAGCGCCATGGTCATGTAGCCGAGCTGTGACAAGGTGGAATAAGCCACCACGCGCTTGATGTCGTACTGCACGGTGGCGATCAGCGCCATGAAGAACGCGGTGATCGCGCCGATAACCATCACGAACGTCAGCGCGGTGTCGGACAATTCAAACAACGGCGACATACGCGCCACCATGAAAATACCCGCCGTCACCATGGTGGCGGCGTGGATCAGCGCGGAAATCGGCGTCGGGCCTTCCATCGAATCGGGCAGCCACACGTGCAGCGGAAACTGCGCCGATTTTCCCATCGCGCCGATGAACAGCAGAATGCAGATCACCGTCATGAGCGACCAGGCATGGCCGGGAATCAGGTCGATGGTATTGGCGGACAAGCTCTTGGCATTGGCAAATACCGTGGCGTAATCAAGGGTGCCGAAATAGGTGAACACCAGCGCGATGCCGAGCAGGAAGCCGAAGTCGCCGACGCGGTTGACCAGGAACGCCTTCAAATTGGCGTAAATCGCCGTCGGTCTCTGATACCAAAAGCCGATCAGCAGATAGGACACCAGCCCGACAGCCTCCCAGCCGAAGAACAACTGGAGGAAGTTATTGCTCATCACCAGCATCAACATCGAGAACGTAAACAGCGAGATGTAGCTGAAGAAACGTTTGTAGCCGGGGTCTTCGGCCATATAGCCGATGGTGTAGATATGCACCATCAGCGATACGAACGACACCACCACCATCATCGTCGCCGACAGCGGATCAATCAAAAAGCCGATCTCGAATTTGGCGTTGCCCGATACCAGCCAGGTATAAAGCGCGCCGTTGAAATGGTTACCCGCCATCACGTCCCGATACACCAGCACGGAGGCGACCGTACAGACGATCATGCCGAGAATGGTGATCCAGTGCACCGCGCGCCGCGACAGCGCCCAGCCGCACAGGCCCGCGGCCACCGCGCCGAACAACGGCGCCAGCGGCACGAGCAGATAAAGTTTTTGCATCGAAGTCATGTTCTTGTTCGGCTTAACGCTGATTCAGCGCTATCCCTTCAACTGGTCGAGGTCTTCGACATTGATCGTACTGAGATTACGGAACAGCACCACCAGAATCGCCAGGCCAATCGCGGATTCAGCCGCCGCGACCGTCAAAATAAAGAATACAAAAATCTGCCCCGCCGGATCATTGAGGTAATGCGAGAACGCGATGAAGTTCAGGTTCACCGCCAGCAGCATCAACTCGATCGCCATCAGCAGCACGATAAGATTCTTGCGATTGAGAAAAATACCAATCACCGAGATCGCGAACAAAATCGCGCCCAGTACCAGATAATGGGACAAGGGCGTCATGATTTGCTGCTCTCTTTGCCACTCTGACGTTCTTCGCTGGCCATGGTGACGATACGCACGCGGTCTTTGCGCTGAACGCGGATTTGCGCCGAGGGGTCCACATACTTCGACAGCTTGCGTTTACGCAAGGTCAGGGCAATCGCCGCGACAATAGCGACCAGCAGAATCACCGCCGCGATCTCGAACGGATACACGTACTCAGTGTAAATCAGCAGCCCCAGTTCCTTGGTATTGCTGTAACCCGCCGGCAACGACTGCGGCGTCGGCACATCGCCAAAGCCGCCCGAACGGTTGATGAGAATCATGCTCATTTCGAGCACCAGCACCAGCGCCACCAGCGCGCCCATCGGCAGATAGCGCCAAAACCCCACGCGCAGCCTGGCGAGATTGATATCCAGCATCATCACCACGAACAGGAACAGCACCATCACCGCGCCCACGTATACCAGCACCAGCGTGATCGCCAGAAACTCGGCCTGCAACAGGAGCCAGATGCCTGACGAGGTAAAAAACGCCAGCACCAGCAGCAACGCCGCGTGAATCGGATTGCGTGCCGTGATGACCCCCAGCGCCGCGACGATCAGGACGGTGGAGAGAAAATAGAAGATGAAGGTTTGGAAGGTCATGATTATTAATCGTGAAACGTGAAATGTGAAATGTGAAATGTCGCACACCCAGCGTTTTTGACTTTACGTTTCACTTTTCACGTCTCAGCGATAGCGCGCATCGGCCGCGCGATCCTTGGCGATTTGTTCTTCGTAGGCGTCGCCGATCGACAGCAGCATCGGCTTGGTATAAATCAGGTCGCCGCGTTGTTCGCCGTGGTACTCAAAGATGCGCGTTTCGACGATGGCATCCACCGGGCACGATTCCTCGCAAAAACCGCAGAAGATGCACTTGGTCAGATCGATATCGTAGCGCGTGGTGCGGCGCGTGCCGTCGTCGCGCTGCTCGGATTCGATGCTGATCGCCAGCGCCGGGCACACCGCTTCGCACAGCTTGCACGCGATGCAGCGCTCTTCGCCGTTCGGATAGCGGCGCAGCGCATGCAGGCCGCGAAAACGCCCGCTTTGCGGCGTTTTCTCTTCGGGGAACTGCACCGTGATTTTGCGCTTAAACAGATAGCGCCCGGTGAGCATCATGCCTTTCACCAGCTCGAACAAGAGGAAGGTGCGGAAAAAGCCGCTTATCTTGTCGATCATGCGCCGTGCCTCAATTTGCACCTCATGATTTCCACCATACCCAAAGCGGCGTCTGCATCCACGCACCCAGTACGACAATCCATACCAGCGTCACCGGAATGAATACTTTCCAGCCCAGACGCATGATCTGATCGTAACGGTAACGCGGGAAAGTCGCGCGGAACCACAGGAAGCTCGACACCACCAAAAAGGTTTTAAACAACAGCCACAAAAAGCTCGACGCGCCGAGCACGCCCCACGACGCCGGGAACGGCGACAGCCAGCCGCCGAGAAACATCAGCGCGCACAACATCGACACCAGGATCATGTTGGCGTATTCGGCGAGGAAGAACACGGCGAAGGTCATGCCGGAATATTCGACGTGAAAGCCCGCGACGATTTCGGATTCGCCTTCCGCCACGTCGAACGGCGCGCGATTGGTTTCCGCCACGCCCGCGATCAGGTAGGTTAGAAACAACGGAAACAGCGGAATCCAGAACCAGCCGAACACGCCAAATTCGCTTTGCTGGCCCTTGACGATTTCGACCAGGTTCAGGCTCTGCGCCGCCATCAGCACGCCCACCAGCGCGAAGCCCATCGCGATCTCGTACGACACGATCTGCGCCGCCGAGCGCATCGCGCCCAGAAATGCATACTTGGAATTCGACGCCCAGCCCGCAATGATGATGCCGTAGACGCCCATCGAGGTGATCGCCATGATGTAGAGCAGGCTGGCGTCTATGTTCGCCAGCACCATTTCGGGATCAAACGGCACCACTGCCCACGCCGCCAGCGCGGGCATGATCGTCAGCACGGGCGCGGCTACAAACAACAATTTATTCGAACCCGAAGGAATAATGATTTCCTTCATCATCAGCTTGACGCCATCGGCGATGGGTTGCAGCAAACCCATCGGCCCCACGCGGTTCGGCCCCAGCCGCAGTTGTATCCAGCCGATGACCTTGCGCTCCCACAGCGTGAGGTAGGCCACGCTCAACATGATGGGCACGACAATACAGATGATGAGCAGCAGGGTCTTCACGCCGTACAGCACGTAGGGCGCGATCTCGTTGCCGAATAGGGCAACGACCGCCGCCGTGAGCAAAGCCCACAGCGAGTAGCCGAAATTGACAATGGGCTGGAACACCGCGCTTACGCCGCACCCGCTTGTCGGCCCGCCACACGCTCAAGCGTGAGCCCGGCATGTGCCGCGCCCAACGCGGCGGTTTCTTCACGGGCCGCCGCGAGTCGAACGCAGTTCATCGGTAATTTGTCGTCTATCACATAAGCGACCACCGCTGCGCCGCCGCCCTGCCCCACGCGAACGCTGTCGCCATCACGCAGCGCGAGCTGGTCGGCCAATGCGCGATTCATGCTTGCCGCGGGCGGCAAACCATCGCGCGTTTTTTGCAGCGAGGGCGCGCGGCGCGCTATCGCATCGGCGGCATAGATCGGGGTTTCGGCTATGCGCTGCAGGCCGCTATGCGGCGTAATGATGCTTTCGACAGAAAACAGTAAGCTGTTGTTTTTAATGATATTTTTATTATCCGCACCCAGCGCTTCAAGGCGCACATCGTCCGCGTTTTGCTGCTCGAAACCGGCCAGACCCAGCAAATTGCCGAGCACGCGCAGCACCTTCCACGCCGGGCGCGTTTCGCCCAAGGGCTGCACCACGCCCTGAAAACTTTGCACGCGGCCTTCGGTGTTGATAAACGTGCCCGCCGTCTCGGTGAACGGCGAAATCGGCAGCAACACCTGCGCGTAATCCGTGGCGCTGGTTTGATAGGCGCTCAACGCGACCACCAGCTCCGCCTGCTTCATCGCGGCAAGCGCTTGCCGCGGATCGTGCATGTCGAGTTCCGGCTCGACGCCGAGCAGCACATAGGCCTTGAGCGGCTTGGCAATCATCTGTATCGCGTTGGCTCCGCCCTCATTTTTGTTCAGGTGCGGAAGCGCATTCGCCACATAGCCGCCGACGCTGTTCGCGGCCTCGCCCAAGAACCCCATGCGACCGCCGATGATTTCAGCCAGCGCCTGCGCCAGTGCGTACAGTTGCGATGCCTGCGGATGGTGTTGCGCGAAATTGCCGAGGAACACCGCGACGTTCTTACCGTCGACCAGACTGGCGGCGATGCGTTGCGCGCTGTCGGCAACAGTGACGCTTGCAAGCGCCGCAGCCACGCTGACCGGCAGCGCAACGTTCTTTGCCGCTGCCGCGGCTTTCACCACTTGCGCCAGCACCTCCACCATCGCCGCGGGCGCAACGATGGCCCGGTTCGCCACGCGCATCAGAAGATCGTCATCAACAGCATGCAAGATGTTGATTTTTAATGATTTTTTAGAAGACTGCCGCAGCCGGTGCGCGATCAAGGGATGATCCTTGCGGATGGTCGAGCCGACAAGCAATACGCGATCCAGTTGCGGCACTTCGGCAATACTCATACCCAACCACGGTGCGCCCGCCATTTTGCCGTCGGCGCTGAAATCGGATTGCCGCAGGCGGAAATCGACATTATTCGAGCCAAGACCGCGCACCACTTTTTGCAGCAAATACAGTTCTTCAACGGTTTGGTGCGGCGTGGCCAGCGCGCCGATGGCTTTCGCGCCATGCGCCGACGCGATGCGCTTGAGTTCGGCGGCGACAAAATCCAGCGCGGTTTGCCAATCAACTTCTTGCCATGCACCGTTCTGCTTCAGCATCGGGCGCGCAAGCCGCTGCTCGGAATTCAACGCTTCGTATGAGAAGCGGTCTTTATCTGAAATCCAGCACTCGTTAATCGCCTCGTTCTCGACCGGCAGCGCGCGCATGACGCGGTTTTGCTTGATCTGCAAGGTCAGGTTGGAACCCAAGCCGCAGTGCGGGCTGATCGATTGCTTGCGCGTGAGCTCCCATGTGCGGGCGCTGTAACGAAAGGGCTTGGACGTGAGCGCGCCCACCGGGCACAGGTCAATCACATTGCCCGACAATTCGGAATCAACCGTCTTGCCGACAAAGGTAATGATTTCCGCGTGTTCGCCGCGACCGATCATGCCCAATTCCATCACGCCGGCGATTTCCTGCCCGAAGCGCACGCAGCGCGTGCAGTGAATGCAGCGCGTCATGTCGGTGGAAATCAGCGGGCCGAGATTTTTATTCACCACCACGCGCTTGTCTTCTTCGTATTGCGAACTGCTAGGGCCGTAACCGACCGCCAGATCCTGCAATTGACATTCGCCGCCCTGATCGCAAATCGGGCAATCCAGTGGATGGTTAATCAGTAAAAACTCCATCACGCCTTTTTGCGCGGTGACGGCCTGCTCGGAATGCGTCATCACCTTCATGCCGTTGGTCACCGGCGTCGCGCACGCGGGCAAGGGCTTGGGCGCTTTTTCCACCTGCACCAGGCACATGCGGCAGTTCGCTGCGATCGACAGTTTGCGGTGATAACAGAAATGCGGCACGTAGATGCCCGCCAGACGTGCGGCGTCCATCACCGTGCTGCCGTCGGGCACTTCCAGCTTGTTACCGTCGATTTCGATTTCTAGCATGGCACATGCTCGAATATCTCCCCTCTTCCTCCGGGACAAGGGAACACTTGCCGCGGAGCAGAGGGGCAGGGGGTGAGGGAAATCTTCATCACCTTATACATATGGCGCGACCAGACACTTCTTGTGATCGATGTGATATTGAAATTCATCGCGGTAATGCTTGATGAACGCGCGCACCGGCATCGCCGCCGCATCGCCCAGCGCGCATATCGTGCGCCCCTGAATGTTATCGGCGATGCGATTCAGCTGATCGAGGTCTTCGTTGCGCCCCTTGCCGTGTTCGATGCGGTCAACCATGCGGTAAAGCCAGCCCGTGCCTTCGCGACACGGGGTGCATTGCCCGCAGGATTCTTCATAGTAAAAATACGACAGCCGCAGCAGCGACTTCACCATGCAGCGCGTCTCGTTCATCACGATCACCGCGCCGGAACCGAGCATGGAGCCGGCCTTGGCGATGGAGTCGTAATCCATATCGGTGGCCATCATGATTTCAGCGGGCAGCACCGGCATCGACGACCCACCGGGAATCACCGCCTTTAACTTCTCGCCGCCGCGCATGCCGCCGGCCATTTCGAGCAGCTTCGCGAACGGCGTGCCGAGCCTCACTTCGTAATTGCCCGGTCGCTCCACATCGCCCGACACCGAAAACAACTTGGTGCCGCCGTTGTTCGGCTTGCCCATGTTCAGAAAGGCCTCGCCGCCATTGACGATAATCCACGGCACCGCGGCAAAGGTCTCGGTGTTATTGATGGTAGTCGGCTTGCCATACAGACCAAAGCTCGCCGGAAACGGCGGCTTGAAACGCGGTTGCCCTTTCTTGCCTTCGAGCGACTCCAGCAAGCCGGTTTCTTCACCGCAAATGTAGGCGCCGAAGCCGTGATGGGCATGCAACTGAAAGTTAATGTCCGAACCGAGGATTTTGTCACCCAGATAGCCCGCGGCGCGCGCCTCGTCCAGCGCCTCTTCAAAGCGCTCGTAGACATCCCAGATTTCGCCGTGGATGTAGTTGTAGCCCACGGGAATGCCCATCGCGTACGCGGCAATCGTCATGCCTTCGATCACGCTGTGCGGGTTGTAGCGCAGTATGTCGCGATCCTTGAACGTGCCCGGCTCGCCTTCGTCTGAATTGCACACCAGGTATTTCGCGCCCGGATACTGCCGCGGCATGAAGCTCCACTTCAAACCGGCCGGGAAGCCCGCGCCGCCGCGACCGCGCAGCGCCGATTTCTTGACCTCGGCGATGACATTTTCGGGCGTGATTTTTTCATTGATGATTTTACGCAACGCTTGATAACCGCCGCGCGCTTCGTAGTCTTTAATGCGCCAGTTGACGCCATCGATGTCCTTCATAATCAAGGCATCGGGGCCGTACAATCCTTTGGCGAACGGCGCGACGGGCAGTGCCATTACTTCAGCTCCTCGAGCAATGCATCGAGCTTGTCGGCGGTCATGCCGCACAGCATCTGCTTGAGCGCAGAATGAACCCGCAACTGGTCATTGAGCCGGACGACAGTGCTCCGATCCCCGAAGTTGAGGAGGAGCATCCTTTAGGTCCTGCTGTCGGGGCTGAAAAAAACATCGACACACCGGAATCCGAAGCACTGCTGTTAACGCCGTTATCGCAGGATCG
>JANPOH010000422.1:0-3937 GCA_031427895.1 Betaproteobacteria bacterium
GCACGTGCCGTACAAGGGCGTGGGTCAGGCGCTGGCCGACACCGTGGCGCGTGAAGTGCATATGACCTACGGCGTGTTGCCGGCGGTGCTGTCGATGGTGCAGGCCGGGCGCGTGCGCGCACTCGGCGTCACCACGCGCAAGCGCGCTACGCTGTTGCCCGATGTGCCTGCCGTCGCCGAGACGCTGCCGGGCTTCGAAATGTTTGGCTGGTACAGCCTGGTTGCGCCTACCGGCACGCCGCAGAACATACTCGCCAAAGTGAATGCCGAAGTGGTCAAGGCAGTCAAGGAACCTCAATTCGGCGAACAGTTGAAAAGCCTGGGCACCGACTTGGTCGGCAACACGCGCGCCGAGTTCGATGCCTTCCGCCGCAACGAGACCAAACGCATGGGGGATATCGTCAAAGTCTCCGGCGTGGATCTGAAGTAGAAGGGCAGAGCTCGCGACGCGAAAGAAGCAGGGCGCGCCTATTCACCCACGGCCTGACACGCGGCGGCAATCACGCTATCGGCGATGAAGTAACCCGCTGCGCGCAATTCCAGCAAGCGGGGCCGCACGCCGGAAATCAGCCCCCGGCGCTGCGCTTCAACCAGAATCCCGGCCGTTCCCTTAACGGGAAGACCATAAACGTGCTGCGCAATGCGCCGGCCACGGCGCTCGTCAATGATCGCCACGCATGGCGATAGTTGCCGCGCCAGACTGATCACCTCGGCCTCGCCGGCGTCCAACTCCATCACCAATAGCGGGTCGGGGATCGGACTCACCCGCACGCGCGCCTGCCAGTCTGCGCCTTGCAGCGATTGTGCACCGGGCTTGCCGATACCCGCCATCGCCACCTCGTTGAAAACTGTCTGCGGCACCCAGCATTCGGTAAACAAAGCGGGCAACAGATCAAGCTGATCGAGCAGCGCCAGCGCGACCAGCGGCCCGGCATTGACCACCGCGCGGTCAAGCATTCGAGCCAAACTCCGCGCTCAACTCATCGTCATCAAGCGCCACTACCGGCACCCCGGCGCGCCCGGCAGCGAGGAGAAATTCCACCCGCCCCATGCCGCAAAGTTTCCCGGCCTTGCCGGAACTCAAACGGCCGACCTCGAACAGCTTCAGCGCCAGCATGAATTTCGCCTCGCTCGCCAGCAATTCGGGCGAGACACCGGGCGACGCCAGCGCATCTATGGGCAATTCAAGCATCACGGTATTCATAACTAAGCCCTCCGGGCAAGCACTGTTGCGGTGTGTTTTATTATGGCAGCACACGCCGAAAATTGGTTCAAATATCTGTGGCGTACTATTCAATGATCGTTCTCCACCGCGCCCGGCACGCCCGAAAAAACGCGAATTGTTTAACCGCGATATCGGCAAGTAGAGCAAATTTCTCGCATGGATGAAAGTTAAATTACCGTTTAAAAACAAACAGTTATGGTACAACCCCTGTGCATTACGTCGAAACGTGCGCAACAGTAGCCCTATGCGGCGCGCTCAGTACGCACAGCGCCCATGCACAATCCGCATTCCCGAACTGCGTAGTGCGTATCATTGTGCTGACCACCTCAGGTGGAGGCCACCGCCTTACTGCTGAGACCCGTCTAAGATTAGAGTGCTCAAGCTGACCTGACGCTGGAGCAAATCAAGGCGCTTGTACAACGGATGAAGGACATCAAAAATGGATAAGCAGCATTTCGACCAACTCGTCAAAGGTGTGCGCGAAATGAAGCGCCATATTGAGGGAGTGAGGGCAGGCAAGAGCGTGCGTGGCGCAAGAACGACCGAACTGCCCGCGCCGGACGTGCGCACCATCCGCGAGGCGGCCAAGATCAGCCAGAGCCAGTTTGCGAAATTGATAGGTGTGAACCTGCGCACACCGCAATACTGGGAACACAACGCACGCAGCCCACCGGCCCCGTCAGGGCGCCGCTCAAGGTCGTTGCTTCAAACCCGAAGGCGATTGAGGCGTTGTAAGGGTAAACCCGGTCTGTCGCACGGCCGGGGAGAGTCATATGCTCGAAAGCGATTCCAGACGTGGGTTTCCGGGAGATCCCCGAGTGTCGTACACGGAACAAAACGCGATCTATCATCGATCGCACTGAGCAATCGTCGGGAGGCCAATGCAAAGTAGACCAACAAAGTGGGTGACTGCCGCAGTTGAAGCACATTTTGGTTGGCCGACGGCCCGTCTTGAGATCACATACCGTGGGTACCGTTACCTCATCCGGCCAGAGACAGATGAGCTCGCGCCATCGGTCTCGGTCTATTCCGAACAGGGACTAACGATTGATGAGGGTGGGAACCTTATCAATCGATTTCTCAGCGCGTTGGCATGGTCACAATCAGCCGGCGTTCAATATTTATTTGCTGTTGGGTCCAGCACGGACGAACCTATCCGGGTTGGCAAATCTGACCGTTTCAAGTTCATTGCTGAACCGTGGCAGCAGCTTTACCTTCCTCAACCCTCCGACGAGCGCGCACTGCGGGCATTGGCCGTATTTCGCGAGGCGCTAAGCGTCAACAGCGTTCCGTATAAATTCCTCGGCCTTTTCAAGATTCTGAATATTCGGTATTCGAGCGGGGATGACCAGAAAAGATGGATTAATGACAACCGCGATAGAATAACGGAACTTCGAGCCAAGGAACGCTTGGACGCACTCTCTTCGGTTACAGACCTGGGAGCATATCTGTATCGCCAAGGCCGCTGTGCAGTAGCGCACGCATTCGCTGAAGACGTTATCGATCCCGATGCTTCCACAGAGTTAAGGAGGCTCGAAGATGATGTCCCTCTAATTAAGGCGTTCGCCGAGATCATGATCACTTCCGAATTCGGTATTCCGACTGACTCTGAGTTCTGGGTGTCAATCAGAAATGCAAAGATTCTTCCAACGGAGTATGTTCAACCCAAGCATCTAGAGAGCGGCTGTGCCAAAGTTTAGGTCGAACGGCTGGCCTGTGAGCGCTATTTTTTCTGTTTGGCGATGTGCTGGTCCACCGTTCACCAAGGCGTTACGCGTCCTGCGCACAACGATGAGAAGAACTTGAAGATTCGTCGCTTTCCTCTAGCAAAGTCCGATCTGCTAAAAATGACAGAAGCAGAGAGGACGTTTCTTCTTCTCGCCGGGCATATGCAAAACGAGTTCACCTCCCTCCACAAAGTTTTTGCCTGGTGCCTCACAAACTCGCCTTCGCCACTCGGTTCGCCCATAGAAAGTCTCGCCAATGGATCGCAAGGAATGATCTACGCCAGACTTCTCGCCGGCAAATTGAATGAGGGCTGGGAGTTGATGGGAAAAGCATACTTCGGCACGAAACTGTCTCAGAAGTTGGAGAACAGATTGCATCCTCGCGCGAAGGAATGTTTGGGCAGAATTAAGGTCTACTTTAGCAAGTCCAACACTATCTGCCGTGTACGGAATTCGTTCTCGTTTCATTACTCGGCGCAAGAAGTAGCCAAGAACTGGGAGGAAGCAGCCGACGAGCCGGGATTCGTGTTGTTGGTTGGCGCTGTAGTTGGCAATACGTTCTATCAAGCGTCCGAACTCGTGGCCAATTTGGCAGTGCTGAACTCAATTGATCCGGAAGACAAACCTGCGGCAATGCAAAAATTCTTCGAAGAAGTTCAGGAGGTCGCTTCGTTGTTCATCGATTTCTCGCAAGGAGCAATCATGGCCATCCTTGAACAGCAGTTCGGGTCAGATTTCTCGCGGTACGGAACGGAGGAGGAAATATTCCCGAATCGCAAATTTGACGAGATTGCCATTCCGTTTTTCTATCAGCAACTAGTGTAGTGTCCCTTAAATAACATTATAGTTATTTTTCCTTCTTTTTCCCTCTAGGCAGGCTGGATCCGGGCCTGATCTGCTCCATCTTGATGCGCGCGCGGTCGATCTTCTCCATGATCTTACCGACGCTGGCCGTCCACACGAATGGCTTCGGGTTTGTGTTCCA
>JANPOH010000423.1:0-2039 GCA_031427895.1 Betaproteobacteria bacterium
GCACGTGCCGTACAAGGGCGTGGGTCAGGCGCTGGCCGACACCGTGGCGCGTGAAGTGCATATGACCTACGGCGTGTTGCCGGCGGTGCTGTCGATGGTGCAGGCCGGGCGCGTGCGCGCACTCGGCGTCACCACGCGCAAACGCGCGGCGCTGCTGCCCGATGTGCCGACCATCGCGGAAACCGTGCCCGGTTACGAAAATTTCGGCTGGTACAGCATCGTTGCGCCCACCGGCACGCCGCAGGACGTACTCGCCAAGGCGAATGCCGAAATGGTCAAGGCAGTGAAAGATCCCGCCTTCGGTGAACAACTGAAAGGGCTGGGCATCGAAATCATCGGCAGTTCGCGCGCCGAACTCGACGCCTTCCGCGCGGATCAGACCAAGCGCATCAGCGAGTTGGTGAAAGCCGCTGGCGTGGCGTTGCAGCAGTAGACATGGGCGCCTAGATAAAAACTGTTTAAAAACAAATACTTACGGTTTCATCAGCAGCTTGCCCATCACCGCGCCGGATTCGAATACGCGATGCGCGCGTGGCGCTTCGGCCAGCGGAATACGTTCGTAAATCGGCACCTGAATTTTGCCTTCGTGCAGCAGGCGGATCAGGTCATGCGTGCAGCGCGCGCGTAGCTCAGGCCAATCGTCCAGCGTGTGCATGGTGAAGTAGCGAAACGCGCCGCTGCGCCACGGCGCCTTGTGTATCGCGTTGTGTATGTTGCCGGTGGCCGGGCCTTCGAGCCGGCCATACAGCATCAGCAGGCCAAAGCGCTCAAGGCAATCGAACAGCGTCGTCATATGCGGGCCGCCAACGCAATCCAGAATCAAATCAACGCCGCGGCCGTGGGTAAGCTTCAGCGTCTGCTCAACCACGTTGCCGTGTTTGCGGTCGATCACCTCGTCCGCGCCTTGCGCGCGCACGAACGCCGCGCGCTCCGCCGAGCTGGTGACGCCGATCACGCGCTTGCCATAGGCCTTGGCTAACTGCACCAGCGCCGTGCCCACGCCGCCCGCCGCCGCGATGACCAACGCCGACTCATACTGAAAACCCTTCAACGCCGAGTTAAGTAAATGCCACGCCACCTGATAGTTGGCCAGCCCCGCGACCTGATCGAGATCGATGTCATCGGGCACGGCGTAAATACGCTTTTCCGACCCGGCGATGTATTCGGCGTAGCAGTTGGCGCGCTCCTTGAATTCGCGCGCGCACACAAACACTTTTTGCCCCACGCGCAATTGGGTGCAGCCGGCGCCGGCTTCGACCACCGTGCCGCTCATTTCAATGCCGGGTACCAGCGGCAGCGGCGGCATCCAGGCATACACGCCCTGACGCACCAGCGTTTCGGGCATGCACACGCCGATGGCGTGCGCCTTCACCAGCACTTCGCCGGGGCCGGGCCTGGGTGTGGGCAGATCGACGTACTTTAGGACATCCGGCCCGCCGGTCTCGGTGATTTGCACCGCTTTCATGAGACGGCCTTCATGTCAAAACGCACTGCGATGGCCGCGCTCGCGATCACCGCCATGTCGTGACTGCCTTCTGCCGGAACATTCAGGCCGCCTTTGACCACCTTCACCGTGACTTGTCCGTGCGGCAGACTCGCCTTGACCGCGGCCGCATCGACCTTGGCAGGTTCCTGCACGCCGATGGTCACTTCGACCTGCATCTCCTTTGAATTCAGGCCCAGCGAGCGGATAAACGCCAGCGACGAGTGATGCAGCGCATCCTGCACCGCGCGCAGCGCCGCCTTGGTGTAATCGCCGCCGTGCAAGTCATTGCCGGCGCCCATTTCGAGGATGAATCTTTTGAGTGGCATTTCCGGCTCCCTAAATGTCGAGGCGAACAATCGCCGCCGCATGCGCCAGCACGGTGGAGCCGGTGCCCGCATCGTTAAAAATTTCCAGCCCGCCTTCAAATACCTTTACCGTGCCGGTGCCGTGCGGCAGCACTTTCAGCACCTCGGTCTTGTCCACCAACTCAGGTTTCGGCACGCCGATCAGCACTTCGACCACCATCGAATCGGTGGGTTTGCCCAGCGCGTCC
>JANPOH010000424.1:0-4028 GCA_031427895.1 Betaproteobacteria bacterium
GTCTGTAGGGTGCGCACCGCGCACGCGTTACGTGCGTATCCGCGTGCGCTGAGCGCACCCTACGGTCCTATTGCGGGCAAGTGACTGAATTCATGGCACTAGTTATGGATAATGATCAGATTCCTATTCCCACTCGCGGCGCAGGGTCAGCGAAAACTCGTTGCGGCGATACGTATAGATCGGAATGCTCGAACGATTGTCGTTGTAGGTGTAGCGCGGCTGCAGCGACCAGCCGTCCGCGAAGCGCCAGTTCAGCCCCATGCTCAGATCAAAGCGCGTTTCCGCACGCTCGGTCTGGAACGCCAGATTGACCCTATCCCACAACGCGCGCTGCGCGGTGACGCTGGCCGACGCGGCAAGGTCATGGGCCAGCTTGTATTCGCCCGCCACCATTACGCCGTAATTTGATTTCGCGCCGAACGGGTTGCCTTTGAGATCGCTCTCCAAACCGGTAAACGCGGCCATTATCCAGTTGATGCGCGGGCCCAGCGCCCCCGCATAGGTGGCGGCAAACGCAGTGGCATCGGTATCGAACACATCCAGCCCGGCCTTGGCCTGGCGTATTTGCGCGTAGCGTGCCGATAAGCCAAAGCGCTGCCCGTTCACGAGGTTGTAATTCCACTCGCCGCTGATCGCCGCGATGTCGCGGTCGGTGGCGCCGTCCAACTCGGCACGCGCAACTTGCAGCGTGGCGCGCAGTTCGTGGCGGCCAAGCTTGAACGCCCCGCCTGCGTAGGCCCCCAGCGTGCCGGTATCAAACTGGCTCGCGCCCGACAGCGCGCGGCGCGACATATCCGCGCCCGCGAACACCTCCGTGCGTGAATCGAACGAGTAGGTATAGCGTATGCCGCCGGCCAGCGAGCCGAAGGCAGCGCCGCGCTGCACGTTATCACCCGACAGCGTGATGCTGCTGCCGAAGAACGGCACATACACCTGACTCTGCGCGGTCGAATGGTTGAGGTTGTCGTCATAGCCTGTGCTGGCCGCGAGGTAGCCGGTGAACCTGCCGCTGGGGCGTACGTCTTTCAGCAGATCGTCGATGCGCTTGCGGGTGGCGGGCGGCGGGTCAAAGTCGAGCGCGCCTTCAAGTTCGCCCTGCGCCATTTCTTTTTGGCCGAGCGCGATGTAGGCGCGCGCCAGGTCCACGCGCGCGCCGGCGTGGGCGGGGTTGGCGGCGATCACGCGGCTTAACGCCAGCGAGGCGGCGTCCGGCTTGCCGGCATCGAGCGCGGCCACGCCCAGCAGATAATCAAAGCGCAGATCGCCGATCAGTTCGCGTTCGGCTTTTTGCAGCATCACGTAGGCTTGCGCGCCCTTGCCTTCTTTCACCAGCCGCTCGGCCATGTCCATCAGCGCCTGCGCGTTTTGCCCCGGCACCGGCGCGGCGTCGCTGCTGGCGGCGCTGGCGCCGGGCGCCGCGGATGCCCCGGCCTGAGCCGTCACGGTGGCCGGCACGCCGCGCGCCACCGGCTCTTGCTTGCCCTGCGGCGTGGCGAATATCGCCGGTTGCCGCTCTTTCGCCGGCTTGAAAATATCTTCGTCAAACTTGTAACGCAGGCGGATGAAAAAACCCTTGTCCAGCGGGTCGCTGGTGATATCTTTTTCCTTGAAGCCGAACACGTTGTAGCCCGCCGACAGCCACATATTGCCCGCCACCTGATAGCCGACCTCCGCGCCCAGCCCGAATTGCCGGTCGCTGAAACCGCGGCTCGCCAGCATCGACGCCTGCACGCCGAAATCCCAGTCGCGCGAAAGATCCATGGTCATGCGCGCCGACAACAAATGCACGCTCGATTTGGAAATCAGCCCGAACGAATCCTCGGTGACGAACTTGCTGGCGAAGCGCCCATTGAACAACACGTCTTTTTCCGGCTGGTAATTAAAGTGCAGCGAGCCCAGCGCCAGCGTGCGCTTTAACGGCGCGGCGGCCTGCGTGCTGTCTTCTTCATTGCGATACTCGATACGTCCCAGCGCGTTCCACACATCCGTGGCGCTGTCACGATAGGCCAGCCCCGCCTGCACCCGCGTCTGGATACGCTCGCCGGTCGCCGTGCCTTTGTTTTCAGTAACCGAGTGGATGCCGCGCGCGAGCGTGGTCCAGTCGTCATCCAGCTTGTAGGCCAGGCCGATGGAACCGAGCAGGCTGTCGGACTGCGTGCTCTGGCGCCACTCCAGCCGCGTGCTGGCCTTCAGGCGCGGGTTGGCGGTGTACTCCAGCCCCGCCGTGTGCGCCTGCGATTCATTGCGGACCGGCCCCGACAGCGTATGCACGCGCTCGGATGACGTGGTGAGCTTCAGCCCTTCGGCGATCAGGTAGCCGCTACGCAAGCCGAGCGCGGCTTCCGCCGTGCGGCCATCGATGGTGTCGCGCATGCGGTATTCGCTGAATACATTTTTGTCCTTGGCGTATTCGGTGTCGATGCCGAACACGGTGGTGTTGTTGCGCTGCGCCGGATTCAGCGCAAACGGCGTCGCCAGCGACGAAATGAATTCGTGCCGCGCGTACACCTTGCCGCGGCCTCCTAATTGGTAATCACCACCTATCGCCGCGACTTTTTTATCGGCATCGGAAAGCGATTGCTCGTATTCGCCGAACACCGTGGCCTTGGGCGCATAAGGCACCGGCGCCGATACGCGCAGGCGCACGCTGGTCACCTCGGCGGGGGCCGCCGACGCGAGCAAGCCCTGCGCGCTGGTCGGCTGCGCGGGGGCGGCGGTTTCGCGGCTGTGGCGCACACCCGCTTCGAGCTTGACGCCGTTTTCCAGCGTGTGTTGCGCGGACACGATCACGCCGTCGCGGCTGCCTTGCGTTGCGAGGTCGGCCGTGTGCAGGGCCTCGGCGGTGATGGTGGTGCGCGCATTGAGTTTGTAGGTCACGCGCGCGGTCGCCTCGGTGCGGCCCTTGTTCAGTTGCGACGACGGATTGTCAAAACCCAAATCGGCCTTGCCCACCGACAGCCGCAGGTTGAAATCCGCATCTTCATGACGAAACTCGATGCGGCGCGCATCGCCCGCGCCCGCGAGACTTTCGCTGTGCGCCAATTCGCCGATGAGGAAGGTCTTGTTGCCGAGTTTGAAGGTGGTGTTAACGCCGCTTAACTTGAACGGCGCCTGTGGATTGCGGTCATCAACGTAGCTCGCGCCGACTTCAATATTGGCGTTGAGTTTGTATTGCGCGTTGATGCCGCCGACCCAGAATTTTTCGCCGCCCTGATCGATCTCGTAAATCACGCGGATCGATTTGGTATTGAGGTTTTCGTCGAGGCTGGCGATCGGCCCTTTGAACAAAATGCGTCCGGTGAACGCCTCGATCGCGTAATCGGCAAAACGCGACTGCGGCTCGGTCTTCAGGATGATCGCCGGCTGATGGCGGTCGCGCGTCAGGATTTCGACCTTCTCGCTGTTAATCACGCCGCCGCGGTTGCTCAACTGGAACGGCCCGGACGTGCCGTTGGCCGGAATCTCCTCGGTCAGTTGCCGGAAGGTATCCTGACTGGCGAAGGCGTTTATAGCTAAGTCCTTGTTTTCAAAGCGACTTTGGATGCCGGTCATGGAACGGCTGTAATCCGACAGCTTGCGCGCTTCGCTCGGCTGCGAGGTCATGAAATCGCCGTAGAGCACAAACGATTTGCCCTGATCCACGCGCACATACAGGCGCTGCGTCGATTGCGCGTCGAAGCCGCGCACCGATGAATCGCCGTAGATCGGATAAAACTCATCGGGCTGAATGTCGCGGAACAAACGTTCTTTCAGGTTTTTATCAGAGTCGTAGGCGAGTGTCAGCAGGTAATCGCCCTTGACCTTGCCTTTAAGGAACAACGCGGCGCGCGCGGCGGCGGTGGTTTTGCCGTCGCTGCTGGTATGCGCGAAGCGCTGAATTTCCTGCTCGAAACTGTCGCGGCTACGCGGTGACACCAGGTTACGCAAATTCAGGCTGCGAAAGTTGATCGCACCTTCAATCACGCCCGCCGCGATCAGCGGCCGCAGATCGGGCAGAAAGTGAATCTTGTGTTCTGTTTTAAGTATGC
>JANPOH010000425.1:0-4091 GCA_031427895.1 Betaproteobacteria bacterium
AGATCAGGACTGGTTTTCAAACCGCTGACCATCACGGTCGCCGGCTGCTTGCTGCTGGTCATGTCGGCCAGCTCGCGCGCGATTTTCTCCGGCGCGCTGCCGTAGCCGCCGAGCGCGCAGCCGATGGAATCGATAATCACGCGCTTGGCGGTTTGAATGACGTCCGGCGGCAGGTCTTCGTAGCGCAGATTGGCGGCATAGGCGCTGAGTTGTTCGACGATGGTCACAAAAATATCCTTCTCAAAAAAAATTTTACGGTAGCCCGATTCACTGGGCCTTGATGCCACTTTCTTTCACCACACGCTCCCACTTGTTCATGTCGGCGGCCATGTAAGCCTGAAACTCGGCCGGACGCATGCGCAACACGGCGGCACCGTCATTATCAAACTGCTTTTGAACTTCAGGCAGATTTTGCACTGCGGTAACTTCACGGTGCAGGCGCTCGACGACGTTCGCGTGAGTACCGAACGGCGCGACCAACCCAAACCAATTGACGGTTTCGTAACCCGGCACACCGGCCTCGGCAATCGAAGGCACGTCCGGCAGAATCGGATTGCGCTTGAGCGACCCGACACCTAACGCCCGCAGCCTGCCCGAGCGCACATGCGGCACGGTCGCGAGCAGGCCGCCGAACAACAGGTGGGTGTGCCCCGCCACCACATCCAGCGTCGCCGGCCCGGCGCCTTTGAACGGCACATGCAGGATATCCACCTTCGCGGTGTGCTTGAACAATTCGCCCGCGAGATGCGTCACGCTGCCGATGCCGGCGGAGGCATATTGCAGTTTGCCCGGCTGCTTTTTCGCCAGCGCCACGAGCTCCGCCACCGATTGCACGGGCGCCGCCGGATTAACCACCAGCACCACCGGGCTGGCCGCGATGAGCGCAACCGGCGCAAAGGATTTGAGCGGATCGTAGCGCCCCTTCAGATCATGCAGCCAGGGCGTGACCATATGCGCGAGCGACACCATCAGCAGTGTGTAGCCGTCCTTCGGCGCGTTGGCCGCAAGCTCGGTGCCGATGATGCCGCCGGCGCCGGGCCGATTGTCGACGATGACCTGCCGCCCAAGACGATCACTCAGCGCAGCGGCCACCACGCGGCCCGCCACGTCGCTGCCGCCGCCGGGCGGAAACGGGATAATCATGCGTATCGGCTTGACGGGATAGTCCTGCGCCGCGACTGAAGCCGTCAGTGCGAAAGCGGCGAATATCAGCAGCCGCGGCCGCATTACGCCTCGCCCCAAATCGAACGCGCGGTGTCGGCCACCAGGCGCAGTTTGGCGAATTGCTCATCGGCGGTCATCACCGTGTTGCCCACGTTGCCGGAAAACCCGCATTGCGGGCTGATGCACAAGCGCTCCATGGCGATGTAGGCCGACGCTTCCTTGACGCGCGCGCGCAGCATCGCCGGGTCTTCGAGCACGGGCGACTTGGTGGTGACGAGGCCGAGTACGACGGTCTTGTCGTCGGGCATGAATTTCAGCGCCTCCAGCGGCCCGGCGCGTGGGCTGTCGAATTCGAGAAAGTAGAACTTGGCCTTCAGGCGGCGAAATAACTGATCCGCCATGAATTCATAACCCGCGTCCGCCTGCCAGAAGCCTTTGCGGTTGCCGCGGCACACATGGATGCCGACGGTCATGCCTTGCGGCGCGCTCGCCAGCACCGCGTTGATCACATCGACGTACGTCTCGACGAGTTTTTTCCAGTCGTCGCCGCGGCGCTCGATGGTGGCGCGGATTTCGGGATCGCCGAATTTCACCAGCGAGGTTTCATCGACCTGCAAGTAGGTGCAGCCTGCCTGGTACAAGGCCGCGAACTCGCTGCGATACACCTCGATCACATCGCTCCAGAATTGATCGAGCGAGGAATACGCTTCGCGCAGCAGTGCATCGCTGCCGCCCAAAAAATGCAGCACGATCGGCGACGGCACCGTCATCTTCGGCGTGCGCGTGCTGATCGATTTGAGAAACGCCAGATGCTCCGCGAAAATCGGCCCCGTCCACTTCAGCGGTTTGTGTATCACCAGCTTTTCTATCGGGATGGTTTCGCCCTTTTCATTGCGGTGAAAAAGATCGCCCTTTTCCACCCTCAGGCCGCCCGACCCCACTGCCTTGCGAAAGAAATCAACGATATAACTTTGGCGGCGGAACTCGCCGTCGCTGACCGACTGCAATCCGGCGGCTTCCTGCAACGCCACCACCGCGCGTATCGCGTCGTCCTCGATTTGCTGTAACTCGGCGTATTCGATCAGGCGCTTGCGATACTGCTCGCGCGCCGCAATCAGATGTGCAGGCCGCAGAAGGCTGCCGACCTGATCGGCGCGGAAGGGAGGGGTTATCGGCATGGGGAGTGTGAAGGTAGGATGAAAGGCAAACTTTTTTCGTATAACAAATTATCGTAGGGTGGGCTAGGCGCTGTAAAGAAATAAAGGTATCAACTTTGCTTCGCGTTCGGCTTGATCAGGTAGTCCAGGCCATGAAGAATTTGCGCAACCTTCATATGGCTGACCGGATGTTTCTGCCGCCCCAGTTCCTTGGCGATGGTACGCGTGCTCTTGCAAATCCAGCGCAACGGCGACTCTGGGTCCCCGCGCGTTTGCTCATCGAGCAACGCTTCCAGCGTCTGCACCAGACGCGGGCAGCGTGATGAACTCAGCGCTGGCGCCAAACGCACGATCCCATTGCCCGTTGAACACCCACACGCGCTCGCCCACGTTGCGCGTGACGCCTGCGCCCACCTTGTCGATTGCGCCCGCGCCGTCACTGTTGGGTATCAGTTTCGGCCAGCGTATCGGACGGCTGCCGCCGCGCGCTTTGACGTCCGACGGGTTCACCGCCGAGGCGTACAACCGCACGCGCACTTCGCCCGCTGCCGGCTCGCGATCAGGCAACTCACCGACGATCATCACATCGGCGGCCGTGCCGTTTTTTTCATACCACGCCGCACGCATAATAAAACCCTTTAATAACAGATAGTTATATCAATATCCCAACCACCGCGCCAGCAACCATTGTCGCCAGCGTGCCGGATACTATCGAGCGCAAGCCCAGCGCAACAATCTCGTCGCGCCGCGACGGCGCCATCGTCGCCAGCCCGCCGATCATGATGCCCAGGCTGCCAAAATTCGCAAAGCCGCACAGCGCGTAGGTCATGATGACACGGCTGCGCTCGGACAACGCGCCCGCAGGCAACTGCGCCATTTCGCGATAAGCAATAAATTCGTTGAGTATGGTTTTGCTGCCCATCAGCGCGCCCGCGTGCGCGGCTTCTTCCCACGGAATGCCGATCAGCCACACCAGCGGCGCCATCACCGCACCGAGAATGCGTTGCAGCGTCACTGCCTTGCCGCCGAAATCCGGCAGCAGCCCCAGCGCCAGATTCGCCAGCGTCACCAGTGCGATCAGCACAATCAGCATGGCGATAATGTTGAGCAGCAGCGCCAGCCCATCCACGGTGCCGCGCGTGATCGCATCCATCGCGCTTTTGGAATCCTGCACGGCATCGAGCGTGCCTGCCGTTGACGTACCCTCTGGCGGCACCATCAGCGCCGCGATCACGATCGCTGCCGGCGCGGTAATCAGCGAAGCGGACAGTATGTGCCCCATCGCCTCCGGCACCACCGGCCCGAGAAGGCTGGCATAGAGCACCATCATGGTGCCGGCAATTCCAGCCATGCCGCCGGTCATCACGATAAACAGTTCGCCGCGGCTCATCTGCTGCAAATACGGACGAATCACCAGCGGCGCTTCGACCATGCCGACAAACACGTTGGCCGCCGTGGACAAACCCACCGCGCCGCCCACACCCATAGTTTTTTCAAGGAACAGCGATATCGAGCGCACGATAAACGGCAACACACGCCAGTAAAACAGCAGCGACGACAACGCGCTCACCACCAAGATCAACGGCAGCGCACGAAATGCCAAAATAAAGCTGGAGGTTTGCGGTTGCTCGGCAAACGGGATTGCACCGCCGCCGAGATAACCAAACACAAACGAGGTGCCCGCCTGCGTGGCTTTTTCCAGCGCCATCAGTCCGTCGTTGAGCGAAAAGAAAAATTGCTTGAACAGCGGCACTTTCAGCAGCAGCGCCG
>JANPOH010000426.1:0-9614 GCA_031427895.1 Betaproteobacteria bacterium
GCTGTTTGGCCTTTAATTCGGCAAGTGCGCGCGGCAGCAGTTCCAGCGCGGCGGTAGCCAGCACGCCCACCCGTATGCTGCCAGAGCCGCCCGACACCAACCCCTGCAATTCATCGCGCGCCTGGGCCAGTTCACTTTGCATGGCGCGCGCGTGCCGGATCAGGCACTGACCATAAGTGGTCGGAATGACGCCGCGCGCCGTGCGCTCGAACAGCCTCAAGCCTAAGCCGCGTTCGAGTTCCCCGAGCGCCTTGGAGATCGCTGGCTGGGAAACGTTGATGCTGGCGGCGACCTTGCCGAGGTGGCGTATGTCATCCAGCGCCACCAGCAGTTGCCAGTGGCGCGGCTTGAAGCTGGTGCGGATAAAGGCGTCGAGCTGGGACATGGTGTTTCGCACCCTCGATTGGATAAGGTTCAATATTACCAAAATTACCAAATGGTTATGACCCGTGATGTTTTTTTCACTGGATAGTTATTATTTGAAGCACGATACTATTGGCCGCTGTTGGCTATTATCGGCCAACGCAAGCCGGCTGAATCCCGCCAGAGGGTGTCGGTTTAACGGCAACGCACCGAGGAGAACGTCTTGTATCGCGCTGCATTTACATTGCTTTTTTGCCTGTATGCGTGGGCGTTCTGCGGCGCTGCCGCGGCCGCGGAGCCGTATCCGTCGCGCCCCATTCGCATGGTGCTGGGGGTGGGAACCGGCGGGGTCGGCGATCTGACGATGCGGCTCTTCGCGCAACAGATGAGCAAATCCATGGGTCAGCAGATCGTGGTCGATAACCGGCCGGGCGCGGGCGGTGCGTTGGCGGCGTCGGCGGTGATCAATGCCAATCCGGACGGCTATACGCTGTTGCAGGCCGGCAACGCGGCGGCCATCAGCGTGTCGTTGTTCAAAAAGCCGGCCTTTGATCCGCTGAAGGACTTTATTCCCGTATCCACCAACGGATTTTTCCAGATGGGCGTGATCGCCACGCCGCAGTCGGGTTTCAATACGCTGGCGGACATGGTCGCGTTCGCCAAAAAGAACCCGCGCAAGCTCAATATTGGCACCATCAACATCGGCAGCACGCAGTTTCTTGCCGTTGAGCTTTTCAAGTCGATGGCGGGAATTGAAGCGCAGACGGTGCCTTTCAAGTCGAACACCGCATTGATTACCTCGCTTCGGGCCAACGAGATTACCGTTTCGTTCGAATTGCTGGGTCCCGTGTTGCCGCAGATCAAGGCTGGCGTTTTCCGGGCGCTTGCCGTGGGCTCCGACCGGCGCTTTGCGGGTCTGCCCGATGTGCCGACCATCATCGAAGCCGGCCTTCCCGGTTATAACGTGACTTCCTGGACCGGCTTTAGCGTTCCGGCAAAAACGCCGACTCACATCATCAACCGGCTCGCGAAGGAATCCATCGCCGCCGCCGCAGTCCCAGAGGTGCGGCAAACGCTGCAGGAAATGGGCATTGAGGCGCGCGCCCTCACTGCGGATGAGACGTTCAAGCTCATGGCATCCGAAATCGCCCGCTGGCGCCAGGTGATCGAGCAGGCGAAGATCGAGCGCCAGTAGTAATTTAATGTAAGTATTTGTTTTTAAACAACTTTTTAAGGAAACTCTTATGGCAGCACCGTTGCGATTGAAAATGGCCTTGGGCACTTTCGGCCACACCGCCGAGATCAAGAACGGCACTATTCCGATCGAGGGCGTTGAACCCGAGTTCATCACCGTCGAGCCGCAGATCGCTGCGTACCGCCGCATGGTACGCAACGTGGAGTTCGACGTTTGTGAGATCGCGCCGTCGACTTACATGATCGCCCGCGAGCATGGCGCGCCGTTCAAGGCGCTGCCGATTTTTGTGTCGCGCAACTTTCACCACTCCGGATTCGTCTATCGGCCCGACGCGGGCATCAATCAGCCGAAGGACCTCGAAGGCAAGAACGCCGGCGTGCGCGCCTATTCGGTGACCACCGGCATCTGGACGCGCGGCGTCCTGCAGAACGAGTACGGCATCGACATTTCGAAAATCACCTGGTGGGTGGACGACGAAGAGCATGTGACCACGCTCAAGCTGCCGCCGTACGTGAAGCATGTACCGGAGGGCAAATCGCTGGTCAGCATGATGGCGGCAGGCGAGTTGCAGGCCGGCTTCACCGGGCCCGCGGGCCTCGGTCGCACCGGTGCGCCCAAGGAGGGCTGGGCCGCCGGCGCGGCAAAACCCGCGGAAGCCAACTATGTCGCGTTCTTCAAGGATTCCCGGAAGATCGAGGCTGACTGGTACGGTCGCACAAAAATATACCCGTTCCATGGAACCATCGTGGTCAAGGACTCGGTGCTCAAAGAGCATCCGTGGGTCGCCCAGTCGTTGTTCAAGGCGTACGCCGAAGCGAAACAACGCTACCTCAAGAACTTCCCCCCGCCCGGCGAGCTCAAGGACAAGGAAAAGCTGCTCGCCGAGATGGCGGCCATCGTGGGCGATCCGCTGCCCTACGGCATCAAGGCCAATCTGCCGTCGATTGAAGCGTTGATGAAATACGTCCACCAGCAGGGCATGCTCACGCGCAGCTATCAGGTCAGCTACTTTTTCGTTGACCCTGAAATCTGATTTTCCCTATCGTTATTATCATTCTCCTTCACTCACAACAGGAAAATAACCATGGCTTCCAAAATGATCGACATTCATCCGCACATCATTTCCAAGGATGAAAAGAAGTATCCCATCACGCCGATAGGCGGCAAGCGTTCCGTGTGGTCGGCCGAACGCCCCATCGATTTTGAAAACCTTGTTGCCTCGATGAACGAGTCGGGCGTGGATAAGGCGGCGATCGTGCATTCCTCCACCACCTACGGTTACGACAACTCCTATATGTGCGATTGCATCGCCACCCAGTCCAAGCGCTTCACGGGCGTGGGCGCGGTGGATTTTGCCGCTGCCGATGCGGCGGAAAAAATCCGCTACTGGCATGGCAAGAACGTGACCGGCCTACGTATTTTCAGCGCCGGCAGCACCATGGATAAACAAGCCGACACGCTGGATGATCCAAAAACCTTCGCCGCGTGGGAAGCCTGCGAAGCACTCAAGATTCCCGTCGTCACCCAATTGCGCCGCGAAGGGCTGCACATGCTCTACACGCTTATCCGCCGGTTTCCCAACGTAAAGATCATCGTCGATCACCTGATTCGCGTGCCGCAGAACGATCAACCGCCCTATGATCGCGCGGCGTTCCTGTTCGAACTGGCGAAATACCCGAACCTGTACTTCAAGCTTTCGACCAACAACGTGCGCTTCTCGCGGGACGGCGGCAATACGCCGGAGCAATTTTTCCCGCGGCTGGTGCGCGAAATTCCGGCGAATCGTATTGCGTGGGGCTCGAACTACCCGGCCTCGAAAGGCTCGCTGAAGGAGATGGTGGACGAAGCCAAGTCGGCGCTTTCATGCCTGCCGCAAAGCGATCAGGATTGGATTTTCGCGAAAACCGCACAGTCGCTGTACCCGGCGCTTGCCGACTAGAAAGGAGACAACACCATGAACACAACCAGTCAAACCGTGAAATTGAGCGCAATGCTGGGGGACTACCCCAACACGCTGGCGCTGAAACAGGGCAAGTTGAAGAGCAACGGCGTGGAATTCAACTTTTTGAAATTCGCCGAGGGCGAAGTTCCCCACGACCACTTCAAACGCGTGGTGAAAGGCGAGTTCGATTTTGGCGAGCTGGCGTTGATGACCGTGCTGCAGGCCATCGGTTACGGCTACCCGCTTATCGCGCTGCCGGTGGCCTTGCACGGGCGTTTTCAGCACGGACAGATCGCCTACAACGCGGAGCGGGGCGTGCTGAAGCCGGAAGACCTGCACGGCAAAACCATCGGCATGCGCACCTACTCGCAAACCACGCCCACGTGGGTGCGCGGTATCCTGCAAAATGATTACGGCGTCGATCTGTCGAAGGTCAACTTCGTTGCTCAGGGCGACGGGCATGTGCCGGAGTACAAAGAGCCGGCCAACGTGCGGCGCGCCGATAAGAGCAAGAAGCTCGCGCAGATGCTGCTCGATGGCGAGATCGATGCCGCGGTGCTTGCCGCCGACCAGAATCCGAAATTCAAGACGCTGGTTCCCGATCCGGCTGCTGCCGGGATCGCCTGGAACAAGAAGAATAACGCGCTGATGGTCAATCACATCGTGGTGGTCAGCGCCTCGCTGGCGAAGGAAAACCCTGATGCCGTGCGCGAGATTTACCGTCTGTTGAAGGAGAGCAAGGCGGCTGCAAATGAAGCGCTGCCGAAAGATGGCATCGACAAACGCCCGATTGGCTATTCGGCGGTGAAGCGTGATTTCGACATCGCGGCCGAGTACGCGTGGCAGCAGCGCATCATTCCGAAGTTGCTCAAGGCGGATGACCTCTTCGACGCAACGACGCGCGCGCTGGACTGAGCGGATTGAATCCACATGATTATCGATTGCCACGGCCACTACACCACGGCGCCCAAGCCGCTGAAGGACTGGCGTCAGCGCCAGATTGACTCGCTGAAAGATTCGGCGCCGACACCCAAGGCCCCGCCGGTCATCAGCGACGACGAAATCCGCGAGAGTCTGCAAGGCGCCCAGCTTCAGTCGATGCGTGACCGTGGCGTCGATTTCACCATCTTCTCGCCGATTGCCGGGCAGATGGGGCGCCACATCGGCAACCGCAATACCAGCGAAACGTGGTCGGCTATCTGCAATGAGCTGATCCATCGTGTATGTACGATGCACCCGGACAAGTTCGTCGGCGTCTGCCAGTTGCCGCAATCGCCCGGCGTCGCGCCCGCCAACTGCATCCCGGAGTTGGAACGGTGCGTCAACGAGTACGGCTTCATCGGCTGTAATCTGAACCCCGATCCGTCCGGCGGCTACTGGACCGATCCGCCGCTCAAGGAATTGCTGCTCAAGAACGTCTACTTCGACACCTGCGTCTATCACAAGCCGGGCTTCAACTTCGACGACACCAAGCGTTATATCGATTCGATTGACGGGTTGAGCGCGGGCGACCGCGAGAAAATCTTTAATGGCAACGTGCGCCGCGTGTACAGCCGTTACGGCAAACAGGCAGCACTGGATTCCGTATGACCCTGCGCGTCCCCTCATGTACGCGAAAACGGCAATGCCGGACGCGGGCATGCGGCGGGTGCGTTCATCCTGTCGCGCACAGATTGGCGGCGACCGCCGGATTCGTCATCCCGTTCGCGTTCACGGCTGTTCACGCACAGCCATACCCCGTCAAACCGGTACGCATCGCGGCCTCCGAGCCGGGCTTGCGCGAAGATTGAAACCAGGAATCACATGACACTGTTGATTACAGAAGACGACGTGAAGCGTTTGCCGCTGTCGGTCAAGTCGGCGATTCCGATTATCGAGAACACCTTCCGGCTCGCGGGGCAGGGCGTGGCGGAAAACCCGCCGCGCTGGCGCATGCCGTTTCACAACAAAGGGTTTCTCCAGTTCGGGCCCGCGCGGCTGCCGACCGAGCACAGCACGGGTTTCAAGCTGTGGGCGAATTTCGGTGAAACACGCCGCGGTCATGGATGGGACTTTCTGTTCAACATGGAAAGCGGCAATCTCGACGCGATCATCCAGTCGTACACCATCAGCAAGTACCGCACCAGCGCCGCCAGCGCGGTCGCGGTCAAATACCTTTCGCGGGAGGATGCTTCCGTCGTCGGCCTCTACAGCAGCGGCCGGCAGGCCGAGGGCCAGTTGGAGGGCATCTGCGCCGTGCGACCGATACGCCGCGTGCAGGTGTACAGCCGCGACGCCGCCAAGCGCGCCGATTTCTGCTCGCGCATGTCGGCGCGCTTCGGCATCGAGGTTGTGCCGATGGCTTCACCGGAACTGGTGCCGCAGGGTGCGGACATCATCGTTACTGTCACCAATTCTGAAGTGCCGGTGCTGTTCGGTGAATGGATGACACGCCCCGCGCTGGTCGTTGCCGCGGGCGCGAATCACTGGTACAAGCGCGAACTTGATACTGCGGTTATCGAAAAGTCGAATCTCATCGTTGTAGACGAAATGGAACAGGCGCGAGTCGAGGGCGGAAATCTGCTCTATGCGATCGCCAAGGGCGTGCTGACATGGGATCGCGTGGAGGAACTCGGCGATGTGGTGACCGGGCGTGTTCAGATAGCCGATCCGCGCACGTCAACCATCCTCTTTGAGTCCCACGGGCTTGCGATCAACGATATGGCGATGGCCGCCAAGACTTATGAACTGGCTCGGGTGCAAGGTCTCGGCGCCGAAATAAAGCTCTAGCCGCCAACCGAGCATCGATCCGGAATGAAAACCATGCTTCCTCTCGTTTTGGCCGGGTTCACGGCCATGCTGCCGAATGGCAATACGGCGAACGCGCAAGAGTTTCCATCGAAGACCGTGCGTATCGTGGCCTCCGAGGCCGGCGGCGGCGGCGATTTCATCGCGCGCCTGCTCGCGGTGGGATTAACCAGCGCCTTCGGCCAGCAGGTGATCGTCGAAAATCGCGGCGGCGGCGTGGTTGCGGGGGACGTGGTGGCGCGCTCCGCGCCGGATGGTTACACGTTGCTCCTCTACGGCAATACTTTGTGGCTGCTGCCGCTGATGCGTAAACAGGTGCCCTACGATCCGCATCGGGATTTTGTGCCGGTGACACTGGCGGGCAGGGCAGGGAATATGCTGGTGGTTCATCCGTCGCTGCCGGTCAAATCCGTGAAAGACCTGGTGGCGTTGGCACGCGCGCGCGCCGGAGAACTCAATTTCAGTACCGCCGCGCCGGGCACGATCAACCATCTTGCCGGGGAACTGTTCAACTCCATGGCGAAAATAAACATCGTGCGTATTTCGTACCGGGGCAGTCCTTCCGCGCTCAATGCGCTGGTGAGCGGTGAAGTGCAACTCATGTTCGCCACTGCGGCGCCGGCCAGGCCGCATATCCAAGCCGGGCGCGTTCGGCCGCTGGGCGTCACTTCGGGAACGCGGATGCCTGCGTATCCGGAGGTGCCCACCATAGGCGAGGCCGGCCTGCCGGGTTTTGAAGCGGTTTCGTTCCACGGCATCTTCGCGCCGGCCAGGACTCCCGACGCGATCCTGTCCCGCCTGCATCAGGAAATCGTGCGGATATTGCAGCGGCCTGAAACCCGTGAGCGCTTCGCAAGCATAGGCGCCGAGCCGGTGGGCAGCACTCGCGATGCGTTGACCGCCGAGATCAAGGCAGAGGTCGCGCGGATGGGAAAAGTCATCCGCGAGGCAGGAATACAGGAAAAATAACGCATCGCCATGGGTAAGAAAGTTCAACATATCGGATCGGCGGTTTTGCTGTGCATCGCGACTGCATGTGCGGCGGCACAGAAATACCCTGCCAAACCGATACGCATCGTGACCGCTGAAGCCGGCGGCGGCAGCGATATCGTGTCCCGCCTCATCGGCCAGGGCCTGAACGCGACATGGGGAAAACCCGTGGTGGTCGACAACCGCGGCGGCGGCGTGGTGGCGGGCGAGATCGTGTCGCGCGCGCCGGCGGACGGTTACACCTTGCTCTACTACGGCAGCACGTTGTGGTTGTTGCCGTTGATACGCAAGGATGTGCCATACGACACCGGCAAGGATTTCACGCCGGTGATCCAGGCCATCAGCACGCCTGCGGTGCTGGTGGTGTTTCCCGGGCTGCCGGCGAAATCCGTGGCGGAACTCATCGCGTTGACGAAGGCCGCGCCGGGTAAATTGAATTACGGCTCGGCCGCGCTCGGCACTGCCACGCACATGGCCGCTGAATTGTTTAAATACACGGCGGGCGTGAACATCGTTCGCGTGCCGTATAAGGGCACCGGGACGGCACTGAACGATCTTTTCGGCGGCCAAATCCAGATGATGTTCGCCGTCGCTTCGTCCGTGGCGCCGCACATGAAGTCAGGCAAATTACGCGGACTGGCTATCACGACGGCGCGTCCGTCGCCTGCGTTTCCCGACCTTCCTACCGTGGCGGCTGCCGGCCTGCCGGGTTTCGAGGCGGTCACGTTTTCCGGCCTGTTCGCGCCGGCGCGCACCCCCAAAGCCATCGTCGATCAGCTCAATACCGAAATTCGCGCCGTGCTGATGAAGCCGGAAGCCAGAGAAAGACTGACAAGTTCCGGCGTTGACGTGGTTGCCGGCACGTCGCGGGAATTCGCTGACAATATCGCGAACGACATGGCCGTTCTCGGCAAGGTCATTCGCAGCGCGGGCATCCGCGAGGAGTAGTCGCGGTGCGCGGCGCGCGGCGTTAGCGCGCTTGTCGCGCAGCCACAGCACAAAGGCAAGCAGCGTAATCACGACAGTCCGTAGATGCTCAGTATGGTGATATTGCCGGCGCTGAGTACCGCGAACACGAAGCCGAGAAAATACAGCAGGCCGATGCGCGGCACCGCCAGCAGGGCGCGTAGATTGCCGATCCAGCACACTCGCCGGAACCGCCCCTTTGCTCCCTTGCTGCGATGTGGCTTGCCGTTGCCACACCAAACGCGGCCTATCCTTGCCGACCTGGTGGAGCGGGCCGGGATCGCGCTGGAGGACTGACGCGGCACGCGGTGATCCAGTAAACTCAGGCGAACCCCGCAGGCACATCGACGGATCGAGACCAGAAAACCAAGGAGCGTGACGTGGTGGACATCAAGGCCTTTCCCTATCTGTGCTTTGTGAGATTTGATCTGATGAATAAAGAGTTCGACCGGCAATTCAATATTCATTTCGACGATCATATTCAGGAGCTGGCCGATAAGCCGGGCTACTCCACCGCATGGCGTACGCGCGAACTGCGCGGCGGCGACAACGCCGGCGTGATGGAGCAGGAATACCAGCAGATCTATGCCATCAATGATCCGGGGTTGTTCAAATCCTTCCCCCAGAATCCGCCGCCACCGGTGATGGAAAGCGCGCCCTGGCGCCGCGATATCGGCAACTGGGGACGGGTGTTTTATCGCGTGCTGTCGATGGTTGAAAAAGATCTGCGCGCCGGCCGCTGCTGGGCGCGCTGCGAAAGCCACTTTCGCGGTACGGAGGCGGACGAAACGCAATTTTTGTCATCGAACGCACAGCATGTGCAGCAGGTACTGGCGCTGCCGGGCGTTCACCGTGCCTGGCAATTGCAGCATGCGCCGCATGCCGCGCAGATCGGCGCCGACCCGGCGGGCAACTACATGAATATGTACGAGCTGGATGCGCCCGAAAATCTGTACGACCCCAGCCTCGGCGAGGATAGGCTGCCGCTGACCGCCGGACAGGAATTTGCCGGCCGGCATTTTGCACGGCTGCTGCTGAAGGCGGAGCCGCGGCGCTAAGTTGTCTTTTGTGAACAGGAGCCTACACCGATGATGAAAGGTCACGCCATAGCCCTCGCCGGGTTCGTGCTCTGCCTGAGCGCCGTTACCGCCTGCGCGCAGGAGTGGCCCGCCAAGCCGGTGCGTATCATTGTGCCGCACGCGGCGGGCGGCGTGACGGATATGCTGGCGCGGCTGGTGGCGGACCGGCTATCCGCCGGTCTCAAGCAATCATTCATCGTTGAAAATCGCGCGGGCGCGGGCGGCATTGTCGGCTCGGATATCGTCGCCAAGGCCGCGCCGGATGGTTATACGCTGGTCGCGTCGGGCATGG
>JANPOH010000427.1:0-1687 GCA_031427895.1 Betaproteobacteria bacterium
CGGAATTCGCCCACCGACGGATCGTACGGCACCATCGATGCGGCGAATTCCGGCGGGATGCGGATGCGCTCGCGCGACATCAGGATATAAAAATCGTCGGGGTTCAGCACCAGGCTGCGGTGCGCCTCGCTTTTCAGCGGCTCCCAGAATTCCATCGGGTCGTAATAGTTCACGCGGCTTAAATCGATCAGCGGCGCGTGCTGCTTGGCGCGATAGCCGACGATGCCGCCGCCGCTGTTACTCGCGTCGCCTTCAAGATCGACGCTGATCCACAGCCCGTCGCTGATCATCGCGGCCATCGGCGCGTCGTTGCCGGTGTAGACCATCGAGTCGGCGGATTGCAGTTGGTCGAGTTTTTGATTTGAGGGCGGCGTGCCACGCACGAAGCGCATTTGATTCAGCCGCGCGCCCTGTTGCGCCAGTACGCTGAAGGTGCGCGGCACGATTTCAATGTAGAGCTTGCCTTGATAGCCTTCGGGCACGCTTTCAAATTCTATGCCGCCGTCCGCGATCAGCCGCGTAAAAATATCGAGGCGTCCGGTGGAGCTTTTCGGATTGGATTTGCCGGAGATATCCGCCGGCAGCCGCAGCGTTTCCATCAGCTCGGCGATGTAAACGCAGCCTTTTTCGAACACCGTCGGCTGGGTGAGATCGATTTTGTGCATCATCATGCGTTCGATCTTGGCGCTGACGGGTGTATCCTTACCCGGCAAAAAACTCGCGCGCACGCGCCACGCAGTCGCGCCCAGCCGCAGGTCCAGGCTGGCGGGCTGAATTTGCGCGTCGTCCACCGGCGCGGCAGCGCTGATCTGCCCGCCGTTGACCAGCCGCACGATATCCTGATACGGCAGGATGCCGGCAGTGTCAGGCTTGAGGTCTTTCCCGGGCGCCGGGGACAGGTTGCTGGTGTCGAGCTTCATGATGACTTTTTTACTTTTCCGTGCGTTCAGCGCATTGCGCACGCTGATGCGTATTTTAGCCGACTCAAAACTTCTCACCGCGCAGAACGTCAACGTCGGACATATAGAGCACCAGCGCGTAATGCTCAAAATAGGTTTTGTGCAGATGCGCGGCGATGCTTTCCGCCACTGCGGCTTCGCAGATCACTTCCATGCGGATGTTGCCGGAGGGGCTCCACGCGGCATCGCGCTCACCGCCGGCGCCGCGGCCGCGCGCTTCGGTGACGGTGTAGCCGTGCGCGCCGAATGCCATCACCTCATCGCCGAGTTTTTTTTCGAGATCGCTCTCGCAAACAATGGTCAGCAGCTTGCGCCGTGTGGTCATGTCAGCCTCCGTTGATCCAGATTGCCGCCTGGTAATAAAGCGGTATGCCGGCGATAAGGTTAAAAGGAAAGGTGATGCCCAGCGATGCGCCCAGCGACAGCGCCGGGTTGGCGTCGGGTACCGCAATGCGCATCGCGGCAGGCGCGGCGATATACGAGGCGCTGGCCGCGAGCGTGGCCAGCAGGGTGAGGCCGCCGGTCGACAGCCCCAGCAGGCGTCCCGCGGCCAGCCCCAGTATCGCCGACAGCAGGGGCATCACGATCGCAAACACCAGCAGAAAGGGGCCAAAGCGCCGCAACGCCGCGCTTTGCCGCGCCGCCACCAATCCCATTTCCAACAGAAACAAGGCGAGCACGCCCTTGAAAAGATCAATGAACAGCGGGCCCAGCGGCGCGATGCCTTC
>JANPOH010000428.1:0-11090 GCA_031427895.1 Betaproteobacteria bacterium
CCTGATTAGCACGCGGTTTGGCGGGTACTTTCGCCAGTGCTTGCGCCATGGTTTCGCCGGTGATCGTCATGCAATCACCGTGCAGCAAGCCTTTTGCCAACAACATTTTCAGCACCTGCGGCACGCCGCCGGCACGATGGAAATCCACCGCCACATAACGACCGGAGGGTTTCAGATCGCACAGCACGGGGACTTTCTTGCGCATGCGCTCGAAGTCGTCGATGGTCCATTTCACCTCGGCCGCGTGCGCAATGGCGAGGTAATGCAGCACCGCGTTGGTGGAGCCGCCAGTGGCCATGATCAGCGCCACCGCGTTTTCAATCGACTTGCGCGTGACGATATCGCGCGGCTTGATGTCTTTTTTGATGGCGTTGACCAGCACGCGCGCGGAGTCGGCGGCGGAATCAGCTTTTTCCGGATCGGGCGAGGCCATCTGTGATGAGCCGAGCATGCTCATGCCCAGCGCTTCAAATGAACTCGACATGGTGTTCGCGGTGTACATGCCGCCGCACGCGCCCACCGACGGGCAGGCGTTTTTTTCGATGCCGATAAAATCCTCTTTGCTCATTTTGCCCGCGGCGTAGGAACCCACCGCTTCAAACGAACTGACGATGGTCAGGTCGATGCCTTTCCAGCGGCCCGGCTTGATGGTGCCAGCGTAAACGTAAATCGCCGGCACGTTAATACGCAGCATGGCGATCATGCCGCCGGGCATGTTTTTGTCGCAGCCGCCGCACACCAGCACGCCGTCCATCGCCTGGCCGTTGACCGCGGTTTCGATGCAGTCGGCGATCACCTCGCGCGACACCAGCGAATATTTCATCGCCTCGGTGCCCATGCCGATGCCATCCGTTATTGTGGGGACCCCGAACACCTGCGGCATCGCGCCGGCTTTCTTGAGCGCATCCATCGCGCGATCCACCAGCGGCTGGATGCCCGCGTTGCACGGGTTCATCGTCGAATGGCCGTTGGCGACGCCGACAATGGGCTTGACGAAATCGTTATCGCCAAAGCCGACGGCACGCAGCATCGCGCGGTTGGGTGAGCGGGCAACGCCGGCGGTGATGAGCTGGCTACGTTTGTTGAGGGGTTTGGCGGTGGGCATGGGGGTTCTCCAGAAAGTGGCTTTATAATGGGAGCAGAAATTGTGTCAGGTCAGACAGAACGAAAAGTAAAAAACTTCCCTCACCCCTAGCCCCTCGCCCTCCGGGAGAGGGTGGCGTGCAGCGCCGGGTGAGGGAAGTTTTTTTGACTTTTCGTTCACGCTGAGTAGATGCCGGAATTTTAACTCATTCGAGATTGCGCCTTCATGTTTGTCCACCCTGGTTTCGACCCCATCGTCTTCAGCGCCGGCCCGCTTGCCGTGCGCTGGTACGGCCTGATGTACGTGGTGGGCTTCGCGCTGGTGTGGTGGTTCGGGCGCATGCGTATCAAAGCCAACCCGAACGGAATCTGGCAGCAAAAAGACCTCGACGATGTAATGTTCTACGGCATCCTCGGCGTGATCCTCGGCGGGCGCTTCGGTTACGTGCTGTTCTACAAATTCAGCGACTACATTCACGTGCCGTGGAAGATTTTCTACGTGTGGGAAGGCGGCATGTCATTCCACGGCGGCATGCTCGGCGTGATCGTCGCGCTGGCGTGGTTCGCGCGTAGCCGCAAGCAGCACTGGCTGGATGTCACCGACTTCATGGTGCCGCTGGCGCCGCTGGGCCTCGCGGCCGGGCGCGTCGGCAACTTCATCAACGCCGAGCTGTGGGGCCGCCCCACCGACGTGGCGTGGGCGATGATTTTCCCGCTGGTCGACAAGCTGCCGCGCCATCCGTCGCAGTTGTATCAATTCGCCCTGGAAGGGGTATTGCTGTTCATTATCTTGTGGTGGTACTCGGCCAAGCCGCGCCCGCGTGGCGCGGTGTCGGCGCTGTTTCTTATCGGCTACGGCGTATTTCGTTTTATTGTCGAATACGCGCGCGAGCCGGATAGTTTTCTGGGATTGCTGGCGATGGGCTGGTCGATGGGGCAGTGGTTGTCGCTGCCGATGGTGCTGGCGGGTGGGGTGATGTTCGCCTGGGCTTGCAAGGCGCGGGCGTAATACCAATTCCATTTCATCAGAGAAATGGAATAAGGCAGAGCGGGAGCGCCAGCGCCCCCGCTGATGAGAATTAGCTGATCACGCCGCAGGCCGCGCGTCCGCCCGCATTGCCCGTGGGGTCGGTCTTCAGATCGTCGGTGCCGATATGCACGATGACCGAGCGGCCGATGATGCTGTTGGGCGCTTCCTTGCTGATCGTAACGCCGCTGATTGTCATGTTGACGGTGGCTTTGCCGTAGTCGTTGAAGACGATGTTGCCCAGATCGCCGGCATGTCCCGCGCCGGGCGCGCCGTGTGGTTTTTTTGCGGGATTGAAATGCCCGCCGGCGCTCATGGCATCCGGCGCGCTGCAATCGCCTTTTTCGTGGATATGAAAACCCTTGGCCCCCGGCGTGTGCCCGAGGATTTCGCCGGTCACGCGCACGCTGTCGCCCGTCTGTGTGAATTTGAGATCACCATGCACCTGCGTGCCGCTGGCGGGGCGCAGAACAACCGTTGCCGAGGGGCCGCTGGATTCGGGTGTGGATGCACAAGCGGCGAGTGTCAAGGCGGCGGCGGCAAAAAGAGGGGCTCTCATGAAATGTCTCCGGGCAGTGGTTGGGGGTCAACGAACGGAAAGCTGATTATCGGGATTATCAATCGTTTCATGCAAGCGTTCCGGCAAAACCGCAGCCTGGCGGCGGACGCTAAGGCGGCGCGCCGCCGGCATTGCCCGCCAGCCATCCTCGCGCCGATTCCTTGAGTCGCGCACGCTGCGCGTCACTCAAGCCCAGCGGATCAAAGCGGTAGCGGTTGTGCAGATCAACGATGCCGGCGAGCGGTGCTGTGTCCATCGGCGAATCCGCCTTGAGCCGCGCCAGCCAGTCGTGCGCGGTTTCGTGCGTGCGCCGCCCCCAGCCTTGTTCCGTCAGCCGTAGTTCGATGCGATAAAACTCTGAATCAGCACCCGCTGGCGATCCGGCAGTAACTATCTGTTTTAATTGAATATTTTGCTTGTGTTTGCGGCTGCGATAGAGTCGCCACGCGAGCCATAGGGCAAACGGAAACACCGCCACCGCGGCGGTGATCAGCAATTGCCGCCCGTCGCTGCCGGCCCACGCGCGCGAGGCGCGAAAGTGCAGCCATGACCATAAGTCCGTGACTTTCGACCACGCGCCGCTGTCTTCGGCTTCAATGGCAAACCACGATGGCGGCGTGGTGTCGATGTCGATCCATGCGCCGTTCACGTACGCGCGCACCCAGGCGTGGGCGTGTCGCGTGCGCACGATCCAGGCGTTTTCGCGTTCGCTTTTTTCGACCACCGCAAAGCCGGTGGCGTAGCGCGCGGGGATGCCGCCGGCGCGCAGCAACAGCGCGGTGGCGGTGGCGAAATATTCGCAGTGTCCCGATTTGGAGCGATGCAGAAAATCGACGATGGGCGATCCCATCAATGGCGCGTCTTGCTGAAATGTGGCGTAGCGGTAGCCGTTGGCGAAAAATCGTTTCACTTCTTCCACGGTTTCTTCCGTGCCGCCGCGCCGCCGCGCCTGCTGCTTAAGCCCCAGTTCCATCGCCACCGCTTCGAAGGCTTCGCGTTCTTTCGGCGGCAGTTTCAGATCGTCGTCGGTGGGCGCGCCCTCATACGCCGCGCCCGCTGCATACGCCGCGGTGTAGGAAAAATATCCCGGTTCGCGCGTGATCTGTACCGCGCCCAGCGCATTGCGCCGCACGGCGGCTGCCGTCAGCCCCTCGATGGCGACAGCGCCGGTGGGCAAACTCAGCACCGGGTTGGGCCGCACGCTGTAGTCGTGAATCAGCGCGCGCGCTGTCGCCGGGGGCGCGGAGGGCGCCAGCGCCCAGCGGCGGCCTTGCCCGTCTTGTCCGCCTTGCTTACCCAGGTCACCCTGGACGGGCGCGAACGCTGCGCCGCGCGCCAGCCACGCCGCGCCGAAGTAGCCGTTGTAACTCGCGCGATGCAGCAGCTCGGGCGGCCTTGCGCCCGCCCCGCCCTCCGGCACGGTGACGCGCAGCACGATGGCATCGGATTCCTTGAGCTTGCCGATGTGGCCGATATCGGTGGTCGCGCGATACGGATCGGTGCGCGAGCCATCGCCGGATATCCATTCCGGCACGGCGTCTTCCAGCCACGTCTGCGTGAGGTTAAGGCCGTGATGCAGGCCGTAGCCGAGCAAAATCGCCAGCGAAAACGTCGCGCCCCAGATGCCCACGCGATACGACCACGGGCGCACGCGCACCAGCGGCCAACCGATCAGCGCGGCCAGCGCGACGTAAAACCATTCGCCGCGCCCATTGGCGGCGGAGGCGGCGACGATCCACAGCGCGAAGTACGGCCACCACGGATCAAAGGCGGCAGGCCGTTCGGGCGGACGGCGGCGCAGGCTCCAGAACAGCACCGCGAGATCCATGCGCGTGGCCGCCCCGGTCGCGCTATACGCATATGCCAGCGCCAGTGGCAAAAACAGCAGTGGCAGCCATTGAAAAAACAGAATAATGGCGCGCGGATTGCCGTAGGTGACATACAGAAAACCGCCGCACAACAACGCCAGCACGATGCAAAAATCCGCCACCCGCGCCAGATTCGCGGTGGTGAGCGCCCAGCGCAGCGGCACATAAAACGCGGCGCACACCAGCGCCGCGACCGGCACGGCGGCGACCCACAGCGTGGTTTGCCAGCCCCAGAAGGCGATGGCGGCGGCGAGCATCAGCGGGTGGATGGTCATGTCGGACGCTTCAACCCATCACCGCAGAGGCGCAGAGGCGCAGAGAAAAAACCGCAGAGAAAACCATTCGAAATGTTTTCTCTGCGATTCCTCCGCGCCTCTGCGGTGATGGGTTTTTAAACTCATAACCTGGCCAGCCCTTCCGCCACTTTGCCCGGCGCAATCACGTGCAGCCACGGCTCACGTGCTTCAATAGGTTCAGCGCTAACCACCAGCACCAGCACCGGCACGCCGAGCGCGCGCAGTACGCGAATGAACTCGCGCCGCGCATCGTCCCACGCCAGCAGGATGCAGATGCTGCCGGTCAGCAGGCCGCGCCGCGCGGTGACGGCATCGTGCAGCGTGCGAAACGGTTTGCTCGCGCACAATTGCACGCCCGCCAGCACTTCGAGCAGGCTGCCGGTGGTCATCTGCCCGCGCCCGGCCGTGTAGATATACGATTCTGCGCCGACGAACATCAGGTCGAGCAGACACTCCTGCGTGTTGACGGCGCAGGCGAGCGACGAGGCTATTGACACCGCTTCTTCAAACGCGGCGGCGCGGTCGCTGCCGGCGAAGGTATCGAGGATCAGTGCGTGGCGTTCGAAATATTCGTCCTGATATTCACGCACCACCGGCTCGCCCGCGCGCGCGTAGCTCTTCCAGTGGATGCGTTGCAGCGGGTCACCCGGACGGTAATCGCGCAGGCCGACAAATTCTTCGGAGTTGCCGATGGATGCCGCCAGCGCCACGCCGCCCGGCTGGTAGCGGCGCGAGCCCGGCAGCGTGATGGGCGGCATCGGGTAGCGTCGCGGCAGCACCAGCACATTGGCGGGCGCCGCCAGTGGCGACAGGCCGCGCACCAGGCCCAGCGGATCGGCGCGCGCCACCGTCATGCCCTGAAAATGCTGGTTGCCCCGGCGCAGCGCTTCGCCTTGAAGCGTAACCTCCAGCACGCCGCGCGGCGCGAGTTCGGGCAACGCGGCCTCATCGACCTGACACGCCTTGCGTTCGGCAATGAGCCGTTTCCATTTGCGATACGTCGGAAAGCGCATGCGCGCGCGAAATTCCGCCAGCGCGGGACGCGGATCATCAAGGTCATCGATCAGCGCCAGTCCGTCGCGCGGCGCGTTCGCCAGATTGCTGACCGTCACGCGGTAGGTGAACGGCTCGCCCGCCGTGACCACGCGCGGCAAATGGCGCGCGACGCTGAAACGGCTGCGTTGCAGCAGCGTCGCCATCCAGCCCACCAGCAGCAGCGCGGCGGCGAACGCAAAAACACGGTACGCAACCGTGAGATGGGTATCAACGCCCAGCGCCGCGGCGCCGATCATCGTGCCGCCCACCAGCATGCCCGCGCGCGTCAAGCGCCGCACGATCAGGTGCTGGCCGGCGGCGACGAGGCTGAACAACCAGTGCGAAAATTTCCACATGAAGGTCAAAGGCTTTTTTACCACGGATGAACGCAGATAAACGCAGATAACATCAAGGTCAAAAACTCCCGGTTTTGACGTTATCCGTGTTTATCTGTGTTCATCCGTGGTTAAAACGCTTTTCAAAGACGTTACGCCGGTACGGCCACCGACTTCAACAACCCCGCCACCACATCCTGCGCCGTCAGCCCGGCGAATTTCGCCGACGGGTCGAGCGACAGGCGGTGCGCCAGCACGGCCACCGCCATGTCGCGGATGTGATCCGGCGTGACAAAATCGCCGCCCTGCACCAGCGCCAATGCCTGCGCCATGCGCGTCAGCGCGAGTGACGCGCGCGGCCCCGCGCCAAGCTGCACCGAGGGCGCGCCGCGCGTGGCGCGCGCAAGGTCAACGGCGTAGCGTTTGAGTTCATCGCTGATGCGGATGTTTTTCACGTGTTGTTTCAGTGCGCGCACATCTTGCGCGGTGACGCACGCTTGCAGCGAATCCAGCGGATGCGTTTGCGCCTGTGCATTGACGATGGCGAGCTCGGCCTCGGCGCTGACATAACCGAGCGACAGCCGCACCGCAAAGCGATCCATCTGTGCCTCGGGCAGCGGATAGGTGCCGCGAAACTCCACCGGGTTTTGCGTGGCGATGACAAAAAACAAATCGTCCAGCGCGTGCGTCTTGCCTTCGATGCTGACCTGGCCTTCGCCCATCGCCTCCAGCAGCGCCGATTGCGTACGCGGACTGGCGCGATTGATCTCGTCGGCCAGCAATACCTGCGTGAAAATCGGCCCCGGATGAAATTTGAAATCCTGTTCGCGCGGGTTGAACACCGACACGCCCAGAATATCCGACGGCAGCAAATCGGGCGTGAACTGCACACGGTGAAACACAACACTCACGCTTTTCGCCAGCGCCTTGGCCAGCGTGGTCTTGCCGGTGCCGGGGTTATCTTCCAGCAGCACATGCCCGCCCGCGAGAAACGCCGCCAGCACTTTATCCAGCGTGTGCGTTTGCCCGGACATCACGCGCTCGATGTTGGCGCGTATGCGCGAGGCTAATTCCTGTGGATGGGTCAAAGAGAACTCCCGACGGCTTCACCGCAAAGGCGCAAAGGCGCAAAGAACTGCCGCAAAGAAAAGCAATTCAAACGAATTTCTTTGCGTCTTTGCGGCGAGATTTTGTTGGTGGTTCAGACCTTCGCTTCGCTCTTGCGCACCACCTTGGGCTGCGCCGCGCGCCGCGCCAGCAGCCGGTTGAAATTCGACATCGACATCAGGTGCGCGTAGATGCGTGGCAGCACGCCGTTTTGCGCCAGTTCTTTCAGCTTGTCGGCGGAAAGTTCGTTGATCTTCGATTCGTTCACGCGGAACATGCCGGACAGCGTAAACGGCTCGCCCTCGTTCGGCTTGGCCTGCATGTTGAAAGGCTCCAGCAGGCCGAGATCGATGATGATCTTGCACATCGCCTCGGTGCGCGCCAGGTCGGCCTCGAATTCAAACAACAGCTTACGCATGTTTTCCCACACCGGCAGCGGCTCGCCCTTGGCGTCGTACAGCGCGTCACCCTTGGCGCTGATCGCGCGCTTTTCCACGCAGGCGATGCGTTCGGGGTGCTCCGCGCCGCTGACGTTCACGCGCGTCATGCAAAACGGGTAGCGCCGCACATAGGCCGGCACGTAGACGTTGCGATCCCAGGTCAGCTCGGGCGTGACAAACAGATTATGCTGCTGCTCCAGCCCCACCACCGCCATCGCCACCGCGGTCTTGCCCTGATCGCCGCTGACAAAAACCACCGGGTAATCGTGACAGGCGAGGCTGAACTCGGTGTACGACAACGGTATCACCATCATGCCGCGAAACACCGGCGGCAGCTTGCCGTCCACCGGCAGCACCACGTGATGCTCCTTGTTAAGCGGAACGACCTCCTGATAACCGTAGGGCGGGGTGATGTCCATTGCGGGGCTTCCTTGTGTGGGTGAGCCGATATTATAGAGGGCATGTCGCGATTCCGTTCGTGGTGATGCCGCGCGCGGCTAAAACATCGAATCATGGGCATAGTCTCTGATGCGGCGGGATTCTCCGGCGCATCGCGGGTTGCGGTTAGTATCGCCCCGTCACGGATGCAAGACCCTGAATGCATGGCGAAAGTCGCGCGGGCGGGAGTATGTAGGTAGCCGCTGCAAAGGTACTTTGCTATACTGCGCGCCCTTGTCCAACCAAGGCAATCCAATTAATTCGGGGACGTAGCTCAGCTGGGAGAGCGTCGCGTTCGCAATGCGAAGGTCGGGAGTTCGATCCTCCTCGTCTCCACCAAACATGAAAAACCACCTTTACGGTGGTTTTTGTGTTTTTGGCGCAATAGCGTTATGGGTAGTGTGTGCATACCTGCATGCGTACGCGGCAGCGTTTCCGACACAGCGCGCCAGTATGCCGGGCACGCCGGCGAGAAACCGTGGATGTTGCGCCGCGATAAGATGTATAACTATTTGATTATATTGAATAATTGTGTTTATTTCATCATAGGGCAACGGCTTTTTGCGGCGCATCACGGTGGCCTGCCTATTTCTCTGGCCGGTCGCAAAAAAGCGCTATACAAAAGTGTTGTTTTTTTGACAACACGGCGTCAAGTCTTTGGTTTAATGTGCCTTTCAACGAAGGCGTTTTGCTTAAAGAAGGCGCTATAATGAAATTAAGTGCCGGTTGCAACCGATGCAGTAATTGATCGGCTTGCCGCTGCATTCTAGATAGATAGCGGTTGGTGGCGAACGGGGCAAAACGTTGCGAGGGGGTTTTGCCGTGCGTGAGCTTGAAATAATCAGCGGGGGTGTTGTGATAAAGATAAAAAACAATGATGCATTTCTGACCAAGGTATTGTTGGCACCTTTGGTAATGGCCGTGGCGGTGTCGTCCGCCTTCGCACAGGTAAAGCCTGACGCCGGACGGGTGCTGGACGAAGCGCAAAAACGCCCCGTGGCGCCGCAACCCCAGCGCGATGTGCTGCCCAAACCGGAAATTCGCCCGGCCTTGCCCGGCGACTCCAAGCTCAGTGTCAAAGTGGTCAGCTTCCGCATCACCGGCAACACGGTTTACGGCGAAGCCGAACTGCGCGCGCTGTTGACTGACTTCGTCGGCAAGCAACTGGATTTTGCCGGCGTCAACGAAGCCGCCATCAAGGTGCGCAGCTACTATCGCGGGAACGGCTACTTCCTGGCGCAGGCTTACCTGCCGCAACAGAAAATTGAAAGCGGCGTGGTCGAGATTGCGGTGATCGAAGGGCGCCTGGGCGAAGTGAAGATCAATCAGACACCCGAATCGCGTATCGCGCCGTGGCTCGCCAAAGGCATCATCGGCGCGCATCTGCAGCCCGGCGACCTCATCACCGAGGCCAGCCTGGAGCGGCCCTTGCTCATATTGAGTGATTTACCGGGCACGGCGGTTTCGTCCGAAATCACGCCGAGCAAAACCATCGGCGCGGCTGATCTCAACGTCAAGCTGGATAAAAGCGGCAATCTGATCAGCGGCTCGCTCGAACTCGACAACCATGGCAACCGCTTTACCGGCGAATATCGCCTGACCGGTGCGGTGTCCGTCAACAGCCTGCTGGGACTGGGCGATCTGCTCACGTTTAACGCCATCAAGTCCTACGGTGATTTCGAGTTCGCGCGCGTCGCCTATGTGGTTCCGGTGTGGTATTACGGCACCCGCGTGGGCGTGAGCTACGCGCAGTTCAATTACGCGCTGGCCAAGGATTTCGAGAATCTGCGTGCCCATGGCAAGGGCGATGTGGCATCGGTGTTCGCGCTGCATCCGATTATCCGCACGCGCAACGCAAATCTTATTTTCCAGGTCGCCTACGAGCAGAAAAAACTTACAGACGAAGTCGATACCGTGGCAAACGGCACCGAAGACCGCGAAATCAAATCGGCGCGTGCCGGCGTGATCGGCGATTTTCGCGACACGCTGCTCGGCGGCGGCCTCAATTCGTTCAGTCTCGGTTATACCGACGGTAAACTCGATATCGAGCAGGCGACGGTGCTCGCCACCGATCAGGGCAATGCCGGACTCAAGACGCAAGGCCGTTTCGGCAAGTTGAACTATGAGTTCAAGCGCTTGCAGCGCGTCAACGACGACATCAATCTGCTGCTGTCCGTCACCGGGCAACAGGCTTCCAAGAACCTGAGCTCGGCGGAAAAATTCTCGCTCGGCGGCCCCAGCGGCGTGCGCGCCTATCCCGTCGGCGAAGGGTCGGGGGACAGCGGCTACCTTGCCACCGTGGAGTTGCGCTACAACATTCCCGGATTCAAGCTCATGGATGGCGACGTCACGGTGTCGGGCTTCTACGACAAAGGCCATATCCGCGCCAACGAAAACCCGCTGCCGAACGAGCCCAACAACCGCCGCAACATCTCCGGCTACGGCTTGGGGCTGTCGCTAGGCAAATCAGGTGATTTCCTCCTGCGCACGACCATTGCCGCGCGCACCCGTGACGATGGTCAACAAGCGCCGATTTCCGACCCCGCGCGCAGCCAACGACCGCGCGTGTGGATCCAGGGTATCAAGTGGTTTTGATGACGGTGAATGTCAACGGCAGTTCCCGCGTTTAGCTTCGTTTCAACTGGCGATTGCGCTTTAGGCGAGGTGGGGAAAGTGAAACTTTCGGCGCATGAAAGTACATAGGGCGCATTGCGCCCTACACTCGCTGATCCCACAAAACCGATACCAAAGTATCGATACCAAAGTATCGATACCTCAACCCACTTTCGCAACTTGTTTTTTTGGCGCACTATCTGTAACTGTTCGGGTTCGAGAGAACTGCCTCCCTCATCCCAACCCTTCTCCCAAGGGGAGAAGGGCATTTCACCCCTCGCCCTCCGGG
>JANPOH010000429.1:0-9440 GCA_031427895.1 Betaproteobacteria bacterium
AATCTTATAGCCTAAAGCGTATATCTGTTTCAAATATGCAACGGGAGGTTCTATGTTGTTAAGCTCCATGGCCCACGGGTGAAACTCAGTAATTATCTTTGGTTTTAGCCGTTTTATTAAATTCCCCATCCCTCTTATAGCTGCGGGTTCGTGCGCTTCAATATCTATTTTTATTAGATCGATTTTGACTTCATTTTTCAGAATTTCATCAAGAACGACCGCGGGTACTAGCAAATAATGTTTCTGATCTTTTGAGTGTTCAGTTACGACGCCGCCATTTGAGCCGACTGTTGTAAATCGTAAAATGGTGGCCTCATCTGAAGCGGCATAAGGGTAAATCGCAACATTCGATAAATGATTTTCCAGCAATGATGAATAAATTAACTGTAGATTTTGAGGGTTAGGTTCAATTGCAATTACTTTTCCATTAGCCTTAACCAATGAAGCAGCTAGCATAGTAAAGTAACCTATGTTTGCGCCCACATCCAGAAACACTCCCCCCTCTTTTAAAATACCCTTAACTAAATTGGTTACATGTGGCTCGTATGTTTTCGTGTCCATTATTGATCGCCCTATATAATCATTGGGCATTACAAATAAATTGAACCCGCTTAACTTGATGAGTTTTTTTCTTCTTAAATCAAAAACCCGGCCCCACTGAAACGTGGGCCTCCCTCGCAGGGTATTCAGTAAAACAGAACAGAGGGGGCAATTAGAAACTAGCACTTTAAGATATTTCGTTAAGCTAAATTTCATATTATTCTCCAGTAATAACCTTGTTAGACACGGTGGCTATTCTGCTGAACGTGAACACCGCTTCTGCTCGAACGTGAACATCTGAACGGCGTGTTGTGCTGGCACGGGGAATAGGCGCGGCGTCACCGAGTAGGTGCCGCGCAAGGATTGCGATTGTGTCCCAGACAGTCATCGATATAGATCAAGATTCCACAGTCAAGGGGCCAGAGTAATTGATGTTAGCAGCCTCACGGTAGATCTACCACGTTGCATTGTGTGTGATGGGCTCTGTTGACCACAAGCCCCAAGTCACTGGACATAACTAAATATAACCTTTAATATAACTTATGCCCTACACCGTAACGATCAAGCGCCAGGCTCAAAAAAAGCTGCAAAGCCTGCCCCGCAACGAGCGGATCAGACTGGCCGAGAAGATCGACCAACTCGGTCAAAACCCGGACGATTCGGGGCTGGATACCAAACGCCTTGCGGGAACGCCGCTCTATCGTCTGCGTGTGGGCGACTGGCGGATTATTTATGACCGGCAGGACGCGGTCAAAGTCATTGCGATAGAGAAAATCAAACCACGTGGAGATGCATACAAATGAACGCTCCCCTGAATATTCAAATTATCAAGTCCCTGACGGGCAAGCCCGAGTACGTGTTGATTCCCGTCAGCGTCTACAACGCGCTGCGCGAAGATATCGAAGATGAGCTTGCCGGACTGGAAGTCATGACGGAAAAGGGCGGTGATTACGCGCCGTTCTCTCTCGAAGACTATGTAGACAACCCGGTTGCGCTGGCCCGTATCAAGGCCAAGGTCACGCAAGGGCATTTGGCCAAGCGCATGGGCGTCACGCAAGCCTACATCAGCAAGATAGAGCATCAGGACAAAGTCACACCCAAGCTGATGGCGAAGGTCAAGGCGGCATTGTCAGCACGGCGCTGAACTCGCTGGACAGCAGTGGAGCGATATAACAAAAATATCCATAAAAACAATTGGTTACATTAAGATCGAAAACAACATCCCACCCCGGCACAGCGCCCCGCACAATGCGCACATTGCGCATTACAATTTAAGCCACTCCCGAAAAGGCGCTTCACCGGAAGCCCCGCATGCGACCTTCTGTTTTGATGCTGCTGGCCATGATGAGCGCTCTTGCTGCCGCGCAGACCGGCAGCGCGTACCGGGATTGCGCGGATTGCCCGGAGATGGTGGTCGTTCCAGCAGGCAGTTTTGTCATGGGCACGGCCCCCGGTGAAGAAACGCGCGAGCAGCTCGCGGAATCATTTCGTTACCGCAGTGAGCCGCCGCGCCGCGTACAGGTGCGGCCCTTTTCCGTTGGCAAATTCGAGGTCACGCGCGGCCAATACCGCGCCTTCGCCGAAGCCACGGGTCGCGCCGGCAGCGGCTGCTTTGTCTGGAACGGCGCAGATTTTGAGCTGGACAAAACCAAAGACTGGCGCAACACCGGCTACGCGCAGAGTGATGCGCACCCGGTGGCCTGCGTCAGTTGGGAGGACGCCGGCGCCTACGTGCAATGGCTGGCCCAAAAGACCACGAAGCCCTATCGCCTGCTGACCGAAGCCGAATGGGAATACGCGACACGCGCCGGCGCGGCAACCGCGCGCTATTGGGGCGACGACGCGGATCAGGCCTGCACCCACGCCAACGGCGCGGATCGCTCGGCGGCACGGCACACGCCCGCCGCGCAGCAATGGCAAAGCGCGAGTTGCGACGACGGCCACGCCCACACGGCGCCCGCCGGCGGCTATCGCGCCAATGCCTTCGGGCTGCACGACATGCTCGGCAACGTGGGCGAGTGGACGCAGGACTGCTGGAACAACCACTACAACGGCGCGCCGGTGGACGGCCGCGCATGGCTGGCGGGCGATTGCGCGATGCGCGCGGTGCGCGGGGGCGCGTGGGACGACGCGCCCACAGGGCTGCGCGCCGCGTACCGCGTGGGGAGTCCCGCCACCATCCGCCTTTACAGCCGCGGCTTTCGGGTGGCGCGGGATTAAGCGCATCGGGCATGATGCCATTCTTCGCGCGCGCTATCACACTCGCTTGCGCCCTGTGCCTGAGTGGGCACGCGTCCGGCGCACTGCCCGGCGTCACGGAACTGCGTGCCGGCCCCGACAACATCACCGATGCCGATCTCTCGAAACTGCTGCACACGCGCGTGGCCGCAGCCGACGTGATCGCCATCGGAGAAACAGTGCATGGCTCGTCGGGCCTGCTGAAAATTCAGGCACGGCTAATCCGCTATCTCGTGGCACAACACGGACTGCGGCTGATCGTGTGGGAAAACCCGGCGCGGCGCAGCCTGGAATTCGCCCGCTGGGTGGCGTCGTGCGCCAAAGCCAATTCCCCGCCGCCGATAACGGTGCTGTACATGCCCACGGCGGCCGATCTGCCGTTATGGGAGTGGGTTTGTGAATTCAACCGCGCGCACCCGAATGATCCGATTGTGTTTCGCGGCATGGATGTGTGGGATCGCCCGTGGGAGCACTACGCGAACATCCGCGCGCTGGGCGCCCGCGTTGGCATAGCCCCGCTGCTCATCCAGCACATCACCGCGAGCTGCCCAGCGGCGCAGGCGGCATCGTGGCCCGAGATCGATGCGGTGTTCCTGAAACTCAATCGCGGCACGAAGGCCTTTCCGGATGCCGACTATGAACAATGCCGCGCCCTCCTGACCACACTGCTCAATACCGCGCAGCAATCGGCCACGTCCCGCAAACAGAAAAAAACGCCGGACGCGGGCGACGCATTTGAACTGGCGATCTCGGCCTCGACGTTGCTGGGGTGGCTGGGGTTTTACCAATACGAACGCGCGGACGATATTCTGAGCTGGAACGAACGGGACCGCGCGCAGGGCAGAAACCTGATGCTCCTGATGTCCCTGCACGACGCCACGCGCGCGATCGTGTCTGCGCACAGCAGCCACGTCTCGCACAACCGCTCGCCGGCGGACTGGTGGGGCTATGGCGACCTTAAATCCGGCGTTTACTTTTTTACCGAATTGACGCGAAAGAAAGTTTTCAATATCGCGTTGACCGCATACCGCGCGGGCGGAACCCAAGGCGACTGGTCACTTCCGACGGCCGCAAATTCACTGGACAAAACACTCCATGACGCCGGACACGCATTTGCATTTTTCGCGTCCAACGCCGCCTTTTTGCCGGCATATGATAAATGGTGGATGCAAAACCAGAACTTTCCCGGCCCTTATGAAAGCGGCGTGGAAATCTCACCTGCTGACCACTTCGATGCGTATTTCTTTTTAGACCGCTCGCTACTGGACGAGGCCTTGCCGCAACGGCCCATGTGGCAGCCGTGAGAGTGGTTTTCCTGGATGTTTTATCCACGAATCAAAGGGGTCAGGCTCGAATTAAATCGTGTTAGAATGGGCAAATGCCCCGTCGCGCCCGCATCCACATCGATGGAATCCCGCTACACATCGTGCAACGCGGGCACAACCGCGAACCGTGCTTCTTTGCCGAAGAAGATTACACGAGCTACCTGCACTGGCTAAACGAAGCGCTGACTGAGACCGAATGCGCATTGCACGCCTACGTGCTGATGACCAACCACGTGCATCTGCTACTGACCCCGAAAAAAGCCGCTGCCGTGCCGCGGTTACTGATGTCGCTCGGTCGGCGCTACGTGCAATACGTGAACCGCAGCTACAAACGCACCGGCACTCTGTGGGACAGCCGCTACAAATCGTCGGTGGTGCAGGCGGATAACTATTTGCTGACCTGCCAGCGCTACATCGAACTGAATCCCGTGCGTGCGGCGATGGTGGAAGATCCGGCGCATTACCGCTGGACGAGCTACCGCGCCAATGCCCTGGGGCAGCCCGACGCGCGCTTGACGCCGCATCCGGTGTATCTATCGCTCGCACGTGGCGACGCAGAACGGCGGGTGGCCTATCGCGCGTTGTTCCGTGCGCAGTTGGACCGCGCTGCGGTAGACGACATACGCCTCGCACTCAACCAAAGCCAGCCGCTGGGCAATTCACGCTTTCTCGCGAAAATAGAAAAGGTGACGGGCATGCGGCGCGAAGTGCGCCCGCGCGGGCGGCCACGGGTTGCGCCCGATGATGGAATCGCGGCCACACAGGGACGATTGCTGGTACGCGCTGCGCCGTGAGGGCCTTGTCATTGCTCCGAAGCCGAGAACCACTATGCGTTCCGGCCTACAAGTGATGCGGGTTTTGCGGAATCACGCGTTGGAGGTGAATTTTTCCGCTGTTTCCGGCAGTCCCGATCCGCGGCGCTCGGACTGGGTTCTCTATTTCTGCTGCGCCAAAAACCCCAGCAAAATCCGATTGAACACCACCGGCTGTTCCCAATAAGGGCTGTGCCCAGCCTCGCGTACGATATGCACTTCCGCGCGCGGCATGTGCTGCGCCTGCATGCGCAGTAGCGAGGGCGGCGTGTAGAGATCGGAGTCTCCGGTCATCAGCATTGCCGGATGTTTGATTGATTCCAGCCGTGCCCAGGTCAAGGGTTGTTTCATCCTGGGCGTGATGCGTTTGCCCGGTATTGCCTGATGCTCCAGCTCACGCCATGCCGCAAGGCCTGCGGGATTTCCGGCGCGGTACGAGGGTGACAGTTCCTGAAAATCATGCGGCAGTGTAGCGAAGAAGGCGGGGCGCAGCCGCGTGTTGACCGCGACATAATCGGCATCGGTGATGCCCATGTACGACGAGATCACCGCCAGACTACGCACCTTGTCGGGATACGCCAGCGTGTAGTCGATGGCGAAGAATCCGCCCTGGGCGGCGGACACCAGATGCACTTGGTCGAGTTGCAGATGTTGAACCAAACAATGCAAATCGTCCGACCCGACGCCCGGATTATCCAGGTCGCCTGCTTCCGAACGGTAGTAACCGCGACGCGAATACGCGATGACGCGATAGCCCGCTTGTGCAAGAACGGGTTGCTGATACACCCAACCCGCCGCGCTTTGTGTGCCGGCGTGCAGCAAGATAACGGGATGGCCGTGGCCGCCGGTATCCCAGTACCACAGTTTCGCGCCGCCCACGTCAACCACGCCTTCCCGCGCTGGCACCTGCGGCGGAACCGGAGCCGGCGACCACATGGGTTCAGGCACTGCGTTTGTCACGGGTTCCACTTGGCGCGCTCCATCGGTAGGGTTTCCATGATTCCAAATTGGCCGCGCACGCGACTCACTGCGCCGCAGGCGTAAACGCATCGCTGAAAAAATCATCCGGCGGTAATTGGCATTGCCCGGTGAAGTCGCTTAACGCGGATTCGATCACGATCGGCGCGCCGCAGGCGTAGACCTGGTAGCCGAGCATGTCGGGGAAGTCTTCCATCACGGCGCGATGCACGAAGCCGGTGCGGCCTGTCCAGCGGTCTTCGGGCAGGGCATCGGAAAGCACGGGCACGTAGGTGATGCCGTGTTCGCGCGCCCAGCTTTCGGCGAGTTCATGCAGATACAAATCGGCGCGCACGCGGCAGCCCCAGTAGAGCGTGATCGGGCGTTTGTTGCCGAGATGGAAGGCGTGTTCGACGATGGCTTTGACGGGGGCGAAGCCGGTGCCGCTGGCGAGCAGGATCAGCGGTTTGCCGTTGTCTTCGCGCAGGAAAAAAGTGCCGAGCGGGCCTTCAAAACGCAGCAGGTCTTTTTCTTTCAGCGTGTTGAACACGTACTGGCTGAACGGCCCGCCGTAGTTACGCAGGTGCAGTTGCAACACGGCGTCGTCGTGTGGCGCGTTGGCGATCGACAGGCTGCGGCGCAGGCCGCTTTTGGTGAGGATGTCGATGTATTGGCCGGCGAGAAATTGCAGCCGTTCGGCGGCCGGCAGCTTCAAATGAATCAGCATCACGTCGGGGGCCGCGCGTTCGAGTTTTTGCACGCGGCACGGCAGGGTGCGGACCTGGATGTCCTTGATGGCGCTGATTTCGCGGCATTCAATCACCACGTCCGTGAGCGGCTTGGCCTGGCAGAACAGAGCGTAGCCTTTTTTCTTGTCGGCCTCCAGCAGGGCGGATTCCTGATGCGTGCCGTAATCGACGCTGCCGGCGAGCACCTTGCCTTTGCAACTGCCGCAGGCGCCGTTGCGGCAGCCGTAGACGATGTTAAAGCCTTCGCGCAGCGCGGCGTCGAGGATGGTTTCATCGTCCGCGACGGCAAAAACATGGTTGCCGGGCTTGATCGTGACGTGGTGGGGCATAGGGTGAATAGGGTGAATAAGGTGAATAAGGTGAATAAGGTGAATAGGATGATTGAGGGTAAAATGCCTGATCTATGAAACGGTTACTGATTATCGGTTGCGGCGACGTGGGGCTGCGGTTGATTCCGCTGGCGCTTGCCCGTGCTCGTGTGTATGCGCGGGTCTATGCACTGACGCGCGACCCCGCGCAATGTGCATCGCTACGGGCATTGGGCGTGACGCCGGTGATCGGCGATCTGGATAAGCCGTACACGCTATCGGCCATCGCGGGGATTGCTCATGATGTTGTCCATCTCGCGCCGCCGCCGGCGCGGGGCGCCACCGACACGCGCACCGCGCATCTGATAGCCGCACTGGGAAAAAATAACCGTAAAAATAAAATCAACCGAAGCACTTTACCACAGCACTTTGTCTACATCAGCACCAGCGGCGTATATGGCGATTGCGCGGGCGCGGTGGTGCCCGAGACTCGCCCGGCGCATCCGCAAACCGCGCGCGCGCTGCGCCGCGTGGATGCCGAGCGGCGCTTGCGCGCGTGGGGCGTTCGCAGCGGCGTGCAGGTGTCGATTTTGCGCGTGCCGGGCATTTACGCCGCCGACCGGCTGCCGCTGGCGCGGCTGGAACGCGGCACCCCGGCGTTGCGCGACGAGGACGACAGTTTCGTCAACCATGTGCATGCCGACGACCTGGCGCGCATGGTGATCGCCGCATTGCATCACGCGGCGCCGGGGCGCGCCTATAACGCCGCGGACGATTTGCCGCAGAAGATGGGCGATTATTTTGATCTGGTGGCGGATCGGCATGGCCTGAGCCGGCCGCCGCGCATCGCGCGCGCCGATGCCGCGCGCCTGATTCCTGAAAATCTGCTGTCGTTCATGAGCGAATCGCGGCGGTTGTCGAACCGGCGTCTCAAGCACGAGTTGCGTTTTCGGCTGCGCTATCCGAGCGTGCTGGAGGGAATGGCAGGCCCGGGCAGGGCGCGTGGTTAATCACGCATGGCGACTGACTCATGGCTAACAGCGAACGGCGAACCGCGATGACCATGCCCAGCGATGTGCTGCTGGTGTTCACCAGCCTGCCGGATCGTGCAACGGCGGAATCGCTGGCGCGCACGCTGATCGCCGAAAAAGTCGCCGCCTGCGTCAACATCCTCGGCGCGTGTACTTCGGTGTATCGTTGGCAGGGCGCGGTTGAACAGGTGGACGAAACTCCCGTGCTGATTAAAACCACCGCCGCGCGCTATGCCGCGCTGGAAGCGCTGATCCGCCGCCTGCATCCTTACGAACTTCCCGAGATCGTCGCAGTCCCATTGACGCACGGGTTGCCGGGGTATCTGCAATGGGTGGCGGAAGTAACTCACGAGGCACAGGAAGCATGATGCGTATTTTATGTAAGCATTTGTTTTTGTTGATATTTTTTTGCGGCTCACCCGGTGTGTGGGCGGCGCAGCCGGCGCTGCTTGATCCCGAAAAAGCATTTCGCTTTTCCGCGCGCGTGCTGGATGCGTCGACGATCGAAGTGCGCTACCAGATCGCCGACGGCTATTACCTGTATCGCGAGCGTTTTGCGTTCGCGGCGGAGCCGGCGGGCGTGACGCTGGGCGCGGCGCAAATCCCGCCGGGCAAGTTGAAGAACGACGAATTTTTCGGCGTAGTGCAAACCCATCGCGGCGAACTGAAAATTATCGTGCCGGTGGTCGAGGCGGCGCAGGGCAAGGTGGCGTTGACCGTCACTTCGCAAGGCTGCGCGGACGTCGGCGTGTGTTACATCCCGATGGATAGCAAGGTGACGATCCAGCTTGCCGGATTCTCGGCGCCGTCGGCGGGTGTACCGCCGACGCCCGGATTCACGGTGCAGGTCAGCGATTTCGAGGTCGCACGCCTGTTCCAGTCTGGTGGACCGTTGCTGGTGCTGGCGAGTTTTCTCGGCTTCGGCCTGCTGCTCGCGTTTACCCCCTGCGTGCTGCCGATGGTACCGATCCTCTCGGGAATCATCGCCGGCGAGGGCAAGCAACTCGGCAAGCTGCGCGCCTTCCTGCTTTCGCTCGCTTACGTGCTGGGCATGGCCACGGCATACGCGGTTGCGGGTGTGGCCGCCGCATGGTCAGGAACGATGCTGGTGGCGGCGTTGCAGAACGCCTGGGTGTTGGGCGCGTTTGCTCTTGTCTTTGTCGTACTTGCGCTGTCGATGTTCGGCATCTATGAACTGCAACTGCCCGGATTCCTGCGCCATCCGCTCTCCACGGCAAGCCAGCGACTTGCGGGCGGCAAGCTCGCCTCGGTCGCCGGGATGGGCGTGCTCTCGGCGATCATCGTGAGTCCCTGCGTCGCTGCTCCGCTCGCTGGCGCGCTGCTCTACATCAGCCAGACCCGGGATGTCGCGCCCGGCGCAGAGCAAACGCATTGATGCGCTGCTGGCCGAACACGGCAGCACACCGGAGCGCCGCTCCCCGCTTGTTACACCGGCTCCAAAAAGCCCGCCCGCTCCGCG
>JANPOH010000430.1:0-9662 GCA_031427895.1 Betaproteobacteria bacterium
CAATAATACAATTATTACAATGAGTGATATTTTAGGCAACACAGTTTGTTGGGCGCCGAGAATATTGCAGGAGCACTGGCACTCTTGGTTTTCGTATTCATCGGCGATGGAAGGGCACAGAGCTAAGACTTTGCGGCCCAACGTTTGAGCTAACCGGCATTTTGCGGCGGGCTGGGTTTGGGCGAGAATCTAAATCTTAAGGAACGTGCAACATGGCAACTGGAACAGTTAAGTGGTTTAACGATGCAAAAGGCTTCGGCTTCATTACTCCCGATGGCGGCGGCGAAGATCTGTTCGCGCATTTCTCGGCGATTAACATGGCTGGTTTCAAAAGCCTGAAAGAAGGCCAGAAAGTGACTTTCGACATCACCGACGGTAACAAAGGTAAAAAGCAAGCCAGCAACATTCAAGCCGGCTAAGCTCCATACCGCATAAAAAAAGCCGGGCTCCTGCCCGGCTTTTTTTTTGGCCGGGCTGGTTACGTGCCGGCTTTTTTTGGCCGGGCTGGTTTAGATGCTTACGTGCCGGCTTTTTGCGTGCCGCCGTGTCGCAACCCGCGGCGCGTGAGCCGCCTACCTCACCAACCCCTCCGCCGTCATCGCCTCGATCACTTTCGAGCGCATACCCACGCGCGCATTTACCGCGCTGACATTCGGCCATTTGGCGATGTCGATGTTGTGCTTTTTCGCCCACAGCATCATGTTGAACAAATAAGCATCCGCCACGCTGAAATCGTCGCCCATCAGGTATTGCCTGCCCGCCAGCATTTTGTCGAGTGCGTTCATGCGGCGCTCGATCACGCCGAGTTGCACTTCTTTCATCTCGGGCGTCATTTTCGGGTTGAACAGCGCGCCGATCTGCTTATGCACTTCGGTGGCGATGAAGTTGAGCCATTCCAATAACTGGTAACGCTCGATGCTGCCGAATTTGGGCGCGAGGCGCGCGGCCTGATTCTGGTCGGCGATGTATTGCAGTATCACCGCCACTTCGGTCAGCACGTTGCCGTCGTCGAGTTTCAGCGCGGGCACGTAGCCCTTGGGGTTGATCTCCCAGTAGTCGGCGCCGGTCTCGGTTACTTTCTTTGGAATATCAACGCGCTCGATTTCAAACGGACAGCCCGCTTCGAGCAGCACGATGTGCGGCGCCAGTGAACAGGCGCCAGGCGAGTAATACAACTTCATATTTTCCCCTTTAAAATCCTATGGTTATGTTTTTAACTGCAATGCGCCCGCATTCAATCCACGCGTGCGCCCGACGCCTTTACGATCATGCCCCACACCGCCGTTTGTTCGCGCAGGAACACATCGCATTGTTCGGGGCGTGAGCCGACGATTTCGATATCCGCCTGCGCCAGCCGCGCGCGCACGTCGGGCGCCTGCAAGGCTTTGACCACGTCGGCGTTGAGTTTATTCATCACCGCGGGCGGTGTGCCGGCGCGCACAATGATGGACCAGATGCCGCTGCCCGCGCGATAGGCGGGCAGCGTTTCGCTGATGGTGGGCACGTCGGGCAGCGACGGCGCGCGCTTGGGGTTGGTACCGGCGATCACGCGCAGCTTTCCGGATTGAATGTAAGGCACGGCCTCGGCCAATATGGTGGCCAGCAACGGCACCCGGCCCGGCAGCACATCCAGCATCGCCTGACTGGTGCCTTTGTAAGGCACGTGCATGATCTTGATGTCCGCCGCGATGCGTAGCGCCTCGGCTGCAATGTGGTTTGCCGTGCCTGCGCCGCCGGTGGCGTAGGTAAGCTCGCCGGGGCGCGCCTTGGCCAGCTTGATGAGTTCCGTCACGTTTTTCACTGGCACCGAGGGATGCGTCAGCAGCAAGCCATACAATGTGCCGATTTGCGTAACGCACGAAAAATCTTTTTGCGTATCGTACGGCAGCTTGGCGTAGAGCGTGGCATTGATGGCGTGCGAGGTGATCGCCTGCATCAGGGTGTAGCCGTCGGCGGGCGCCTTGGCGAGCACATCCGTCGCGATGGTGGTGCCGCCGCCGGGGCGGTTTTCAACCACCACCTGCTGGCTCCACAAATCGCCGAGTTGCCGCGCCAGCGTGCGCCCGAACACATCGGTTTCGCTGCCGGCCGGCAACGGCATGATGAAGCGCACGGCGCGCGCGGGAAAATTCTGCGCCGCCCCGGTCGCGGCGGTCTGCGCGCCTGCCTCGTGGGCCAGCGCCGCGAAAAACAAGGCCCAGAATAGTCCTGCCGGAAGGATTTTTAGATTGCACCGCATCATGCTCTCCTCGCTGATATCCATTGAATGTAGCAGCAAGCACGGCGGTGTGCAAAACCAATTCGCGTGAGTGATAATGCCTCGCACCTTAAACCGCAGTGATGCTCACAGGGGAGACAACCATGTCAGTCATGGGATTGGGATATGCCGGGATGCAAGCGCGCGACCTCGATGCGTGGCGCAGGTTCGGCGCCGAGGTGCTGGCGATGCAGGTGATCGAGCGCGACGCCGACACCCTCGCGCTACGCATGGATGAACGCTGCCAGCGCGTGCTGGTGCAGCGCGGCGAAGCCGATGCCCCGGCGTTTTTTGGCTTCGAGGCGAATGACGCGCAAGCGCTCAAGGCAACGGTCGATACGCTCGAAGCCGCGGGGGTCGCCGTCACCCGCGCCAGCGAGAAAGAACTCGCGCTGCGCCGCGTGGACGCGATGGCATGGTGCCTTGATCCTTCGGACAACCGCATCGAAATTTTTCATGGCCACGCCACGGGGCAGAGCAACGGCGACGGCCCGCTCGCGCTGCCGCGCCCGCACGGCGGCTTTCGCACCGGCGCGCTGGGCATGGGGCACATGGTGCTGCATGTCGAAGATATCGAAACCAGCAGCCGCTTCTATCGCGAACTGATGGGCCTGCGTTTATCGGATTACATGATTAAGCCGTACCGGCTGATGTTCCTGCGCGCCAATCCGCGCCACCACAGCGTGGCGCTGCTGCAATCGCCCAAGAGCGGCGTGCATCACGTCATGTTTGAAGTGCTGGCGCTGGACGATGTCGGCCGCTCGTACGATGCCGCGCTCGAAAACTGGCGCATCGGTCAAACGCTGGGCCGCCACGCCAACGACTGGGTGCTGTCGTTCTACGCCTTCTGCCCGGCGGGCTTCATGATGGAAGTCGGCTTCGGCGGACGCACCATCGACGAAGCTACCTGGACGCCGCGCGAAGTCACCCACGGCGGCAGCATGTGGGGCCACGACCGTTTATACATGGACGACGAGCGCCGCCGCATCGCCAACGACGCGCGCCGGGACGTGGTCAAGGCCGGGCTTGGCGCGCCGCTGCAAATCACGCGCGGGCAGTACAACGAGGTGAAGTGACCGCCGCCGGGCGCGTTTGGCGTGAAGGCGAACCAGCGCCATGCCGTAGCGTAACAGGCCGCGGCAAGGCTACTCCTGCCGTATGCCGGCGCGCCGCACCACGTCCGACCACTTGACGAGGTGGGCCTTCATCGCTTCGTGAAATTCTTCCGGCGTGGAAACGATCACATCGATGCCCTGCACAATCAACCGATCACGCACCGGCGGATCGTTCAGCCCCTTGGCGACTTCCGCTTGCAGCCGCTCGATGAGCGCGCGCGGCGTGCCTGCCGGCGCCAGCAGACCGCTCCAATTGTCGAGCGCGAATCCGGGGAGCGCCGCTTCCGCGATGGTCGGCGTATCGGGCAAGAGCGGCGTGCGGCGGTTTCCGGCCATCGCCAGCACGCGCAACCTGCCCGTGCGCGCGTGCGGCAACAGCGAGTTGATCGCACCGATCACCGAAACCACCTCGCCCGCCACCAGCGCCGGCACAAACTGCCCGGCGCCCCTGTACGGCACATGCGTGAGATCCACCTTGGCCATGGATTTCAACAACTCCATCGCCAAGTGATGCGGCGCGCCGGTTCCCGCCGAGGCGTAGGTGATTGCGCCCGGGCGCGCCCGGGCCACGGCGATGAATTCCCGGACGCCAGTCGCGGGCAGCGACGGATGCACCGCGAGCGCGAAGTGTACCGAGGTCAGCAGCGCCACCGGCGAAAAATCGCCGATGGGATCATAGGGCAGCCGCGCAAAAAGACTGTGGTTGATGACGTGCGCCGTGCTGGTCACCAGCAGCGTGTGCCCGTCGGGCGCGCTGCGCGCCACGATTTCGGTGGCGATATTGCCACTCGCGCCGGGCCGGTTCTCCACCACCAGCGGACGCCCCAGCGCGGCTTGCAGTTTATCGGCGACCACCCGTGCGGTGAGATCGATGCTGCCGCCCGGCGGCAACGGCACCACGACACGAATCAGTCTGGAGGGGTAGGACTGTGCCGCGCAGGTCGCGGCGAACATCATGCCGCTGATCGCAAACAGCAGCGCCTGGCGGCGCCCGTTGCGCGCGCGGCCACATCCGCTCAAGGCACGGCTCGTCTTACGGCTTGTCGGCATTGCGCTGCTCATCGAAAGCATCATATCAGGCGTGATGGTTTCCGCCGTTCCGTGATGACTTCCCTGCTGGCCGCACCAAGCGATAATTTTACGTAACTATTTGTTTTTATTATACTTTTTAACAGACGCATTCCACCACTGACTCAACCCTCCAGCCGCAAAAAATGATCGAGGATATGAAAATGATCCTCGAACATTTCGGCTCCCCTGTCACGCAGCGCCGCCACCGGCACCCACGTCGCGACCGCCGCATCATCAGCGGCGACGACTTGCGGCGGGCGTGCGCAGTGAATATCGAAAAAATGCGCGTGAGTGATGGTGCGTCCGCGCAGGCTGCGGTCGGGATGATCGAACACCGCGACGCCGCTTAACGCCGCTTCGAGTTCGGTATCGAGCAACGCGAAGCCGGTTTCTTCACGCAGTTCGCGGATCGCCCCCGCGAGTACTCGCTCGCGCGGTTCGAGAAAGCCGCCGGGCAGCGCCCACATGCCTTTGCCGGGACTGCGCGCGCGCTGAATCAGCAGCACGTGGTCTGCCGCGCGCACCACCGCATCCACCGTGATGAACGGACCGGCGCCCCATTTTTTCTTGCCCGCCTCCATCGCCAGGTGTTCTTCACGCAGCCGCGCATAGTGCGGCAGCCGGGCCCAGCCTTTGAGGTACTGGCACACGGCCGGCGGCGCGAGCGGCGCAAGCAGCACCTGTATCACCTCGGGGTCATCACCCTCGAAATAAATCTGCCGCAGCCGCGTGGCATCCACTTCGCCGGTGCGTCCCGCGTCGATAAACGTCCAGCCGGAGAATCGATTGAGATACGCGCTGGATAAATCCTTGTGATAACCGACCAGCGCCACGGGCGCGGCGACGCCGATGTGCTGCTGCACGGCCGCGGTCACGTTCTCCGCCCAGCGCCGGTCGTCGTAGCAATCGCGCACCGGCGCGAAGCGCACGCGCGCACGGTCGGCGGCATCGAGCGTGGCGGTTATCATCGCCGCGCGCTCGTCGTGGGTGAACGGGTCTTTGGCATCACGCGCCTGAAACGCAGACCCCAGCACCACGATAACGCACGGTGCGGCGCGCAACGCCGCGTGCAGCAGCGCGGCGTGCCCGTTGTGAAACGGCTGAAATCTGCCGATGATTACCGCTGCCTGAAATGCGTCGCTCATGTGATCGTACTCCGGCTAAAAATCGTAGTGTGCCGCAATCGGCATTTGGCGCCCGCTGCCGAACGCACGCGCGCGCACGCGCAGCACCGGCGGCGCCTGCCTGCGCTTGTACTCGTTGCGCGCGATCATGCGCCGCACGCGCTCGATCGTCGCCGCGCCCTCGCCAGCGGCGGCGAGCGCATTGAAGCGCGCCTGCACGCCGGCGCGTTCCGCCGTGCCCAGGCTTGCGCCTTCGATCAATTGCTTGAGAATGACATCCAGCGTGTCGTACGGCGGCAGGCTGTCGGTGTCGCGCTGGTCCGGCGCCAGTTCGGCGGACGGCTCCTTGTCGATAATCGTCCGCGGGATCCATTCACGCCCTGCCGCCGTATTCAGATGGCGGCACAGTTCAAACACCTCCGTCTTGTAGAGATCGCCGATCAGGCCCAGCCCGCCATTGGTGTCGCCGTACAGGGTGCAGTAGCCCACCGACAGTTCGCTTTTGTTGCCGGTGGCAAGCAGCAGGTGGCCGAAGGCATTGGAGAACGCCATCAATATCGCGCCGCGGATGCGCGCCTGCACGTTCTGGTGTGCAAGGTCTTGCAGCGGCGCATCAAACGCCCCCTCGAAGCCGCGCGCATAGCCGTCCACCAGGTCGGTGATCGGGTGTTCGTGCAAGGTGATGCCGAGATTGGCGCACAGCGCGCGCGAATCATCGACGCTGCCCGCGCTGGAAAACCGGGATGGCATGGTCACCGCCGCGACGTTGTCCGCGCCGAGCGCCTCGACCGCCAGCGCCAGCGTGAGCGCGCTATCGATGCCGCCCGATGAACCCACCACCGCTTTGCCAAAGCCGCAACGCCGCGCGTAATCGCGCAGGCCGAGCACGATTTGCCGACGGTAGAATTCCATCACCGGCAGCCCCGTGCGGTCGACCGCGGGGAGCGGCACGCCGTTGGCCAGCGTGCAGCCGCCCCGATTGAATTCGAGCGTGACAATGTCTTCCTGAAACCGCGCCGCCTCGAACACCACGCCGTCTTGCGGCGTGACCAGGAACGACGCGCCGTCGAACACCAGTTGATCCTGTCCGCCCACATGATTGACGTAGAGCAGAGGAAAACCATGACGGGCGCTGGCGCTGGAGAACAATTGATGGCGGTGTTCGCGCTTGCCGACATTCGAGGGGCTGGCGTTGATCGACACCACCAGGTCCGGCGCCGTGTCCGCCAGACGTTGCAGCGGGTTCACCACGTAGTCGCGGTTGTCGTCGTTCCAGCCGTCTTCGCAGATCATGAATCCCACCTGCGTTTGCCCGATGCGGATCACCCGCGCCACCTCCGGCCCCGGCTCGAAATGACGCCGCTCGTCGAAGATGCCGTAAGTCGGCAGCAACTGCTTGGCGTAGCGCAGCACGATGCAGCCGTCCTTTAGCACCAGCAGGCCGTTGTTCAGCCGCTTGCCCGGCCCCTCGCGCGCGAGCGGCGCGCCGATCACCCAATGCAATTGCGGCTGCGCGCGCGTGGCCTCCAGCAACGCGGCCAGCCCTTGCTCCACCCGCGCCAGAAACGCGGGCTCGTCGAGCAGATCACCGGGGTAGTAGCCGGTCAGCGACAACTCGGGGAACACGATCATCGCCGCGTCGTCGCGGGCGGCTTGCGTCGCCGCGAGGCGCGCGCGTTCAATATTACCGGCGATGTCGCCGACCGTGAGATTGATTTGAGCAATAGTAATGCGCGGCATGATGGGCGCCTGTCAGGAAAGGTTGAATACTTGCCGCAGATAAGCGAGGTAGGTCTCATCGTCGCACAGGGTTTTGCCCGGCGAATCCGAGAGCTTGGCCACCGGCTGGCCATTGCACCGCAGCAGCTTCATCACGATATTCAACGCCGGATGCGGCGTATCGTTAGACAAATCGGTGCCGATGCCGAACGCGGTTTGCGTGCGCTCGCGAAAGTGCCGCCACAGCGCAATGGCGCGCGGCACATTCAAGCCGTCGGAAAACACCAGCCGCTTGACGGCGGGGTCGATACGTAGCGTGGCATAGTGCGCCAGCGCCTGCTCGCCCCACGCCACGGGGTCGCCGGAATCATGCCGCAAGCCGTCAAACAGCTTGGCGAAATACGGATCGAAGTCATTCAGAAACGCCTGCATGCCCACCACGTCGGTCAACGCGATGCCAAGATCGCCGCGATACTCCTGCACCCAGCCTTCGAGCGCCGCCTTCTGAAAATCGCGCAAGCGGAACCCGAACGCCTGATACGCCTGCAGGTACTCGTGCGCCATGGTGCCAATGGGGGTCAAGCCGTGCGTCATGGCGAAATAGACATTGGAGGTGCCGCGAAACTGCCCCGGCGCTTCGCGCAGCAGTGTCGTCACTACCTCCTCGTGCCATGCGCCCGAGTATCGCCGCCGCAAGCCGAAGTCGAAAAACGTAAACGGCGAAGTAGCGCTGGCGGTGAATTCGTCCGAGTGCGCGCGCAGATGCGCGATCTTGCCATGCAGCCGCTCGCGCGCGGCGTCCAGCACGCCGGCGGCAGGCAAGCGCCGGAAATACAGCTCATTGATGATGTACAGAACGAATATCTCGAAGCCCATCACATGCACCATCGGCCCTCGCGCGTTGACCACCAGCCGCCCGCCGTCGGCGCGCACTTCGATAAAGCGCCGCTGAAAGCGGAACACCGACAGAAAATCGATGAAGTCGCTTTTCAGAAAACGCAGGCCGCGCAGGTACTGAAGTTCTGCTTCGCTGAACGTCAAGGTGCATAAGTGGTCGAGCTCGGCTTCGACTTCGCCTTTTAAATCGGCAAGCGCAAACGCCGGGGTGTTGCGGCACACAAAGCCATATTCCGCATGCGCGCCGGGATGGCTGTGCAAAATCGCCTGCCACATGGTGAATTTATAGAGGTCATTCTCCAGCAGACTCCTGACGATGGGCGGGTGCGTTTGCATGACGTGCCTTGGTTGTTGATGCGTTCAAATGCTCAATTGCCCATTTGCCCATTTGCAAATGCGCCGCCACCGAGTCCGCGGTGGCAAGCCGCGCGCCGCAACCCTGCATCGCGCGCAGAAATGCTTGATATTGCAACTCAAAACCCTCGACCGGGCTGATGCAATCAGTCACCAGCGTGAGCTTGCGCCCGTCGCCATCCAGGCCCTGCACGATGTGCTCGGTGGTGGCCTTGACGCAATGACTGCCCGCTTCACCCGCGATGACGATGTGATCGGCCTGCTTGAGCTGGTTGATAAAGTCGTGATTGAAGCGGGTGGCTGCATCCTCGGGGTCGGGCACTTCGGCCATGATGGCGCTGTAGTGCTCCGTCCAGGGATTTTCGCCCTTGGTGATTTTTTGCACCACGCGCGCGGTGCGTTCTTCCCAGCCGTTGTAGGCGCGGCGCAGATCGTGATGCACATTGTGCCCCCAGGCGCCGATCTCACAGTGGATAGGCCACACCATATGCTGGTAGCGGCCCGCGGCTTCGAGGGCATCGAGATAGGCGATCACGCGCGCCGTGTTCGCGCCGGCGCGCGGCGCATAACGGCCCGCGCGCACGTCAGCCGCCGTGACGGGGGTGAAAGGCGCCACCGCCGCGCCATCGCCCTGCTGCCAGAAAGTGGGGTGTGCGATATCGATGTGCTGGTGTGAATCCAGCGTCACGGTAATTTCGTCGATGGCCGCGCCCGCCGCATCGATCAGCGCGGCGATGCGCTGCATGTCGGCGTGCGCCCCGGCGACCGGCAATGCCGGGCGCGTGCCATGCGGCAAACCGGAGCAATAGGCGGGCGGCAAATCGCAAAAGTCATTTTGCGGATCGATGATGAGCAAATGCGTGTGATTGGGGGCCATGGCGATGTCTCCTTTCGGCAGCGGCGCTGTCGCAGCACCATGTGCCTCATATTACGCTAGTTAGTTTATTATTGAAACTAATTATTATCTACAGTGGATTGTATTTAAATAATCATTAATTATCAAATAGTTACACATAAAAATACATTGATACCTTAGTTTCATATTTACATTAACGCCACGATTCCGCTACAGTACCCGGCATGACACCCATCCCCCAACCCGGCGCCCGCCCCCGCCCCCCCCGC
>JANPOH010000431.1:0-2722 GCA_031427895.1 Betaproteobacteria bacterium
CAAATACATTAACTCGGGGCTGAACCAATACCCGCCGATGGCGGGCATCATCGGCTTGCGCGAGGCCATCGCCGAAAAAATGCACACGCTCTACGGCGCAAGCTACGACCCCGAACACGAAATCACAGTGACGCCGGGCGCCACCTACGCCATCTTCACCGCCGTCAGCGCGTTCGTCAGCCCCGGCGACGAAGTGATTCTGTTCGAGCCGGCGTACGACAGCTACGGCCCGGCGGTGGAAGTCAACGGCGGCAAGCCGGTGTATGTGCAGATGCGCTACCCCGACTACAGCATTGATTGGGAGGCCGTCAAAAACGCCATCACGCCGCGCACCCGCATGATGATTCTCAACACGCCCAACAACCCCACCGCCAGCGTGTTTTCCGCCGAAGACCTGCGCGTGCTCGAAGGCCTGCTGCGCGACACCGACATCATCGTCGCCAGCGACGAGGTGTATGAGCATCTGGTGTTCGACGGCCACCGGCATCAAAGCGTGGCGCGTTTTCCGGGGCTGGCCGAACGCAGCTTCGTGGTCAACTCCTTCGGCAAAACCTACGCCGTCACCGGCTGGAAAATGGGTTACGCCATCGCGCCGAAAAACCTCATGCTCGAATTCCGCAAGGTGCATCAGTTCAACGCCTTCGTCTGCAACGGCCCGGTGCAATATGCCTTCGCCGATTACATGAAAAACAAGGACGCTTATCTATCGCTCGCCGCGTTTTATCAGAAGAAGCGCGATTTCTTTCTGGAAGGATTAAAAGGCTCGCGCTTCAAACCGCTGCCCTCGCGAGGCACGTTTTTTCAAAATCTTGCCTATGATGCGATCAGCGACGAAGCCGACACCGATCTCGCCATCCGCCTGACCCGCGACCACGGCGTCGCGTCGATACCGGTGTCGGTGTTCTACCGCGAGCCGCCCGCACACAAGGTGTTGCGCTTTTGCTTTGCCAAGTCCGAAGAAACGCTGGCCCGTGGCGCCGCCATTCTGAGCAAAATTTGATTAAAATTATTGTTTAAAAACAAATACTTATGGAGAAAATACCGATGACACTGTTACAACGAATCCCGCGCCTGCTACGGACGCTTGCCGCCGCCACTGTCACAGCCGGGCTTATCGGCTGCGCGTCCTCGCCCACCGGCAAACTTTCCATCGCCGAGCAAGGCTACTTCTTCGTCGGCGGCAAATACGTCAACAACAAGGCCGGCCAGCAGATCCGCGTCAACCAGATGTATGTGCAGTATCAGATCCCGGCGGAACGCAAACACCCGCACCCGGTGGTGATGTGGCACGGCGGCGGACAAACCGGCACCAACTTCATGGGCACGCCCGATGGCCGCGAAGGCTGGGGCGATTATTTCCTCAAGCAAGGGTATGCGGTGTACATCGTTGACCAGCCGGGGCGCGCGCGTTCGGGCTTTTTCACCGAGGTGTATGGCCGCACGCGCCAACCCAATACCAACTCCATGTCCGACCGCTTCACCGCGCCCGCCCGGGCGAACGAGTATCCGCAGGCACGGCTGCACACGCAGTGGCCCGGCACGGGTGTTACCGGCGATCCGGTGTTCGACCAGTTCTTTTCGTCGCAAGTCGAAGACATTGCCGATGTCGGCATGATCGAACAACTCAATCGCGAGGCCGGCGCGGCGTTGCTCGATAAAATCGGCCCGGCGGTACTGCTGACACACTCCCAATCCGGCCCCTTCGGCTGGGTTATCGCAAATGATCGTCCCAAGCTGGTTAAAGGCATCATCGCCATTGAGCCCAGCGGCGGCCCACTGCATGACGTGGTGATGACGCCGGGTGCGTCCGCGTTTTACAAGGACGGCGCCATTTCCCGCGCATGGGGCGTCACGCGAAGCGCGATGACCTACCAGCCTGCGGCGGCCACCGCGAAAGAACTGAATCTCGTGCGCCAGCCCACCGCCGACTCGCCGAACCTGATTAACTGCTGGCTGCAACCCGAACCCGCGCGCCAGTTGTCCAACCTCAAAGGCATACCCATTCTGATCGTGGTCAGCGAGGCGTCCTACCACGCGCCGTACGATCACTGCACCTCGAAATATCTCGGCCAGGCCGGCGTCGCCAACCGCTTTGTACGGCTGGAATCCATCGGCATTCGCGGCAACGGACACATGATGATGCTGGAGAAAAACAATCTCGACATCGCGGCATTTCTGACCCAGTGGGCGCGCGAAACCATCCGCTGACCCAAAGACCAAACAATAGTCCCCCATAGTCCTCGCAACGCGAAAGCAAAATAATGCCTGCAAACACTCCCTGGATTGAACACATCGCCGGCAACATGGTGTGGTCAAACGCCATTCTCGTCACCAAGGGCATGGCGCCGTACGGCGCGGTGGCGCTGGGCGAGATCGATCAGGTGTGCGAAAAGCTGCGCGCGCGCCAAACCGAGCCGCAAGCGTGGTGGGAGGAATGGAGCGCCATGGGCGCACACCTGCACGCGCACGCCGATGCGCTGGAGGCCGCCGGCCGCCGCATGAGCGCGGGTAATTATTTTCTGCGCGCGGGCATGTATTACTTCACCGCCGAGCGGTTTATCCAACCCGCCGTTCAACGCGAAGTTCTTCGGGTTGCCGCGCTCGGCCCACGTGAAGCCATCAAGGCTCGTAATCATGTAGGCGTCCGTGCCATCAGCAGCACCGCACGCGAGGAACTGCTTGCCGGTCCAGATGACGGAGTTGAGCTGGAAGTTCTTTGGGT
>JANPOH010000432.1:0-2327 GCA_031427895.1 Betaproteobacteria bacterium
ATTGCGAGAATCGTCACGACATCCAGAGATGGTTCGAAGCGGTACAAGGCAAAGTAGCTAAAGACCGCAAGGTGTCAGGCAAACCCACCGCGCCGCCCACGCCCATGGTTTTTTCGAGGAACAGCGAAATCGAACGCACAATGAACGGCAGCACGCGCCAGAAAAACAACAGCGAAGACAGGGCGCTCACCACCAGAATCAGCGGTAGCGCGCGAAACGCCAGTATGAAACTGGAGGTTTGCGGCTGCTCGCCAAACGGGATGGCGCCGCCGCCGAGATAGCCGAACACGAAAGCCGTTCCGGCTTGCGTGGCTTTTTCCAGCGCGATCAGGCCGTCGTTGAGCGAAAAGAAAAATTGTTTGAACAGCGGCACTTTCAGCAGCAAGGCCGCCATCACGATCATCAGGATCACGCCGGAAATCACGATGCGCCAGGGCACGGCACGACGGTTTTCGCTGATCGCCCAGGCGAGGGCGAGCAGTGCGAGCAAACCGAAAGCGCTTTGAATCGCGAGCATCACTCTCCCCCAACGTCACTCAGACCCCCTCGCCCCGCTTGCGGGGAGAGGGTTGGGGTGAGGGGCTGCTACCAAACATGGGAATTTAAGATGCTTCCCCTACCCTCACCCTAGCCCTCTCCCGCCCGGGCGGGAGAGGGGATGGTTATTTGGAACGCCATCGAACCTGGCAACGCCGCGAGCAGTCGTAGGGTGGGTGAAGCGTAGCGCAACCCACCATTCGTGAACAACCGCCATCGTGCGCATTACCCAAAAATGGTTGTGATGGGTTTCACCCATCCTACGGCCACTAACCCTCCCCGCGCGCCATGTGCAAGGAAGGGAATTTTCACACCACCCAGGCAAACTACTTTCTACGCCACTCAGTCGTCCCATCGGGCTTATCTTCCAGAACTATGCCCACGTCTAGCAGGTGCTTGCGAATGCGGTCAGCCTCGGCGTAGTTCTTTGATTTTTTTGCGGTAGTACGCTCGCTCTTTAGCAATTCAATCTGCTCGTCAGCAAGACCTTGCGGAGTCGCTGGCGTAGCGGTAACTCTGGAAACTACCGAGGCTGTACCAGATAAATTTCCAACGGCCGTAAGTGTCCCAGTCGCTCGAAATGTCATTGATGCTCTTCCAGAGATATCCCCCGTAGATAATCTTCCTTTAAGGAAATCGTCAGCATTGCGTTGCAACAGCCCCAATACTCGTGCCAGAGATTTCAACAATCGCGCCATCTCAACCGATTTCGACTTATTGATTTCATTTGCCAACTCAAACAACACAGCCACCGCCTCCGGCGTATTAAAATCATCGTTCATGGCATCGCGAAACTTGGCGGCGTGCGGATTACTCCAATCAACGGCACCCGCAGCCACATCAAAACCCTTCAACGCCGTATACAACCGCGTCAGCCCCTGCTTCGCGTCATCCAGATGATGATCGGAGTAATTCAGCGGGCTGCGGTATTGCGCGCGGATAATAAAAAAGCGCACTACTTCGGGATCGTATTTCGCCAAAATTTCGTGCACGGTGAAAAAATTGCCCAGCGACTTGGACATTTTTTCGCTGTCTACGCGCACGAAGCCGTTGTGCATCCAGGTATTCACAAACGTGCATTGGTGCGCACCCTCGCTTTGGGCGATTTCATTCTCGTGATGCGGGAACTGCAAATCTTGTCCGCCGCCATGGATGTCGAAATGTTTGCCGAGCAGCGAACCCGACATCACCGAACATTCGATATGCCAGCCGGGGCGGCCCTTGCCCCACGGTGAATCCCATGACGGCTCGCCCTCTTTAGCGCGCTTCCACAGCACGAAGTCGAGCGGGTCGACTTTCGCCATATCCACGTGCACGCGCTCGCCGGCGCGCAGATCGTCAAGCGATTTGCCCGACAACTTGCCATAGCCTTCGAACTTACGCACGGCGTAGTTCACGTCGCCGTCGCTTGCCACATAGGCCAGGCCTTTTTGCCGCAGCACCTCGATCATGTCGAGCATGCCCTGCACATACTGCGTGGCGCGCGGCTCGTGGTCGGGTTTTTCGATGCCGAGATCGGCAGCGTCCTTGTCCATCGCCTTGATGAATTCCTCGGTCAGCTCGGCCATATCCTCCTTGGTCAGCGGACCTGGTGTCTTCTTGCGCTCCTGCGCGCGCTTGATGATTTTGTCGTCGATGTCGGTGATGTTACGCACGTAGGTCACGTCGTAGCCGGATACGCGCAGCCAGCGCCGCACCACGTCGAACACCACCATCACGCGCGCGTGGCCCAAGTGGCAGTAGTCATATACGGTCATGCCGCACACGTACATATTGACCTTGCCCGCGGT
>JANPOH010000433.1:0-3044 GCA_031427895.1 Betaproteobacteria bacterium
CACCGAAGACCAGAATATTGTCGACGTGCAATTCGCCGTGCAGTACACGATAAAAAATCCCGAGCAATTCCTGTTCAACAACAAAGACCCGAAAGAAGCGGTGCGGCAAGTGGCAGAAACTGCAATGCGCGAGATTGTTGGTAAAAGCAAGATGGATTTTGTGTAGTACGAAGGGCGCGGCGACATTGCCGCGCGCACCAAGCTGCTGATGCAGCAGATTCTTGATCGGTATGCGACCGGAATTCAAATTTCCATTGTCAATTTGCAGAATGCCCAGCCGCCCGAGCAGGTTCAGGCCCAAGGCCGCCGTGACGAAGGAGCGCATCACCATTCGTCTTTCGCCGGATGTAGTCAGCACTTTCCGCGCCACCGGCGAGGGCTGGCAAACGCGCGTTGATGCGGCGCTGCGCGACTGGCTCAAGTCGCACTCGGCGGCGTAGGGCGCTTCCAGCGCGATTGCCGGAGTATGCGCGCGTAGCGGGGGCTTTCGTTTTCGGTTTATCACGCGATAACGAAAGGCGCTGTTGTAACCGCAGCCTAATTGATCTTCACCCCGCCCGCCTTCATCACCTTGGTGATCTTCTCGACTTCCGCCCGCACAAACTTATCGAATTCTTCGGGAGAAGACGGCTTGACCACCGCGCCGCGCGCTGAAATTTTGGTTTTCACGTCGGCGATATTGAGTACGCGCGCGACTTCCTGCGATATCTGATTCACCACCGGGCGCGGCGTTTTCGCCGGGGCGAACATGCCGTACCAGTGGTCGAACACATAGCCCGGCAGGCCGGCTTCGGCGATGGTGGGCACGTCGGGCAGCGCGGGTGAGCGTGCTGCCGTGCTGACGGCGAGCGCGCTCAGCCGTTTGTCTTTGATGAACGGCAGGGTGTTGCCGATGGGTGCGTAGGCGAAGTTCAGGCGCGCGGTCATGGTGTCGGTGATGACTTCGGGCACGCCTTTGTAGGGAATATGCGATAGCTCAAGGCCCGCCATCTGGCGAAACAGTTCGCCGGTGATGTGGGTGCCGCTGCCCACGCCCGCGTGGCCGTAGTTGATGCCGCCTTTTTGTTTGACCATGGCGATCAGTTCTTTCACCGTTTTGATCCCGGCGCTGGGTGCGATGATCAGCACGTTGGGCAGGCTGGTGGCCTGCGAGATGCCGGCGAAATCGCGCAGCGTGTCAAACGGCGCGTTGGGGTAGAGCGCCGGTGTGGCGGCATGCGATACCGAGTTGAAAAACAGCGTGTAGCCGTCGGCGTTGGCGGCGGTGACGATGGCGCCGGCCACCGTGCTGCCCGCGCCGGGGCGGTTATCGATCACCACGCGTTGGCCCCATTTTTCGCTCATCTCGTGCGCGATCATGCGGCCGATGACATCAACCTCGCTGCCGGGGGTGAAGCCGACGAGCAGGCGGATGGGTTTGGCGGGGAATTGCTGGGCTTGCGCGGTGAAAGCCAATGCGAACAACGATAGCGCGGCGATGGTTTTATTCATGCTGTAGAACTCCTTCGGTGTTTCGTAATTCTGATTGATAAGGTCGCTGTGTTATGGGTTCCCGCCTTCGCGGGAACGACAGGTGAGAGTTAGGCTGGCTTGGGACATTACGGTAGCGTTGATCCAATGCTCACAACGCTATAAAGGATTACTCCGGCACATACTGCTTGCCGATCCCCGGTTTGCTGCGTCCCATGCCCGGCAATTCCCATATCCCCGCACCGGCGGGATTCAAGTCGCCGTTGATGTTGGCGTCGATCACGCACGGCTTGCCGCTGGCGATGCCCTGGCGTATCGCCTCGTTCAAATCCGCTGCACGATCGACGCTGACGCCATGCACGCCTGCCGAGCGCGCCATCGCGGCGAAATCCGGGTTGTAGGGTTTGTCGGTGCCGGGGTGTTTAAAATCGGTGATGAGTTCGCGTCCGCCGAGATAGCCGCGTTGCAGGCCGCGGATGGAGCCGTAGGCGTAGTTGTTCCAGATCACATACACCACGGGGATTTGATATTCGTAGGCGGTGGCGAGCACGTTGGCGTGCATTAGAAATGCGCCGTCGCCGACCACCGCCACGCACGGCCGATGCGGCGCGGCGAGTTTTGCGCCGAGCGCGCCGGCGACGCCAAAGCCCATCGGGCCGAATCCCATCGAGCCGATCAGCGAATCCGGGCGGCGCGGCTTGCAGAATTGAATCAGCCAGTTGTGATGCACGCCGATGTCGCTCACCAGTATGGTGTCTTCGGTCAGCGCGCGGTCGATCTCGTGCGCGGCGCGTTGCGGTGCAATCGGCGAGGTGTCGGCTTTGAAGCCGGGCGCGATGAAGTCATCCCATTCCTTGCGATAACCGGCGATGGCGTCGAGCCACGGGCTGCGCTCGGCGGGCATTTGGCCGCGGCCCATGCGCGAGTCGATTTCCGCCAGCAGTTGCCGCAGGAACGTGCGCACGTCGGCCATCAACCCCAGCGCCACCGGATAGTTGCGCGCGATTTCGTCAGGGTCGATATCGACGTGGATCAGCTTGGTCGGCGGAATGGTGAACGAGAAGCCCGGTATCCACGAACTCGAAGTGCGGTCATCAAAACGCACGCCCAGCGCCAGCAGCACATCGGCCTGGCGCGTGGCATGGTTGGCCTGATAGGGGCCGTTGCGCGCCACGAGTCCCAGCGCCAGCGGGTGGTCGGCGGGAATCGCACCGATGCCGCTGGCGGACATCGCCACGGGGATGCGCAGCTTTTCGGCAAGCGCCAGCAACTCTTGGGTTGCGCCGCCGTAACGCACGCCTTGGCCCACGATGATGACCGGGCGCGTGGCCGACATCAGCATGTCGGCGGCTTTACGCACGCCTTCCGGGTCCGCGCCGCAGCGGCACGAGATATTGGAATTCCATTCTTCAGGCCGCGGCGTGGGTTCGGGGATCGGCTCGTTGAAAATATCGAACGGCACGTCCAGCACTACCGGGCCGGGGCGACCGGTGACCATGGTTTTCCATGCCTGACGCACGGCTATCGGCAACTGCGCGGCGGTGGTGGGTTGAAACACGCGCTTGCAGTACGCT
>JANPOH010000434.1:0-10076 GCA_031427895.1 Betaproteobacteria bacterium
TCGAGCGCGAGCGCGCTTCCATCTGCCGCGTCATTTCGCGATACAGTTTGTTGCGCTCGTCGCCATCGGGCAACTGCCGCGACTTTTCATAACGCCTGTCGAATTCAGCCGACTTGTAACACGCGGCATTGCTCTGCCCCGCGTTCGCGCCGTAGAGCAGTTGCATGAAATTGTCGCCGTCGGGGTAATCCGCGATCCACGCGGAATGTTTCATCATCAGGCGGCACTGGTTGGCGAGTTTTATCAATTCCGCAAAACGCTCCTTATGAATTTTGATACGCACGCCGATACGATCCATCGAGCGCTTCATCAACTCATCGAACTGCCGGTCGCGCTCCGTCGGAGTTGAATAATACTTAATAATCATATACTTACCATCAGGATGCGTGCGGTAGCCGTCAGCTCCGCGGGTATACCCGAACTTGTCCAGCAAGGCATTCGCCAGTGGCGGATCATAGGCAATACCGCCGCGAAATCGCGGCTCGTGCCCCGCCACGCCGGGCGGTATCGGGTAGTGCGCGCGTATCGCCTGCCCTTTGCGGATGATCCGGATTTGATCCTCCACGTTATAGGCCATCGCCATCGCGCGCCGCAGCGCGATTTTCTCCGGCGTAAAACCGCCCAGCGGATTCGGCTCGCCGCCAATAAGCGTCTGCGTGTTGAAAAACAGATAAATGATTTCAGGGTCAACGCTGCGATCCATGCGAATGCCCTGATCGGCATACTCGGGCTTTAACTTGCCGTCTGCGGTCATGAACTTGGGCGCGAGTTCCTCCAACTGGTATTCGATGTCGGTCTCGCGCCGCTGAAACGCCAGCCAGCGGCTTTGCGCCTCGTCCATGATGCTGATTTCCACGCGCTCGATCAGCGGCAGTTTTTTGCCCTGCATGCGCGCGGCGATTTTCAGGTCGTCCGCATCCGCGCCGGGCGCGGCCTGCCAGATCATCTCGCGAAAGCCGGGGTTTTTCTCCAGCACGATTTTCGATGAACGCACGTAACGCTGCAAAAAATACGGCCCGGTGCCCACCGGGCGCGCGTTGGTGTCGTCGCCGTACGCCGCAATCGTCTCGCGCGCCACCGCGCCCGCCAGTGGAAACGCCAGCACATGCGAGAAATTAAAATCCGTTTCAGTCAGCCGAATACGCAGGGTATGGCGATCCGGCGTTTCAAAACCGGCCACTGGCGCATCGTAATCAAAACGCCCGGATTTTTTGGCCTCCGCAGCGAGCCTGTCCAGCCCCACGATCTTGCCTTCAAACAAAAACGCATAGGGCGAGCGATTTTTCGGATCCAGAAAACGCTTGATCGAATACACGTAGTCAGCGGCGGTCAGTTCGCGCGTCTGCCCTTTGAATGCGGGGTCGGGCGTGAAATGTATGCCGGGCTTTAAGCGGAAAGTATAGGTTTTGCCGTTGTCCGTGATTTGCGGCAGCGCCACCGCCACGTTCGGCACGAGTTTCGCCGGGCGCGCGAGATAGTCATAGGTGAGCAGCGGGTCAAATATCGCCGCGATCACCACCCCCGAGTAGTAGTCCGACACCTTCACCGGATCAAAACCGGTCTCGGCGGTTTGAAAGGTGATCCGTAGCGCCTTCACGGCGTTGTTACCCGCGGGCGCGGCGGGCGTCGATGCGTTATCGCCGCAAGCCGCCATGGACGCCAAGGCTGCCGCAAAAAACAAAATAGCGAAAAGTCGTAGACTTGTCATTGAACGTCAGTGTATCCGAAACGTTCAGCGCCCGTCATCGTGAAGCGTCGGCTTGTTATAATTCAGCGCACCTTCAAGGAGTCATCATGGCACTGTTGCAAAACAAAAAAATCCTCATCACCGGCCTGCTGTCTAACCGCTCTATCGCCTACGGCATCGCCAAGGCCGCGCACCGCGAAGGCGCGCAACTGGCGTTCACCTATCAGGGCGAGGACATCAAGGCCCGCGTGGTGGATCTGGCGCAAGCGTTCGGCGCCGCGAACCATCCGGCACCGGTGTTGCCCTGCGATGTATCCGACGATGCACAGATCACAAAATTGTTCGACGATTTGCGCGGCCAGTGGGACGGGCTGGACGGACTGGTGCATTCCATCGCCTTCGCGCCGCGCGAGGCGTTGAAGGGCGACCTGCTCGAAGGCTTGTCACGCGAAGCGTTCCGCATCGCGCATGACGTGAGTTCCTACAGCCTGGCGGCCCTGGCGAAAGCCGCGTTGCCGATGATGGAAAACCGCAAGGCGTCGGTGCTCACGCTGACCTACCTCGGCGCACAGCGCTCGGTGCCCAATTACAACGTGATGGGCCTGGCCAAGGCCAGCCTCGAAGCCAACGTGCGCTACCTCGCGCAGGGCCTCGGCCCCAGGGGCATCCGCGTCAACGGCATTTCGGCGGGACCGATCAAAACCCTCGCCGCCGCAGGCATCGGCGGCTTCGGCAAAATTCTGAAATTCGTGGAAGAAAATGCCCCGCTGCGGCGCAACGTGACCACCGAGGATGTCGGCAACGCGGCGGCGTTTTTGCTGTCCGAACTCGCCAGCGGCATCACCGGCGAAATCACCTACGTCGATGCCGGGTTCAGCACGGTGGTTGGCGGCATGGGCGGCACGGCGCCGTAGACGTAGATATTGACAGGCCGTGACAAGGCGTGACAGAGCGCGACAGAGCGATAAGCTGCGCCGGAAAATTCATCGCCCATCCCTTGATTAGCTTGCTCACGGTGGAATAATGCACGCTCGCATGCGCTTGCCGTATCGCCTTGGCAATCACCGCCTTCGGGCCGGGACGATGCGGCAGGCGTTTTCAATAAACGTGATCCATCCCGCGTTACGGATTACCTATGGCTTTACCGGCAGCACCGGCGGACGGCCTGCGAGATTTTCAATATCCGCAAGTTCCTGATTGGTGTGATTGATGACGGGGGCCTCCACGATGGAACGGCCCGACAGCACGCGTGAAAAAATGTAGTTGGGCGCATGATCGCGCGCGACGACCCGTTTTTTCGATCGGTAGGTGGCACACTCCAGCTCGACTTCGCCATAGCACGTGCATACGTAGGTTAGCACTGGGTTAGCCTCGACATAAATCGCCGTGCCGCGAATGCCGATGGTGGCCGTCGCGGTTTGAACCTGGCGTGGCGCGGATTTGCGAAACGCGCCGAGCAGCGCGCCGGTTAATACGCGAAGGCCGCTGACCAGCGTTGAATCCGGCGTGCCTCCAAATTCGACGGACGTCAGCGACCGCAGACGGAAAGCGTCTTCGCCGATGGCCAGCGTCAGCGTACTTTCCGGGCCCGTCAGAACGCGGTCGCCAGGCCGTATCACGGCGCCCGGCGTTGCTCGCTGACCATTGATATAGACTTCCCCCATGGCCGTGACTGTCTGTGCCCGCGCGCCATGGCCGGAGCACATCAGGCTGGCGGTCGCAGCGCCGAGGATCGTGCGCCGCGAGCTTGAGAATTTTATTGAGTCGGGTGCCATCGGGGCTCTTTTCCGGAGTAGTTGCACATCGGTCGGCACGGCGAACAATTCCTTACACTCGCGGTGATACACAAAGCGGCGTACCTGCATCGGGATATCAAACCCGCCAATGTGTTTATGCGCACCGACGGCACGCCGGTGCTGCTCGACTTCGGTTCCGCACGCGAAATCAAGGGCGGCGATCAGGAAGTGACCGCGATGGTGTCGCCGGGTTATGCACCGCTGGAGCAATACCACGCGCACGGAAAGCAAGGTCCGTGGAGCGATCTTTATGCGCTGGGCGGCGTCATGTACTGGATGATTACCGGCAACAAACCCGTTGAAGCCGCGGCACGTATCCGCAAGGACGTGATGACGCCGGCAAGCACGTTGCAACATACCGGCCTGTACACGGCCGAATTTCTCGGCGCCATCGATTGGGCGCTGACGCCAAACGAAGACGAACGTCCGCAGAACACGGCGGCATTCATGGCGCGCCTGGGCCTGGCCGCGCCGGACCGCTCCACCCGGCTCTCGACAGCACCGCTCACGCATCCGGGCGCTACCGCGCAGCCTGCGCCGGGCGCGAAAATGGGCATGACCACGGTGGCGGTTACCGCCGGATTCGATCCGGTGCTGCTCAAACGGGTGGAAGCCGAAGCCGCGCTCCACGTGGGGCCGATCGCGTCGGTGATCGTACGTAACGCGGCGCGCAAGTCGGTGACGTTGGGCGAACTGTGCGCCATTGTCGCGCACAACATCGAGGACGACAAATCACGCGCGGCATTTCTCAAAAAATTCGCCAACGAGGAACGCACTGGTCCACCCGCGGCCCAGCCGCCAACGCAAATCACCGCCACGGTGCAGCCGCGATCGGCTTCGTCGAAATTCACCCCCGAAGTCTTGAGGCGCGCCGAGAACGAGCTCGCGCGTCACATCGGCGCGGTGGCGGGAGTAGTGATCAAACGCGCCGCCGCAAAAGCACGCGACGAAGTGGAACTGTACTTGTTGATTTCCGACGAGATTCAGGATCCCGTGGAGAAAAAGGCGTTTGCACGCAAAGCAGTCATGGCTTCACGCGCGCGTTGAGCGCGCTTTGTGCAACTTGCGTTACTTGTCCTTGTCCTTCTTGTCCGCGAGTTGTTCCTTGTGTATTTTCACGCTGCCCTTTTGCTTGAGGCTCGCCAGATACGCCGCGCTGTGTTCCTGACTCGCGGTCTGTTGTAACGCCGTGGCGAGATTTTTCTCTTTCTCGGCGTCGATTTTATCCGGCTCGACCACGCTGCCGATGCGAATCAGTGTATAGCCTGACGGCGTTTCCACGCCCGTGTACGCCGGCAGCTTGGCGATATCCGCGCGCAGCACCTGCTTGCGAACTTCTTCGCTCAGGCCTTTGATCTGGCTTGAAAAACTGATGGATTGCGGGGCGCCCCAGGTGACATCCGCGTCCTTGCCCTGGCGCAGTTTCTCCAACGTGGCGCGGCCTTCCTGCGCCGCCAGTTGCGTGGCGCGCTGCCGCGTCAGCCGGGCGACGATCTCGGCCTGCACCGCGTCAAACGGACGCACCACCGAAGGCTTGAGTTCCAGCAGACGCGCGGCAATCATGCTGCCGGGATCGATTTGAACCGCCTCGGTATTGCGCTTGTTCTTTAGCACCTCATCCGAAAAAATGGATTGCAATAATTTCGGATGATTCAGCTTGGGCGCGCCGTTGCGCGAAAACCAGTCACTTTGCTGCACCGGCGCCTTGGCAAGCTCGGCCGCCGGCTTGAGACTGTCGGATTGCTCGAACACCGTGCTGTTGAATTGCTCCATCAACCCCGCGAATTTCACGCCCGCGCGTTCACGCTTCAAATCGGCTTCAAGTTTGCCGCGCATGGCGTCGAACGACGGCGATTGTCCCGGCGTGATGCCGGTTAACTTGATGATGTGGTAGCCGAATTCCGTTTCCACCGGCCCGCTGACGTCACCCACTTTCATGTCAAAAACCGCCGCTGAAAACGGCTGCACCATATCGCTGCGCTTGAACGAACCGAGATCGCCGCCTTTTTCGGCGGAACCCGGATCCTTCGAGTGCGCCTTGGCCAGATCGGCAAAACTTGCCGGCTTGGCGCGTATTTGCTTCAACAAATCCTCCGCCTGCGCTTTGGCCTTTTGTTTTTCGCCGGCGGGCGCCTTGGCCTCCACCGTGATCAGAATGTGGCTGGCCTGGCGCGTCTCCTGCACCTGGGCCTTTTTGGCGATATCGTCAAAAGCCTTTTGCACTTCTTCCGTCTCCACCGTGATCCCCGGCAGCAGCGCGTCTATCGATAGCGTCACATACGCCACGCGCACCTGCTCGGGAATACGGAATTCCTCCTGGCGGCTGTCGTAGTATTTTTTGGCGGCATCCGCCTCCAGCGTCACTTTCGACTGAAACGAATCCAGCGCGATCGTAACCGTGCTCGTCTCGCGCTGCGTTTCCATCAGCTTTGACAGCCGCTGCACCACGGTACGCGGCAGGAAATGCGATTCGATGTAAGCGTCATCAATCTGCCGCAGCATCAAATCGAGGCGCAATTCGGTTTCGAAATCCGGCGCGGTCTTGCCGCGCGTTTTCAGAAACTGCTGATACAGCTCCAGCGAAAACTTGCCGTCCGCCTGAAACACCGGCGCCTGCTCCAGCATGGCGCGCACCTGCGCGTCGGTCGCCGCCAGATTGACGCGAAACGCCTGTTGCAGCAGCAGCCGTTTATTGACCAGCGACTCCACGACATTCAGGCGCAGCTCCGGCGTGTCGAGCATGGCCGGGTCAACGCGCCCGCCGCTCATGCTTTGCAGTTGCTCCTGACGCTCGCGCAGCGCCATATTGAAGTCCAATTGCGAGATCGTGTGACCGCCGACCGTCGCCACCGGCGTGCTGGCATCGGAGTTCTTGAAATAGGAATCGACGCCGAAGAAGAGAAACGGCAGCGTAATCAACGCCAGCACGGCTTGAGCGAAGCGTTTGTTGTTGTGTATGAAATTAAACATGATTCATTACTCTCAATAAAAAAGGGCGAACCGCGGTTCGCCCTGTCGATGGTAGTGCATGGTTGACGCAGCGGATGCAAAACAGAACAACGCTTACCCGCAACGCCCGGCGTGACAGGCCGCGCGCCGGTGATTGCAAAAAATATATATAAAAATCAAATAGTTACGTGTAAATTCCGCACGATGATACCCGAATTCCGATAAAAACTCCAGCGCCGGAAAACACCCTCAACCGATGTCCGGCTCGCCGCAGTCGCGCAGGATCGGCGCGCGCGCCGCATCGCGCAGGGCGACGATATCCCCCCACGCACTGCCGCCGGGGCGCACAGGCGCGCTAAAGCACAGTGTTACCACGCCATGGCGCGGCAGCCAGGTCTGATCGCGCAGTACGGTACGCGCGCCGCGCAGCGCCACCAGCGCCACGGGCACGCCCGCTTGCGCCGCCACCGCGAACGCACCGCTGCGAAACGGCTTCAAGCCCGAGCGGCGGTCAAACACGCCTTCGGGAAAAAACACCGGCGTCTCGCCCCGCCGCAACGCTTGCAGGAATTGCTCGATGCCCTCTACGCCCAGCCGGGGGTCGCTGCGCTCGACGTAGGCGGCGCCGATGCCGCTCAAAAACAGGCGTGGCAGCCAGTGCATGGCAAGTTCGCGCTTGGCCGCGAACACGTGCGGATAACGCGGCGGCAACACCGCGCACAGCAAAATGCCGTCGAGGTAACTGGTGTGATTCATCACCATCACGCACGGTTCCGCCGGCAGGTGCTCAAGCCCTTCGACCACCGGCGCGATGCCGATCAGGCGCGTGAACAACCGCGCCATGACGGCGGTAAAGGGCCGGTTCAGCGCCGGGCGGCGCAGCAGCGCAACGACGATCCAGGTCAGCGGCGCCAGCAGCGCAAACCACGCCAGCGCATACACGCCGTAGAGCATGTGCCGCAGCGCGCGCAGACGGCGTTTCGCTTCCGGCCAGGCGGCTTGCCATGCCAGCCGCGTCACTTGCACCCATACCGGCAGCGGACGCGCGCCCTGCCCGCCGCGTTCATAAAATTCACGGCTGGCGGCGCGGCGAATTTTGCCGCTGGAGGTTTTGAGCACGGTGTACGGCGGCGCCAGCATCACCTCATCGGCGGGCATGCCGATTACCGCCACCGCGGCATCGTTGATCGCGCGCTGTAACGCCTCGCGCCGCGCCGGGTCTGTCTCGCGTGTTTCGGCAAGCACGATAATGCGCTCGGTGCCCGATGCCGCATCCGCGCCGCCGAACACCGCGACGCAACCCTTGCGGATGCCGGGAATATCGCCCACCGCCTGTTCGAGATCGTACGGATAAATATTACGGCCGCCGCGGATAATCAAATCTTTTACACGGCCCGTGAGGTGAATTTCGCCATGGGCAAAATAAGCATAGTCGCCGGTGTCCAGCCAGTCGCCGTCAAACAGCTTCGCCGTCTGCTCGGGATTGCGATAGTAACCGCGCGTGGCCGACGGCCCCTGGAACTGTAGCCGGCCTTCCTGGCGCTCGCCGAGCTCAAGGCCGGCGGCGTCGACCACCCGCGCCAGATGGCCCGCCAGCGGCAAGCCGCAGGAGACAAAGCGCAGCGTATCCGCATCGCCCGGCGCGGCGGGAATGGCGCGCCCCGAGCGCGTAAACGGCTCGCGCCGCACCACATCGATCACCGGCACGCGGTTGGGGGGCGGAAACGCCAGCCCCACCGAGCATTCCGCCAGGCCATACACCGGCGCGATCGCCTCCGGCTTCAGACCGAACTTCGCAAAACGGTCGCGAAACGCACCGATCGTATCCGCGCTGACCGGCTCCGCGCCATTGAAGGCGTAACGCCACGACGACAGATTCACGCCCGCGATATCCTCGTCGGTGATTTTACGCACGCACAGTTCATAGGCGAAATTCGGCGCCGCCGACAAGGTGCCGCCATGCCGGTGCATCGCCCATAACCAGCGTTGCGGCCGCGCCAGAAACGCCAGCGGCGACAGGATGACCGATGGAAACCCGAAATACAGCCCGGCCAGCCACGCGCCGATCAACCCCATATCGTGATAGAGCGGCAGCCAACTGACGAACACATCATCCGGCCGCACGCCCACCGCCGCGCCCATCGCGCGCACGTTGGCGAGCAGGTTGGCGTGGGTGAGCGCGACGCCTTTCGGATTGCCGGTCGAGCCGGAGGTGTATTGAATAAACGCGATGTCGGCGGCGCCGATAGCCGGGCGCAAGTCAAAACGCACGCCGGGCGTGATCTCGTCCGGCGTCAGCACATCGCGCAGGCTCGGCACTTGCGCGCGCAGCAGCAGCGCCACGCCTTTGGCCCGCGGCACCGTGATGAGCATCACCGCCTGCGCGTTGGACAAAATGCCGGCATGGCGATGCATATGATCTTCGAGTTGCGCCAGCCGCGCCGGCGGATAAATCGGCACCGGGATGCCGCCCGCCATCAGAATTCCCAGAAAGCTGAAAAAATACTCGCGGCAAGTCGGCAACATGATCGCCACGGTCTGGCCGGGCGCAAGCCCGCGCCCGGCGAGTTCTGCCGCCACCGCCGACGCGCCCGCGGCGAGCGTGGCGTAGCTGATGTCTTCGGCGGCATCGTCTTCGCCATAAAGATGAATCTGCAACTGATCGGGATGGCGTTCAAGATGCCAGTCGAGCATCTCGATCAGCGTGCGCGCTGCCACCGGCGCGCCCTCGCCGCCGCGCACCGCCAGCGTCTGCACCGCGTGCGCGGCGGCGAGCGCTTCCCGTGCGCCCGGAGTGAGGCGGCCAGGAATTGCCTCCAGCACGAAACGCAACAGCTCGCGGGGCGTCTCGGCTTCGTTCAGCGCGCGCTCCGGCAGCGCGACGCCGAATGCGCGCTCCGCGCGCATCAGCAGCTCCGCGCGCCCCAGACTGTCGATGCCCAGATCGCGGTCGAAGGCGCTGTCGAGCGTCATCTGCGGCGCGCGACCGGGGCGCGTTTCGCGCACGAACGCCTCCGCCAGCGCCAGCATGCGCGCAGGGGCGTCCTCGGTCAGCGGTACTGCCGCTGGAGTATCGTGATTCATCGTGGGATCGTTTTACGGTTCGCGACAATACTATCATTCCCGCCGGCACACCCTGGCGGCATCCAACGCCTCCTCGCACGGCGGGTCCATCATGCCGGCGTAGCCGAGAAACACCCTGTCCCGCTCACTCCCACCACGAGCACGCAGATGCTCAAGGTAATCAGCCCCAGCCAGCGACCGATTTCATCCGCCGGAATTCTGTCTCCCGTTTCCAGCAGTAAAATGTCGCCCGAAACAATGTCCCGCGAGGGCGTCTCGACTTCCTCGCCTTCGCGCAAAACAAGGCGCGCGCATCAGGCACCTACCGGCGCGCCTGCTGCTCGTGCGACTGCTCGCGCGCCACGATGCGCGCGATGCCGGTGAGTTCCTCGGCCAGCACCTCCAGCAGGTCGTCAATGGTCACTATTCCTATCAGACGGCCATCCGTATCGACCACCGGCATGCGGCGCACTGCCTTGAAGCGCATCAGCTCGATGGTTTCCATCACGCCATGACTCTCGGCAACGGTCACCAGTTGCGAAGACATGATGTCACCGGCGGTGATGACTTTGGCGTCGAGG
>JANPOH010000435.1:0-5141 GCA_031427895.1 Betaproteobacteria bacterium
CGAAATACGCCGCCAGCCCGATCATCAGTTCGCCCATCATGGCGTAGCCCTTCAAATACACGTCTTCATACTTGACGTTGCGCCACAGCCGCTCGACAAAGATGTTGTCGAAAGCGCGTCCGCGGCCGTCCATGCTGATGACGATGCCCTCGCGTTGGAGCACGCCGGTGAATGCTTCGCTGGTGAATGCTTCGCTGGTGAATTGCGAACCCTGATCGCTGTTGAAGATGTCCGGCTTGCCGTGGGCGCGCAGGGCATCCTCCAGACAATCGACGCAGAATTCAGCGTCCATGCTGTTGCTGATGCGCCAACCGAGCACGCGGCGCGAATACCAGTCGATAATCGCCACCAGGTAGACAAAGCCGTGCGCCAGGCGAATGTAGGTGATGGCGGTGCTCCACACCTGATTGGGTCTCACCACGGGCACGCCACGCAACAGGTAGGGGTAGATTTTATGCGCCGGGCCGCGCGGCTGGTGTTCGGCCCCGGCGCCATGCCCGCCCTGCAATCCGGCACGCAGCGCGTCATCGGCTACCTGCTGAGCCTGAGTGACGCCACCGGCGGCGGCGCACAAATAGAACTGCCTGCCAGAAAAAACATCATCGCATCCCGCCTGAACCTGACCCATGAACATTTCTCGCGCACCCTGCACGGACTCGCGACTGCTGGCCTGATCAGCGTGGACGGCCAGAAAATCGGCATCGCCAGTATCGAAAAACTGCAGGCCCACAACGGCTGACGGTCCGCATGGAATGCTCCGTCCCTGCCCTGTTGATGTGCATCAATGCGAATGGCCGCCATTACCTCCAGAATGCACCCATCCCGTTCACCATTTCAGGCGGGGCGGCGAGCCGCGCCCGCAATCCATGACCACTCCACTGCCAACCTGGAAACTCCGTAACCGTTCATTGCTGCCCATCGTGCAGGGCGGCATGGGTATCGGCGTTTCCGCACACCGGCTGGCCGGCAGTGTCGCCGCGCTCGGCGGACTCGGCACGATATCGAGCGTGGACTTGCGCCACCATCACCCTGACCTGCTGGAGCGGGCCGCCGGATGCCGGGACCGTAATGTCCTCGATCAACTCAATCTCGTCGCGCTGGACCGCGAAATCCGCATGGCCTTGGACATGGCTTCAGGCTGCGGCGCGGTTGCCGTCAACATCATGAAAGCCGTTGCCGCGCATGCCGCATACGTGCGCCAGTCCTGCGAGAGTGGTGCACACGCAATCGTCATGGGGGCAGGTTTGCCCCTTGATCTGCCCGAAATGACGCGCGACTTCCCGGACGTTGCGCTGATTCCCATACTGTCGGATGCGCGTGGCGTGAGTATCGTGCTGAAAAAATGGCTGCGTAAAAAAAAGTTGCCGGATGCCATCATCATCGAGCATCCGCGATATGCTGGTGGTCACCTGGGCGCAACGCGAATCGATGACATCGGCAATCCGCGTTTCGACTTCGCCACGACTCTGGAAGAGATCCGCGGGCTGCTTCGCGAGATGGGTATCGAAAGCGAACACATACCGTTGATTCTCGCCGGCGGGATCAACAGCCACCAGCAGGTGCGGGCTCTGCTGGGACAAGGCGCCGCCGCAGTTCAGATCGGCACCCCGTTTGCCGTCACTATTGAAGGCGACGCCCACCCTGAATTCAAACGGGTACTGGCCGAAGCTCAACCTGAAGATATAGTCACGTTCATGAGCGTTGCCGGCCTGCCAGCGCGCGCCGTGCTGACACCCTGGTTGAAAAATTACCTGCGGCGCGAGAAAACCCTGCAATCACATGCCAAGGCTGATCCGCGCCGCTGCGTGTCAGGCCTCAGCTGTCTGACCGTATGCGGATTGCGCGATGGCATCCCTGGCGCCGGACAGTTCTGCATAGACACACGACTCGCTTATGCGCTCAAAGGCGACGTCAAGAAAGGTTTATTTTTTCCGGGGTTCGGAACGCCTGCCGTTCGGCGCTGCTATCCGGCCAGTGGCGGAATTGCTGGAATACCTGATGACCGGCAACATTTCGGCTGGCCATTGATAGCCCCGTTTCCAGCTCGCCCCCGTTTACCGGGAATTCATGTCCCGACAAGCCATGGCAACGGATCACGCGTGATTGCTACGGCGATAATGTAGAAAAATACTGCCTGTGCGGCCAGCCACGCGCCCAGTCGCACTCCGCGTCTACGGTCGAATTTCAGCGCGATCATTCCCAAACCGATATAGCAGAGGAGAGCCAGCAGCTTCGCGGTAAGCCAGTCCGCAGAAAATGGATACTGGCGAATGGCAACGGCCATCGCAATGGCACTGGCGCTGGCCAGCAACCCGGTATCGATCAGGTAATGCCAGCCGCGCAAATACAGGTCGCCAGCCTCGACGCGCCGCCGGACCATGGGGTATTCCATGAGCCGTTCGATCTGCAACGCCACCGCACGCTGCTCGGTGCGCCGCAGTACCTCTTCAGATAATGTCACCGGCAGCACGGCATCGCGTGCAAGATCCAGCCACTTCTTCATGTGCGTCGCCTCAGCATGCGGTTCGGTGTAGAGAGCGCGGATCGCACCGCAATGGCTATGGCCGCAGACGATGATCTCGCTCACGCCCAGGTTGAGCACTGCGAACTCGATAGCCGCCGCCGTGCCGTGATAGCCATGGGAGGCATCGAACGGCGGCAAAAAGCCGCCGACATTGCGCACGACAAACAGCTCCCCCGGGCCGCTGTCCATCAGCAGGTAGGGCACGACGCGGGAATCAGAACAGCCGATAAACAGCACGGTCGGATGCTGCCCCTGGTCCACCAGGTCCTTAAACTGCTTTCTCAGCCGCGGAAAGTAGCGGGTGTGGAAGCGCCGCAGGCGACTGATGATGTAATCGGGCATGCGGCGGCTGCCGTCGGTCTGTTCAGCCCGGTTTACCGTCAAGCCGCGGCCGCGACAGCACCGGCCAGTAGCGTACGGCATACACGCCAAAAGCGGTGGCCCACATTACGCCTGAAAGCTGGATGCCGGGCAGGTACAGCGCCGGCGCCACCATGCCGCTGAAAACGCGCACTACTGCTGCCGCCTGTATCAGCAGAAAGCAGGTTAGCTCGAAACCATCCGCCACCAGCGGCCGCGCCGTATGGCCGCGTGCGGTACGGGTCATCATGCCGAGGGTCAGACTGCCGATTGCGCCCGTGGTCAGTGCGTGGATGGCATACGATTCAGCGAGCCCTCCCAGTCCGGACAGGCTGCGCAGCACGAGATACACGATGATCCAGGCATAAGCCGCATGCAGTATCCACACCAGCGGCGCAGCGAGGGTACGCCAAGGCCGCCAGAAATACAGACGCGCGCCATGCGCGAACGCGGCGACCAGCGCGGCGATCCCCATGACCGGGGCAGGCACCTGCAGAAGATCGGCGATGAACAGCAGCAGCACCGACCCCAGAGCCAGTTTTTCAAGCAGCGCATGGCGCGTCGCACCGGCACCGGGCACGCCGTTGTTGGTAAACATCGGAATAACGCGCCCGCCCATCACCACCATGATGAACAGCATCACGTCCAGCCCCAGCACCAGGCCCAGCCGCGGCGGAAGCTCAAAAGTCCCCTGCAGCGCAAGATGCAGTACGACAATCAACGCGCCCATTAGCACAAGCAGGCCGACAAAAAAATAGTTGCGAACATTCCCTGCGCGCAGCAACGGAACGGCAATTGCCGCAGCCAAGGCCACGGGAAAAGCCGCGTTCACGATGGTAGCCAGCAGGCCGAGGGGCGTCAGGACCAGCACCCGCCCGGCCACCCACAGCGCCGCCAGCGCCATCAAGGGTGCGCCAACTGGCGTCGACAGCCCGGTCCAGGCACGTACCGCAGTCAGCAGGAAACCGGCAACAACCGCCATCGTAAATCCGAACAGCATTTCGTGGCCGTGCCAGAGTGGTCCTTGAAGGTAGGCGAAAGGCAGCCAGCCCGAATACTGTGCCGCCCAAAGCAGCACGCTGGTGGCGCTGAAGATACTGGCCAGCAGGTAAAACGGGCGAAAACCCAGATCCCATAATGTAAACTTGGTTGCATCAGGTCTGGCCTCAGCGTGTGGTAATAGGCCTGGCGGCAGTTCATTCATATGTGATCCTGTCTGACTGGCGTCACGCGGTGCAACGCGGTGCGTTAGTTTCTGCGGCATGCCTGCATGCCTCGTTCCCCGCCACTCACAGACGGCATCTCCATTACGGGACAAACAACAGATATCCGTGACTGCCGGCCACCGCGCCCGCAACGGTAACCAGGCTCAAGCCGAGCAATATCCAGTGCATGCGCGTCACCAGTGAAAACGTTGCATGCGGATCATGCCGTGCGCTTTCAATGAAGCGACGGTGAAGAAACAAGGGCTCAAGCACGAACAGGAGCAGCGTAAACAGCGCCCACACCAACACCATCGCGTGCATCCACCAATACTCGATGCGCAGTACGACGCCGAGCACATGCAGTACGCGCGCGATTGTCATTTCCCCCCATCGCATTCCCCTCATCGCAGAACAAGACTCATTCCGGCTCTGAGTATTGGTCGCCGTCAAACGATTCGAGCCGGGTTCAACCAAAAAGCACGGGCTGCCCCTGCCGGTCGAACGGCATGAACGAATCGAAGGAGCCGGCCTTGATGGCCTCGATCATGCGCTGCAGCGACTGGTCGGATTCAGCATCTGTCGGCGCGCGGCCACCACGTCCGGACAAACCCGCAACAAACACAATGCTCCAGTTGCGTCCGAACTGGCGCGACTCTTCCACCAGCGCGGCGAACGTGTCCAACTCTTCAGGCGCCTTGTCCACGGACATCAGCGGGTTGAGTGTGCCGCCCTGTCCGGCTTGAAAGCGGGCACGCTGCTCTAGTGTGCTGTTGTCCGGCAGCTCGGCATCGGCAAAAACAAACAGTAGCCGCTGCGACTCAGGTTGCTCGCGCGCTGCGCGCAGCAGGTCTTCAAAACTCGAAATATTCATGCTACTGCACCAGCGGCGTGTCGGCCGCGTCGAGTTCCACACCTTCCACCGTGGCCTCACCGGCGAGCAGGCGCAGATACTGGCGCAGGGCCGTGACGAAAGTCTGCTGGCGCAACGACATCGCCACCGCGCCGCGTACCGACTCGAACGGCTGCGCCACGCCCGGCTCGCGCTCCAGCAC
>JANPOH010000436.1:0-17503 GCA_031427895.1 Betaproteobacteria bacterium
GCGGCGGCACGGCTACCCGCGCGCGTGTTGCCGGCCTTCCACACCGCGATGGGCTTGCCGATCTCCAACGCGCGCCGGCCCCGCGCGCGCAAGCGGCGGCCATCGTTGATGCCCTCCATATAGACCGCGATCAGCCGCGTCGGCTCGTCTTCGAGAAAATGCTCGATAAAATCCAGCGTATTGAGGCTGCTTTCGTTGCCGGTGGAGACCATATGGTCAAAGCCGATGCCGGCCTCTTCGCAATAGGTCATGATCGAATAGGCAAAGCCGCCGCTCTGGGAAATCATCGCCACCGGTCCGCCGCGCCAATCGTGTTTGCGAAACGCCGCGCCGAAACCGGCGAACACGCGGCTGCGTAAATTCATCATGCCGATGCAGTTCGGCCCCACCGCGCGCACGCCGGATGTTTTTAACGCCTCCTGCAAACGCGCCTCCAGCGCCGCGCCGCGCTCGCCGATCTCGCGAAACCCCGCGCTGAGTATCACCGCATACGGAATGCCCTTTCTGCCGCACGCCTCGATCGTGTTCGGCACCTCAACCGCGGGAACCGCAATCACCGCCAGATCGCACCGCCCCGGCAGCGCATCCACGCCGGGGTAACAAGGCCGCTCCTCGATCTCGCTGTAACGCGGATTCACCGCATAAACCTCGCCCACATAGCCCAAATGCGTAAGCGAATGCAGCGGCTGCCCGCCCGCGCGGCGCGTGTCCTGCGTGGCGCCGACAATGGCGATGGATCGCGGGTTAAAAAGTGTGCTTAGTGTCATGATGCCAAGTTTCCGGTCGCGGTCAAAATCTTCACCGCAAAGGCGCAAAGTACCGCCGCAAAAATAAGCACGTGTGTTTTGCTGTTCTTTGCGTTTCCTTTACGCCTTTGCGCCTTTGCGCCTTTGCGCCTTTGCGGTGAAGCCCTTGAACTTATTTGAGTTAATCCAGCTTTAGTCCAATCTCTTTTCCCACCCGTCCCCACTTGGAAATTTCGCCGCGCAGCATCGCGGCAAATTCCCCCGGCGTGCCGGGCGCGGCCTCGACACCCTCGCCACTTAGACGCTCGCGGTTTACATTTTTCGCCATCACTTTTGCAACCTCGGCGTTCAGCCGCTCGATGACGGGCATGGGGGTTTTCGCCGGCGCCATCAGCCCCCACCAGTTCAGCACTTCATAGCCGGGTATGGTTTCCGCCATGGTCGGCACGTCGGGCATGGCTGCCGTGCGCCGCGCGGTGGTCACCGCGATGGCGCGCAAGCGTCCGGTGCTGGTATGCGGTTTGGCGACAATTACGCTGGTCTGCATCAGTTGCACGTGGCCGCCGACCAGATCGACCAGCGCGGGCGCCGCACCCTTGTACGGCACATGCGTCATGCGTACGCCCGAAAAGCGCAGCAACTCCATGCCCATGTGCGTGGGGCTGCCCTGCCCCGAGGAGGCGTAAATCAATTGACCCGGACGGCTTTGCGCCAGCGCCAGCAAGTCCTTGACGCTACGCACCGGCAGCGACGGGTGGGTAATCAGCATCAGCGGCGTTACCGCGATCAGGCCCACCGGGGCAAAATCGTTGATCGAGTCATATGGCAGTTTTCGCACGCCGCCGTTGATGGTGTACGACGGCGTATTCACCAGCAGCGTATGGCCGTCGGCAGGCGCACGCGCAACGATCTCCGTGCCGAGCACGGTACCCGCGCCGCCGCGGTTATCGACCATCACGTTGTGGCCGAAGGTCTCGGTAAGGTCGGCCGCCAGCATGCGCGCGATGATGTCGGAAGCGCCGCCGGCGGAAAACGGCACCACGATACGCACGGCTTTCTGCGGGAAATTCTGCGCCTGCGATGCGCCCGCCGCCAGACACGCCAGCGCCGATAACCCCATCACTTGTAACGCTTTTTTCATTAGCTCACCGTTAAGCCCCGCAGCCTTCGCCACCCGCGCCCGCTTCGTAATTCGTCTCTATTCACCCTGACTCAGGCGAAGGTGGACGCCCTATGAAAGTCATGCGCGACACCTCGAACATATTATGCCCCTGCTTATGCACGGCATCGGTCACGGCTTCGGGAAAGGTGCTCTGATGCACTTGGCCGCAGGTGCAGCGCGCCTGCCATATAACGCAGATGAACACAGATTAAAAGCACAAGGAAAAGATCGTAACTTATTGTTTTTTAGTATTTTTGTTGGTGTTGAACTTAATCTGCGTTCATCTGTGTCAATCGGTGGCTAAAAAGCCTTTGGCCTCCTTTAAGCTAAAATACGCGCCTTCAATTACCTCCCCTTTCCAAGGATTATCAGTGAAACAAATCAATGTAGGCGTTATCGGCACCGGCTGGTGCGGCGGCATACGCGCGGAAACCTGCGCGATGAATCCGCTGGTGAAAGACCTGCACGTCGTCGAGACGCGCCCGGAGCGGCTGACCGAGATCGCGAAAAAAACCAACGCGAAATCCGCCACCACCGATTACAAGGAAATCATCAAGCGCGACGACGTCGATGCGCTGTTTATTTCCGCCACGCCCGAAGTGCTGCATTACCCGATGGCACGCGAGTCGTTGCTGGCGGGCAAGCATGTGTTTCTGGAAAAGCCGATTGCGCTTGAACTGCACGAAGCGGATGAACTGAATCACCTCGCGAAAAAGAATGGATTGAAGTTCAGCATCGGCTATTCGCAACGCTTCAATCCGAAATTTGCCTATGTCAAACAGGCCTTGCGCGACGGCACGCTGGGCAAGCCGGTGAGCGCGTTGGTGTCGCGGCACATCGGCCGCGGACTGAGCAAAAAAATCATTGGTCGCACCAAGCTCTCGCCCGCTGCGATGGAAGCCACGCATGACCTCGACTTTGTGATGTGGTGTTTGCAACCGGCGAAACCGATCCGCGTGTATTCCACGGTGAACTACGGCGCGATGCGCGAATCCACCGGCGCCGACGTGCCCGACACGCAATACATCACGGTAACGTTCGATAACGGCGTGTCATGCGTGGTGTGCGCGGGCTGGAGCCTGCCGCCGGCGTACCCGAATTTCTCCATGACGTGGATCGAAATGATCGGCACCGAAGGCGCGCTCATCATCGACGATACCCATCGCGATACGCAGTTGACGACGATGAAATCCGGCATCGTGCATCCGATGTCCACCATGCCCGGCGAGCCGGTCGAGCATACCTACGCCGGCCCGATGGCCGCCGAGACCGTGAATTTTCTGGAAGCGGTCGCCTGCGACCGCCCGGTGCTGGTCACCGGCGAAGAAGCGCGCGACGTGATGGAGGTCTACATCGCCGCCGATTTGTCGGCGGAACGCCACGAGCCCGTGAGCCTGCCGTTGCCCGAATCGCGAGCGGCGGTATCGGCTGCACGATAATTAACATCAAAACCCGCCGCAAAGGCGCAAAGACGCAAAGGAAACGCAAAGAAAACCTTGAACTTCTTTGCGGCAGTTCTTTGCGTCTTTGCGCCTTTGCGGTAAAGCCTTTGAACTTGAACTGGATTTAGCATGATAAAAAACCCCAAAAAAATCGGCCTCGCCATTATCGGCGCCGGTCGTGTCGGCCTGATCCGCGGTGAGCTTGCCGCGCGCCACCCTTCCGTCGGCTGGATCGGCATTGCCGAAAAACTGCCGGAGCGCGGCGAGATTGTCGGCCACAAGTGCAACGCCGATTTCGTCACCACCGATTACAAGACATTGCTGTCACGCCCCCGAAGTCAACGCCGTGATGGTCTGCACCGACGAGCATCTGCACGTCGATCCGGTGATCTATGCCGCCGAGCGCAATCTGCCGCTGCTGATTGAAAAGCCGCTGGCGACCGACCTTGCCGAATCGGCGCAAACACTCGCCGCGATTGAAAAATCCGGCGTGGATGCGGTAATCGGCTACACGCAGCGCTTTCGCCGCCGCTGGCTGGTGGCCAAAGAGAAGATTCAGTCCGGCGCGCTGGGCGAAGTGACCATGGTGACCTCGCGCGCATTTATGAACCGCCTGGTCGCCATCGACAACTACAAGCGCAGCGACAACCGCGCCGAAGTCACGCCGATGGTGATCTCCGGCACCCATGCGCTGGATATCGTGATGTGGTGCATGGAAGCAAAAACGCCGGTCGAGGTCTACGCGCGCTCGGTGAATAAGGCGCTTGGCAAGACCTGGCAAGGCGTTGACGGCACCGGCTACACCATTACATTCAGTGACGATTCGATTTATCACGGCGTGATTTCCTGGGCGCTGCCGGAAGTGTGGCCCGGCGCGGTGTATTCGCTGGAAGTCGGCGTGGTCGGCACCGAGGGTGTGCTCACCATCGACGACACGCACCGCGATATGGTGCTCGCGACTAACCTGATACAAGCGGAAGGCTACGCGCCGGACAAACGCCGCCACGTCGATTTTCTGACCAGCTATCCGGTGGGCGACATGGCGCTGGGCGAACTGCGCGGCCCGATGCGCGAAGAAACCAACTCGTGGCTGAACCGCGTGTCGCTCGGCGTCACCACACAACACGCCACCGCGCGCGAGGGGCATAATCGCCTGATGCTGACCAAAGCGATTGATCTGTCGGCAAAATTAAAGCGCGCGGTGAGGCTGCCGATTACGCCGGAAGATGAAAAACAGTTGGCGTAGAGTTGGCGTGACTGCGCGCCGCGGCAGTCAAATTTCGAGGAGTATCGTTATGAAAAATAGTGTTTATAAACAAATACTTACACTAACACTCCTCAGCGCCTGCGGTGCCGCGTCGGCGCAGGAGTACCCCAGCCGCACCCTTCGCATGGTGGTGCCTTTCGCCCCCGGCGGCGCATCCGATCTTGTCGCGCGCGTGTTGCAGCCGCGCATGACCGAACTGCTCAAGCAGCAAGTGGTGGTGGATAACCGTTCCGGCGCCGCCGGCAACATCGGCGTGGAAGTCGTGGCCAAGGCAAACGCCGACGGCCACACTTTTTTGCTCGGCAACATAGGCACCATGGCGATCAACGCCAACATCTACACCAAGTTTCCGGTAAAGCCGCTGGCCGATCTCACGCCGGTGACGCAGGTGGTGGATGTCTCCGGCTGCCTGGTGGTGCATCCCACCCTGCCGGTTAAAAGCGTGAAGGAATTCATTGCCCATCTGAAGGCCAACCCCGGCAAATTGAATTACGGCTCGCCCGCGCCGAGCAGCGCCAACAATCTGGAAATGCTGATGTTCATGATGGCCACCGGCACCCAGGCGCAGCAGGTGGCGTACAAAGGCGGTGCCGGCCCGGCGATGATCGGCTTGCTCGGCAATGAAGTGCAGGCCATGTTCGTGACTTTTTCGTCCGCCGTCACGCATGTGAAAAGCGGCCGGGTGCGTATGCTGGCCGCCGTGTCGCCGGAGCGCATCCCCGCCCTGCCCGACGTGCCCACCATGCGCGAGCAGGGCTTGAATATGGTGGTCGGTTCGTGGCAAGGCATTTACGTGCCGAAGGGTGCGCCCGGCGCGGTGGTGAAAAAATTGTTCGATGTCGCGCACGAGACCATGAAACACCCCGAGGTCGTGAAGCGCATGGCCGACAGCGGCGTCAGCATCGTCGTGAGCAAGTCGCCGGATGAATTCGCCAGGTTCTGGAAATCCGAACACGAGCGTTTCGCCAAGGTCATTCAGGACGCGAAGATTCCGACCGAGTAGACGCTCCAAACCAGGAGGTAAATCCGTGAATTTCGCGATTGAAGATTCAGCCGAGCAAAGCGCGTTCCGCGCCGAGGTGAAAGCGTTTTTTGCCAGGAACATTCCACCGAATCTCGAACACTCGGTGGACCCCTGCGACATGTCGTTCGAGCAGTATCAACTGCGGCGTGAACTGGGCCGCGCGCTGGGCAGGCAAGGCTGGCTCTATCCCTCGATGCCCAAAGAATACGGCGGCGGCGAGTTGTCCGCCGAAAACGTCGCCATACTCGCCGATGAAATGTCGAACCTTGGGCTGGGCTTGCCGCCGTATTACGACGCCGGCGGCCGCATGTCCGCGCCGACGATACTGGTGTGGGGCACGCCCGAACACAAGCAGCGCTTTCTGCCGCCGATTTGCCGCGGCGAGGTGCGCACCTGGCAACTCTTGACCGAGCCGGGCGCGGGTTCCGATCTCGCGGGCATCAAGACCACCGCCCTCCGCGACGGCGACGTGTATGTGGTCAACGGCCAGAAAATGTTTGTCGGCAGCTCGCACGGCGCGGATTATTCGTGGACCATCGTCGTCACCGACCCGAAAGGCGAACGCCACAAAAACCTGTCGTGGCTGATGATTCCGATGAACCTGCCGGGCATCACCGTCACGCCGATGGATTTGCTCGCCACCGGCGGCGAAGGCGGCAGCGGTTCGGGCGTTAAAAACGCGGTGTTCTTCGACAACGTGCGCGTGCCCGCCGATCACCTCGTCGGCGGTGAAAACAACGGCTGGAAAGTCGCCACCACCCATCTGGAAGTCGAACATGGCGGCATGGGCCGCCTCGCCGACCGCCGCGTGATTTACGACTTTATCAATCTATGCAAAGAGCGCCACGACGGCTGGGCCATCGCCGACGATTCCGCCGCGCGCGCGGAACTCGTCAATCTGTACATCGAAGCCGAGATCACGCGCCTGTTCGCGCTGCGTAATCACTGGCTGGCGCATGCCGGTCAGCCCCGCACCTACGAAGGCTCGCAATACAGCCTGCGGCGCAAACTGTCGGGCCTTGATATCGCCGAAAAAATGCTGCGTATCGCCGGGCCACTGGTGCTGACCAAAGACCCGCGCTGGGCGCCGCTCAAAGGCAATATCGAATATTTTCAGCGCGACGCGATCACCGCGCTGCATCCCGGCGCGACCACCGACATCCAGCGCGTCATCATGGCGCGGCGCATCGGCATCGGCGGACGCGAGCGCGAAAAAGCCGCCAACCTGCGTTAGCCATTTTTGGCCCGGAGAAAGCATGGATTTATCACTCAACGATACCCAGCAACTGATACAGAACTCGGCTCGCGATTTCGTGCGCGGCGCGTGCAATCGCGATACGCTACTCAAGCTCGACCGCGATCCGGCGGGAATCGCCGGTATCTGGAAGCAGATGGCCGAACTCGGCTGGACTGGCATGGCGATCCCTGAGCAATACGGCGGCATCGGCAACAGCATGACCGACGTGGCCGTGCTGTTTGAAGAACTCGGCACCGGTCCCGTGCCCGGCCCGCTGTTCTCATCGGCGGTGCTGTGCGCGCGCATTTTGCTTGAAGTAGGCGGCGATGCCCTGAAGAGCACGTGGTTGCCGCGCATCGCCAGCGGTGAACGCATCTTCGCGCTGGCACTGACCGAGGCGCAATACGGCTGGTCGGCGGACAATATACGGCTCACCGCAAAAAAGGACGGCGCGGATTTCAGATTGAGCGGAACCAAACTGTTTGTTCACGATGCCCTGCACGCCACTGATTTGCTGGTGGTGGCGCGCCTCGATGGCGCGGCGGGCATCGGCCTGTTTCGCGTCGATGCCAGAGCTGCGGGAGTCGCCGTGCGTGCGCTGGATGGATTCATCAGCGGCGCTGGCGAAGTAATGCTCGACAACGTGCGCGTGAGCAGCGGCGACGCGATCCTCGACGCATGGGATGCGCTGCAACGCGCCATGCTTGCCGCCACACCCGTGTTATGCGCCTACAAAGTCGGCGGCTGCAAGCAGGTCTACGACATGTCGGTCAACTACGCGCGCGAGCGCACGCAGTTCGGCCAGATCATCGGTCGCTTTGCGCGCGTGCAGGATCACATCATCCACATGGTCAACTACCTCGATGCCGCGCGCTGGACCACTTACGAAGCGTTATGGAAGCTCGACAGCGGCATGGACGCGGCGGCGAGCATCCACGTCGCCAAGTCAGTGTCGTCGGAAAGCTACATGCGCGCCTGCGACTACGCGCATGAGGTGCATGCCGGCATCGGCGTGGTGCGCGAATACGGGCTGACACTGCACACCAAGATGTCGCGCTCGCTGTACCACTGCCTCGGCGCACCCGCGCTGCATCGCAAGCGGCTGGAAGATGTGCTGGGGTTGACGGGAGCCTGATTCAAGGTCAACGGTAATTATTGATCTTTCCATAAATCATGACAGTGATTTCGGCACTCCCAGTTTCCCTCACCCTCGATCCCTCTCCCGGAGGGAGAGGGAAGAAATCTCCCTTCTCCCACCGGGAGAAGGGCTGGGGATGAGGGAGATTTTGTCGTGAAATATGGAAAGATCAATAACAGGGATGCACAGGATTTACAGTACAGAATAAAACCCAAGCTGTTGGCCTTATCCTGCAAATCCTGTGCATCCATGTTAAAAAAAAGGTTTTGTGTCCCTGTAGTTTTACGTCCCCGTAAACATCGGCTCGCGCCGGTCAAAGCCGGCTTTCACGCCCTCTTTGAAATCATTCGTCTCGCGCAATTGATTCTGTATGAATGCCTCGCGTTCGGTCGCCGCGCAAAACGCCGGATAAAGATCGCGGCTCAACGTCTCGCGTGCCGCCTGCACGGCGAGCGGGCCTGACTTGGCGAGTTCCAGCGCCATGTCCGTTGCCGCTTGCCGCACCTTGTCCTGATCGACCAGGCGGTCGGCCAGCCCCATCGCAACTGCTTCATCGCCGGGTATGCGTTTGCCGGTGAGAAACAACCACTTGGCGGTTTGATGCCCCACCAAACGCGGCAGCGTAACCGTCATGCCGAAACCGGGGTGATAGCCCAGCGCGCAGAAATTCGCCGCCAACCGCGCCTCTTTGCACGTGACGCGAAAATCCGCCACCAGCGCAAGGCCCAGACCCGCGCCAATGGCGCTGCCATGCACCGCCGCGACGATGGGCTTTTTGGTCAGCACCAGACGTTGAGCCTCGTGATACAGGTGACGCCGCTGCGCCACGGCCTTCTTGCCGGCTTCTTCGTCGGCCACGCGCTTTCCGAGATTCGCCCCCGCCGAAAAATGTTTGCCCGCGGACGCCAACACGATGGCACGCACGTTGACATCCCGGTCAAGCGCCTCCAGCGCATCAGCCAGATGCCCGATAAGATCGACATCCAGAAAATTATTCGGCGGACGCCGCAGCTCAACCGTTGCCACATGCCCCTCGATGCCGACGCCGACTTCTTCATTGCCCATACCTGTCTCCCGTTAAGTGGCTGTGTTGCACACGAGGCATAGTTTACCGCGTTGGCCGGCTGTCGATGAGTTGCTATGATGGCGCTTTCCCGCCACGCGCCATAAGAGAGACTACATAACATAATGGACTTCACCCTGCCCGAAGAGCTACGCATGCTGCGCGACACCGTTGCGCGTTTCACCCGCGATGAATTGCTGCCGCTGGAAAAAGACGTGATTCGCCGCGAAGCAGAGCGCGGCCTGACCGATGCACCGCTGATCGACCCCGATGCCGAAGAAGAACTCAATCGCAAAGCGAAAGAAATCGGCCTCTACGGCATCGACGTGCCCGAAGAATACGGCGGTCAGAATCTGGGCATGCTCGCCAAAGCCGTGGTGATCGAAGAACTCAAAACCAGCATCACGCCGTGGATACTGCCGCCCGACAGTCCGAATTTGTTCATGCTCAAAGAAACCTGCAAAGGCGAGCAGATCAAAAAGTATTTCATCCCCTACGCCAATGGCGATCTCAAAAGCGCCATCGCCATTACCGAACCCGGCGCGGGGTCCGACCCCGCCGGCATGAAAACCCGCGCCGAATACAAAAACGGCAAGTGGCTCATCAACGGGCAAAAAATCTTTATCAGCCACGCGCGCAAGGCCGACTTCATGGTCGTGATGGCCGTAACAGATCCGGCCAAGGGTTCACGCGGCGGCATCACCGCTTTTCTGGTCGATAAAGGAACCAAAGGCGTGTCGATTCCCACCGTGTTGAATACCATCGGTGAACATGCGCCCTACGGCGTGTTTTTCGATAACGTTGAACTGTCCGACGATCAGGTGCTGGGCGAGGTCGGCAACGGCTTCGGCCCAATGCAAAACCGCCTCGGCGTGCGCCGTCTGGAAATCGCCTGCCGCGCCCTGGGCTATGCGCGCCGCTGCCTTGAACTGATGATTCCGCAAGCCAACGAGCGCGTCACCTTCGGCAAACCACTCGCCGATCGCCAAGCCGTGCAATGGTGGATCGCCGACAGCTTTCAGGAAATGGAAATGGTGCGGCTCATCACCTGGCGCCTGGCGTGCAAGATCGACGCCGGTGAAACCAACTGGCGGCGCGATGCCGCCATGGTCAAACTACAAGGCAGCGAAATGATTTACCGCGTGGCCGACCGCGCCATGCAACTGTTCGGCGGCATGGGCATGACCAAAGACCTGCCGCTGGAATACATCTGCCGCGCCAGCCGCGTGTGGCGCATCTACGAAGGCCCCAGCGAAGTGCATCGCTGGTTTATCGCGCGCGATTTGCTGCGCAATGGATTGCCGGCGGATTGATGCGTAGTAGTATTACCCCGTTAGTGAATTCCCATTTACCAGGAGAAAACCATGTCATCCAAACCAATGTTGTGCAGTTTCAAAACGTGTCCGTGGGTGCAACGCGCCGCGATTGTATTGCGCGCCAAGAACATCGATTACGACATCACCTACATCGACCGCGACCACCGCCCCGACTGGTTTCTGAAAATCTCGCCGCATTCCAAAGTGCCGGTGCTGCGTATCGGCGACAACGACGCGCTGTTTGAATCGAATGCCATCGCTGAATACCTCGACGAAACCGCCGCGCCGCAATTGCATCCGGCCGATCCGCTTACGCGCGCGCGCAACCGTGCATGGACGGATTACGTATCCACCTTCGCCAGCGCGATTTCCACCACCGCGTATTCCGATTCCGAAGAAGAATTCACCAAAAAAGCCGCCAAGATCGCCGAGGTGTTCGGCAAGCTTAACGATGCATTAGCCAAGCGTGGCAACGATGGACCGTATTTCAACGGCCCGAAACTGTCGTTGGTGGATGCCGCATACGCGCCCTTCCTGCAGCGCTACACCTTTATGGACAACCTGCGTCCGCTGGGCATCATCGAAAAATTCCCGCACCTCAAAGCCTGGCGCGATGCCCTGCTCGCAGCAGCAGCGGTCAAAGCCTCCACCGTGCCGAACATCGAAGCGGTATGGCAGGAAAACATGATTATCAACAAGCGCTGGCTGGCGAAATATGTGTCGCAGAGTGTGTTGGGGGCGGCGGCTGCCTGAACGTTTAATTACAAATAATTGTTTAAAAACAAATAGTTACATAGAATCCAGCCAACTACCTTTAGAGCAGAATCGATCATGCCGGCAACGCTTACGCTCAACAACATTCCAGATAACCTCTATGAGCGATTGGTGTTGTCGGCGAAATCACATCGCCGCAGTATCAGCGACGAGGCGATTGTGTGTCTGGAAATCGCTTTGTCGCACACCAATCTCGCGCCCGTGGAACCCTTGGCAAGGGCGCGGGAATTGCGGGCCTCGTTGCGGCGGCAAACCTATCACCCAAACGACATCGCTGCCTTTAAGAGGCCGGGGGCGTCGTAATCGATAGCCGCACACTGACCTCACTCGCGAGCGTCGGGCCTTAACAAGCCTGGATTGCGCCGTACGACCTACGAAGGCTGCACCCCGTCATACCCCTCCGCAATCACCAGATCGATGGTGGATACCGGCTGCCGCAGTTTGGCGGCGCGCTGGTATTCCGGGGAATGCCAGCACTCAAGTGCGGCCTGATAGGTGGGGAACTCAATCACCACGTTGCGTTCACGGCTGGTTCCTTCCGGGTTTTTAAATGCGCCGCCGCGTACTACAAAACGCGCGCCGTATTTTTTGAATGCCTCCGCGTTGGCCGCGACGTACGCCTTGTATCCCTCGGCGTCGGCCACGTCCACGCGGGCGATCCAGTACCCTTTGGACATCGTGCTCTCCTTACGATTGCAGATTGACGAAAACGGGATTTACCCCACCACCGCCACCGCCTCGATCTCCACCAGAAAATCCCCGCGCGCCAGCGCCTGCACGCCCACCAGTGTGCTCGCGGGTGGATGCGTTTTCGACACATACTTTTCGCGTACGGATTGCAGCAATGCGCGTTGCTGCGATTGAAACCCAACAACTTAAACGTTGATTTTCACCAAGTCGGCGAAGGTAGCGCCCGCGCCGGCCAGCGCGAGGCCGAGGTTTTTGTAAACCTGCTCGGTTTGCGCCAGCAAGTCGCCTTTGCCCACGATGTTGCCTTCGACATCCTGCGATACCTGGCCTGCAACGTAGATTGTTGTGCCGCCCTGCACGCTGATGGCAGGCGTGTAGTAGCCGGGTTTGATGAGTCCTTCGGGGTTGAAGAATTTCTTTTCCATGGTAAACCTCCGTGATTGGGTCGATGGTTGCCGGCGAAAGTCTACTCCATTCCACCGTGCGAACGTGCGGGTGAACGTGCGGGCTTGCACATGTCCGGCCGCGCCGTTACATTGCGAATCACCGCGATGCCTTTCGCGCCCTCCCTCTGTCGTCTCCTTGTTGTCACCTTCTGCCTTCTATATTGACCATGAACCCAAACACACCACTGCAGCATCTGCTGGATCGTTCCACCTTGATCGTGCCCTTGAGCAGCGAACGTTTTCTCGCCAAAGCGCATTTGCGCGGCGCGGACAGCATCATGCTTGATCTCGAAGACGGCGTTGCGCCCAATGCCAAGGCCGCCGCGCGCGAGCGGCTGGCCTCCGCCGTTAAAGAAGTGAGCCGTGGCGGCGCGCGGGTGAAGGTACGCATCAACCGCCCGCTCGACATGGTGGTGCGCGATATCGAGGCGGCGGTGATACCCGGCGTGTCGGTGCTGCACATCGCCAAGGTCGAAAGTCCCAGCCATGTGCATCTGCTCGCCGAACTGGTGGCAAAACTCGAAGCCGAACGCGGGCTGGCCACGATGAGCGTGACGCTGGCCGCGTCGCTGGAAACCCCCGGTGCATTCAGGCAAGTTTACGAAATCGCCGCTGCCCATCCGCGCCTGACCACCATCGGTCTCGGGCCGGAAGATTTTTCCGCCGAGTGCGGTTTTGATCCGACGCCGGAAGCGCTGTTTTATCCGAAGCAGGTAACGCTGTTCGCGGCCAAGGCGGCGGGCATCATGGCCAGCGGCTATATGGGTTCGATCGCGGATTTCACCGATCTGGAGGCCTTTCGCGCGGTGATCCGCCGCTCACGCAAGCTGGGCTATCGCGGCGGCGCGTGCATCCACCCCGATCAAGTGGCAGTGCTGAATGAGGAATTCGCGCCTTCCGCGCAGGAAGTCATCGATGCCAAAGCGATTGTCGATGAAGCCGCGGTGCAGTTCGCCAACGGCATCGGCGCGTTTCCGTACAAGGGCAAGATGATCGACATGCCGGTGGTGAATCGCGCGCGTGAGATTGTGGAGGTGGCGGCGGCAATTGCGGCGCAGGCGGCGCACGCGGAGCGAACACGGGCGTTGCTACGGTAAACGTTGTACCGTCATTCTGGCGCAAGCCGGAACGACGAGCGGGGTAGGTAAATCAGTTAATTCTTCCAGAGTAGTAGTGAATTTTTAGCGGAGTCAAAAGTGGAAATCTGGAGCAAAGCACAAATGGCATCGATACACACGATGCTCAACCCGCGCTCGTTCGCCATCGTCGGCGCCACGCCGCGCCAGCAGTACGGCGGGCGCATGCTGGCCGCCGCGCTACGCATGCAGGATCGCGTCAGGGTGTATGCGGTGAATCCGAAGTACGACGAAATCCTCGGCACGAAGTCGTATAAGAGTATCACCGACCTGCCGGAAACGCCGGATGTGGTGGCGGTGGTGGTGCCGTATAACCACGTGCTCGCCACGTTGAAAGAAGCGCACGCCAAGGGCACGCGCGCGGCGATTGTGATTTCCGCCGGGTTTTCCGAGCGTGGCCTCGCTGATCGCGCTGATTTGCAAGCTGAAGTCGCGCAGTACGCGCGCGAGTCGGGCCTGCGCATCAGTGGCCCCAACTGTCTGGGCCTCGCCAACATTCGTGATGATATCTGGCTCACATCTTCCAGCCGGCAGATGACCGGTGTCAACGGCAAGGTCGGGCTGGTGTGCCAGAGCGGCGCGACGCTGTTCGGGCCATTGCTGGCGCGCGCCGCCGATTCAGGCATGGGCTTAAGCTACGTGGTGTCCACCGGTAACGAGGCGGATCTCGATTTTGCGGATTTCGCGCGTTACCTGCTCGACGACGAAGGCACCACCGTGATCGCCGGTTTTGTCGAGGGCTTTAAAAACGCGGCGAAATTTATAGCAGTCGCACAACTCGCCGCCGAGCGCGGCAAGCCGATTGTGCTGATTAAAATCGGTCGTTCCGATCTGGGCAAGCGCGCCGCCAGTTCGCACACCGCCGCCCTCACCGGCAGCGACGCGCTCTACGATGCGATCTGCAAGCAATACGGCGTGATCCGCGTGCCGAGTTACGACGATCTGCTCGAAGTCGCGCAACTGCTGGCGCAATCGAAAAAACCCAAACAACCCGGCATCGCCGTGGTGTCGCCTCCGGCGGCATTTGTTCTCTGACGGCGGATATGTGCGGGCAGCAAGGGTTGGATCTGCCGGTGTTAAGCGACAAGGCGCTGGGCGCTATCAATGGCGTGATCAAAGGCTTCGGCTGGGCGGCCAACCCCGCCGATGTCACCGGCAAGGCCAACAGCGATTACTTTCCCGACATCATGGACGCGATGATTAACGAGCCGGGCGTCGGCACGCTCGTCATCGCCAGCGCGGGCAAAGAGCAGCAGATCGATCAAATCATCGCGCTGCGTGCAAAGACCGACAAGAACGTCGCCTATATGTGGACCGGCACGCGCGATGCCAGCGCCAGCCTGACCAAGCTCAAGGCTGCCGGCGTGCCGCTGTTTTACACGCCGGATTCACTCGCGCGCGGGCTGCGCCATCTGCTCGATTACCACGCTTGGCACGAGAAGCGCATGCAGCAGGGCTTCGCCACCGCGCCTTCGATCAACGCCGCGCAAAAAGCGGCGCTCGCGAATGCACAGGCGCTCAAGCGCAACGCGCTGTCTGAATCCGAAAGCAAACAATTGATCGCGGCGTGGGGTGTGCCGGTGTCGATGGAAGTCTGTGTGCAAGACGCCGACGCGGCGATTAAGGCCGCCGAGAAAATAGGCTATCCTGTTGTTTTAAAAGCAGATTCACCAGACATTCCACACAAGACCGAAGCTGGCGTGGTGCGCCTGAATCTGCGCAATGCCGACGAGGTGCGCGCCGCGCACGCCGCGATTTTGTCGAACGCAAAATCAAACACCCCCAAGGCCGCGTTGAACGGCGTGCTGGTGCAGGAGATGGTGTCCGGCGGCGTTGAAGTGATCGTCGGCGTGAGCTACGACGCACAACTCGGCCCCACCATTTTGTTCGGCACCGGCGGCGTGATGGTCGAAGTCTACAAAGATGTCGCCATGCGCCACTGTCCGATCACGCCCACCGAAGCGCGCGACATGATCGCCGAAGTCAAAGGCGCGAAACTGTTGCAAGGCTTCAGAGGCAAGCCCGCGTGCGACATCGACGCGCTGGCGCAGGTGCTGGTCAATGTGTCGCACATGGCGGCGCAACTTGACGGCACGCTGGCCGAACTCGATATCAATCCCATCCTCGTGATGCCAAAAGGTCAGGGTCATGGCCAAGGCGTCAAGGCTGTAGACGCGCTCGCCGCACTGAAAGGTTAATGCAATGCCCCTGCCCCGCCCTGTAGCACGCAAACTCAACCACAACCGCGTCATCGACTGCCGCGGCTACGAACGCGACGATGGCCTGTGGGATATCGAAGGCCGTCTCACCGATACCAAGGCATACACCTGGTTTAACCGCAGCGGCAGCCCGGATTTGCCCGCCGGCGTGCCCGCGCACGACATGTGGATACGCCTCACCATCGATCTCGACATGAACATCCACGAGTGCGTGGCCGTCACCGACAGCAGCCCGTATCGCTTGTGCGGCGACATCACGGAAAAGTTCGCGCAACTCAAGGGCCATCGCATCTCGCGCGGCTGGACCAAGGGCCTGAAAGACATCATCGGCAGCGCCCACGGCTGCACGCATCAGTGGGAACTGCTCGGGCGCATCGCCGCCGTGGCGTATCAATCCACCAACAACGCACGGCAGGCCAAACGCAAACACCAGCCCGGCGAAATGCCGCGCACCTTTAACACCTGCCACATGTACACCGAAAAAAGCGACGAGACGCTGCGCCGCTGGCCGGAGTTGTACACCGGGCCGAAGGTGCGCGATCAACTGCCAAAAGTTTCATAGTTTCGTAAAGGAATTGATATGTCCAACCCGCATCTGAACCACCTGCTGCAACTCGCCAATCTGCCCGCCTCGACGGCGGAGCATGTTGAAATCACCGGCTCCGATTTGCTGTTGCAAACGCCGTACAAATTTGTCGCGCCGGGGGCTGCGTGCGTCGCGGCCACGGGCTTGGCGGCTGCTGAACTATGGCGGCTGAAAACCGGGCGCGCGCAAAAAGTCAGCCTCACCATGCACGCCGCCGCCGCCGCGATGCGCAGCCCGCGCTACATCAAGATCGACGGCAAAAAGCCCGGTGAAAGCGAAGAAAAAATCACCGGCTTTTATCAACTGAAAGACGGTCGCTGGATTTATCTGCACAGCAACTTTCCGAATGTGCGCGACGGCAATCTCAAGGCGCTGGGCGTGCCCATGGATAAAGAAGCCGTGACCCGGGCCGTGGCACAGCGCGAAGGGCTGGAACTCGAAGCCGCCATGTTCGCCGCCGGCGGCTGCGGCGGCTTGATTCGCACCGAAGCCGAATGGGAAACCTGCGCGCATCAGAAGAGCGCGGCGCAGATTCCGTTGTTTGAAATCGTGAAAATTGGCGATGCGCCTGTGCAACCACTACCGAAAGGTGACAGACCGCTCTCCGGCATCCGCATGCTCGATCTCACGCGCGTGCTGGCCGGCCCGGCGTGCGCCAAGGCATTCGCCGAGCACGGCGCGGATGTGATGCGCATCACCCGCAAGGACTTGCCCGACTTGGGGCCGCCGTCCGACGTGGACACCGGCATCGGCAAGATACAGGCGCACATCGACATGCGCGATCCGGCGCAAGCCGAGATCATGCGCGGGCTGGTGCAAGACTGCGACGTATTTTTGCAGGCGTACCGCCCCGGCGCGCTCGCCGCGCGCGGCCTGTCGCCAGAAGCGCTGGCGCAAACACGCCCCGGCATAGTCTACGTAACGCTCTCCGCATGGGGCCACCAAGGCCCGTGGAAAGACAAGCGCGGCTACGACACCGTGGTGCAATCCTTCAACGGCATGGCGTGGCGCCCGAACAACGAAAAGCCCGCGTTCCTGCCGGGTTCGCCGCACGATTACATCGCCGGCTACATCCTTGCCTTCGCCACCATGGTGGCCCTGCATCGCCGCGCCACCATCGGCGGAAGCTGGCTGGTGCGCACCTCGCTGGCGGGATCAGGCGAATGGTTTCGCGGCATGGGAAAATTTTCACCAGCGGAATATCAGAACCTGCCGACCGAATTGCCCGCCGATGTGCTGCCCGGCCTGCTGATGGAA
>JANPOH010000437.1:0-11839 GCA_031427895.1 Betaproteobacteria bacterium
GGTGTGGTGGGTGGCGGTGACGGTGGCGTTGCCCGCGGTGCTGCGCGGCTTCTTCAGCTACGACCTGACCTATGGCAGCCTGGCCGGGATCATGATCGTGCTTTTCTTTTTCTGGCTGGTCGGCTTAGGGTTGGTGGTCGGCGCCGAACTGCCGCAGGCGACGACGACGGCCGGCGTGCGCCAGTTTTTCTTTTCAGTCATGGAGGGAATCGCTTAAAACGCCGAGTTTAACTTACCGCACCCCGGCAATTTGGCATTGTCACATTCACACGGCCATAAGATGGCGAAAATCAGATAAAATGCGCGTTCAGTCAGGGTGTAGCGTAGTCCGGTAGCGCGCTTGCTTTGGGAGCAAGAGGTCGTGAGTTCGAATCTCACCTCCCTGACCACTTTTCCCCGCTTTCAGTGCATCCCTTCAGTTTTTCTCCAGGCCTTTGCGCGCCCGTTCAGTCCTTGAGATGAAACGGATTGAAATCCGTTTTGCGGTCGTAATAGTCTTCGTTTTCCGCGCGCTTTAGCCAGTTGACGATGGCGTACGTCACCGGCGTGAAGATCACTTCCACGGCGACTTTCAGCGTAAATTGCGCCAGCATCACCAGCGGCAGTTTGTCGTCGGGGATGATGCCCGTGCCGTAGAATGCCAGCGGATAGAACAACGCGGAATCGACCGCTTCGCCAAAAATGGTGGAGCCGATAGTGCGGCTCCACAGGTGCTTGCCCTGCGTCAGGATTTTCATTTTCGCCAGCACCAGCGAGTTGACGAATTCGCCGCAGAAATACGCCACCATTGATGCCAGCACGATGCGCCAGGTGGAACCAAAGGCGATTTCGTAGGCGCCCTGATGCTTCCAGAAGGGCGCGGGCGGCAGCGCCACCACCACGCTCGCCATGATCGAGGCGAACGCCAGCGCGGCAAAGCCGCTCCAGATCACGCGGCGCGCGCGCGAGTAGCCGTAGACCTCGGTGAGAATATCGCCGAACACATACGACACCGGGAAAAACAACACGCCCGCGCCGAAGGTCAGCACGCCCCATACCGGTAAATCCACCTGCGCGATTTTCGCCGGGCCGATCAGGTTGGAGCAGATCAGCACCGTGACGAAAGCCACCATCAGCAGATTGAAGTAGCGGTATTCACGCATGACGATTCATTGTAACTATTTGTTTTTAAACAATAATTTATGTCAGCAGCAGCATCGCATGTTGTTTGAACGCGGGCCGCGCGCAAAGGCGTGCATACCATGCATCCAGATTTACCAAGGCAGGGCGCGTGATATCCATGTGGTACCAGCGAAACGCGGATACGCCCATCGGTATGTCGCCCATGCTGAAGGCGTCGCCGGCCATGTAGGCGTGATTGACCAGCCACGCATCGACGATTTGAAAATTGGCCGCCAGCGATTTCAGGCTGGATTCGACCAGCGGCAGATCGCGTTTTTCGGGCGCGGTGCGTACCAGGTTCCAGAACACCGGACGCAGATTCAGCCACAGCGTGGTGCTGAACCATTCCATCCAGCGGTCGGCATCGGCGACCGCCCGCGCATCCGCCGGGCACAGCGTGCCCAGCCCGTGCTTGCGCGCGAGGTAGCGCACGATGGCGTGCGACTCCCACAGAATAAAGCCGTCGTCGTTGATAACCGGCACCAGACCGTTGGGATTCATCGCGCGGTACTCCGGCGTGTTGTTTACGCCAAACGCCATGCCGGCGTCGATGCGCTCGAACGGCAGTGCCAATTCGCCTGCCGCCCACAGCACTTTTTGCACGTTGATGGAATTCTTGCGTCCCCAGATTTTCAGCATTTTCTTGCTCTCCATGAATTGCTAACCGCGACCGCAAAGGCGCAAATATTTCGCAAAGAACTGCAAGAAAAACGCTGCGGTTTTGCCGTTCGCTGTTCTTTGCGTTTCCTTTGCGCCTTCGCGCCTTCGCGGTGATGTGTTGATATTGCTGTTCATTCTGCCGTGATGTGGTTATCGCGGATCACTTTTCCCCATTTTACCGACTCCGCGCGCAGCCATTCGCCGAATTGCTCCGGCGAACCGCCGGCGATTTCGTAGCCGAGTGTGTTGAAGCGATCCTTGATGTCGGCTTCGGCCAGCACTTTGTTGACCTCGGTGTTCAGGCGCAGAATGATTGCGCGCGGCGTGGCGGCGGGAGCGAGCATGCCCACCCACGACTGCGCTTCAAATTGCGGATAGAACTCACTCACCGACGGCACGCCGGGGGCAAGCGTGGTGCGGTTTTTGGAACTGACCGCCAGCGCATGCAGCCGGCCGCTTTTGACGTGGCTCAACACCAGGCCGGCGGAGGCGATCATCACGTCCACATGCCCGCCGAGCAGATCGTTCAGCGCCGGGCCGCCGCCTTTGAAAAAGACGGTGGTGCCGTCGAGCTTGCTCACTGCCTTGAACAATTCCACCGACAGGCGGCTGGAGGTGGCCGGGCCGGCGGTGGCGTAGCGTATCGAGCCTGGCTTTGCCTTCGCCAGCGCGGTGAAGTCGCCGAAGGTTTTTACGCCGAGCTTCGGCGTGGCGACGAATAGCTGCGGGCCGCGTATCAACAACGAAATCGGCGCGAAATCCTTCAGCGTGTCATACGGCACTTTTTTGAACACATAGGGGTTCGACACAAAGCTGTCAAAGGCGGTGATGAGCGTATAGCCGTCCGGCGCCGCCTTGGCCACGATGTCAGTGCCGATAATGCCGCCCGCGCCCGCGCGGTTGTCCACCACGATGGCCTGACCCAGCGCTTCGGTCAGGCGCGGCGTCAGCACGCGCGCGGCGATGTCGGTGACGCCCGCGGCGGCGGCGGGCACCATCATGCGTATGGGGCGGGCGGGGTAGTTCTGTGCGGCCAGGGGCAGGGTAAACGTCAGCAGGGCGATTGCGGCAAATAGCTTCATCGAAGATTTCACGAGATAACAGTGAGGCCGATGGTAAAGGGAAACGCGCTTGCTGGAAACCGCTATTCCCTATTCGGGGCAGACGAATTACCATGCGCGTTTAGTGGCCGCACAACTGCGGTTTTACGCGAACGTACACTGGCCCAGGAACCCTCATGGCATTCACCGGCATTGCATCCGTGGTATACGGCACGCCAGACGCCACCGGCGCCGCCTACGCGCGCGCCACGCCGCATCGCATCGGCTACGCGGCGGTTTTCTGGTATTTCAAAAATCCGCTCGGCGGCATGATGGAATATTTTTGCGATCCGGATTACGTCACCGGGAAATGGCAGCCGCACAATTACAAGGTGAAGCGCTTTTCGGAGCGGCATCTGGCCGACGCCATCAAAGTGCCCAACGTGCATCATGGCGGGCCGGTGCGTCCGTCGCTGGCGATGGCGAAGGCGATTGATAAAGCGGCGGTGGCATGAATCCCCGTGCCGTGGCATCTGGAGTTGCGCTGTGCGCGTGTATCGTCGCGGCGCAGACGGCGGCGCAGGGTTATCCCAACCGTGCGATACGCATGATCGTCGCCCTTGGCCCCGGCGGCGGCACTGATGTCACCGGACGCATCGTGTCGCAGAAGTTATCCGAGCAGTTGGGCGTGCCGGTGGTCGTCGAAAACCGTCCCGGCGCGGGCACGATCATCGGCACTGAAGTCGCCGCCAAAGCGACGCCGGACGGCTACACACTGATGACCTCATCGCCGGAGCTGTCGATCAATCCCAGCCTCCATGTGAAGCTGCCGTATGACACGCTGCGAGATTTTGCCGCCCTCTCGCAGCTCACCACCGGGCAATATTTTCTGTCCACGCATCCCAGCGTGCCGGTGAAAAACGTCAGGGATTTGATCGCGCTGGCGAAGACCAACGCAGGGCGCGTGACTTATGGGTCTTCCGGCAACGGCAGCGCCAATCATTTGGGCGGCGTGCTGTTGCAGCACATGACGGGCGTCAAATTGGTGCATGTGCCTTACAAAAGCGCGGCGCAATCCGCGACTGCGCTGATGAGCGGCGAAATCGATTTCATGATGAGCAGCACCAGCGCGGCGATCACGCAAATCAAGTCAGGCCGCTTGCGCGGTATAGCGGTAACGGGTCCGAAGCGCTTATCGCTGACGCCCGAAATCCCCACCGTGTCCGAATCCGGCGTGCCGGGCTACGAAGTCACCGGCTGGTACATGATGCTCGCGCCCGCGGGCGTGCCGCGCGACATCATCACCAAGCTCAACAGCGAAATCGTCAAGGCCGTGCATAGCCCGGCGGTCAAAGAACGCTTTGCCGCGCTGGGCACCGAGCCGGTCGGCAACTCGCCGGAGGCGTGCGGGGAATTTTTGCGCGCGGAAATCGCGAAATGGACGAAGGTGGTGCGGGCCGCGGGGGCGAAGGCGGATTAGCCTTTTTGTAAGGATGAAGGATGAAGGATGAAAACCACCGCACCAGTGGTGTGCTTTTGTTTGTTTTCATCCTTCCGCCTTCATCCTTTCAATGTCATCCTTGATTTTTCAGCAGCGCCTCGCGCATCCGCTGCGCCGTAATCGGCACCTTGCGCATACGCACCCCCGTCGCATCAAAAATCGCATTCGCAACCGCCGCAGGTACTGTGCGGTGCGACGGTTCGCCCGCGCCTTGCGGTGAAATCTCCGGGCGGTCGATCAGGGCGATCTCGATGCTCTCCGGCGCATCCGATAATTCGAGTATGGGGTAGGTGATCCAATCCACGCTAAGTACCTGATTTTGATTGAATTTTACTTCTTCGATCAGCGTGCGTGACAGCGCCTGCACGATGTTGCCTTCGATCACGGTGAGGATGGTGCCGGGATTGATGATCTGGCCGCAGTCGTGCGCGCACCAGAATTTTTTCGCCCAGATGCGGCCGGTTTTGCGCTCGACTTCGACCTCGGCGACGAGTGCGACCACGGTGCCGTTGCGTTCGGTGTAGGCGAAGCCGCGCCCGCGCATCAGTTCGCCTTTGCCGCGGCTGCCGCGTTCATTGGATTTCCAGTTGGCTTTTTGCGCGGCGGCTTTGATCACGGCCACGTCGCGTTCGCGCGTCAGGTATTTCAAACGGAACGCCACCGGATCGGCATTCGCGGCGGCGGCCAGTTCATCAATAAACGATTCACTGGCGAAATGCGTTTCAGGGCCGAGCGGATCGCGCAGATGCCCGGTGCGCAGCGGCGAGCCGCGTTCGAGCATGGCGGGGATGGTCTCCCAGCCGCAGCGTTTGTTTTCAAACGTGTAGGCTTCGGCGGGAATTTGAAAAATCAGTGTGCCCTTGGGCGCAAAGCTGGTGAACTGGCCGGCGAGGCAGTCCTTGGGATCGGATTCGTTGGTGGCCACATCCTGCCGCGTAAAACCCTTGGCAAAAAAATCGTAGGCCGCGACATTGCCCGCCGCATCCAGCGCGGCGCGGCCGCGGAACACCCCGGCGGGGCCTTTCGGATCCCAGCCGGTGCCGTCGTGACGCATGTATTGCAGGCGCACCGGCTTGCCGGTTAATTTGGAGATCAACGCGGCATCCACCGCGCAGTCGCCCGCATCATTGCGGCCATAACAGCCGGGGCCGGCGATCCACGTGGCGCGGACTTTCTCGATCGGCAGGCCGGTAATGCGCGCGCCGCCGGGGCGCACGTAATGCGGCTTTTGCGAGCCGGTCCAAATGCGCGGGTTGTCGCCGGCCATATCGGCGATAGCGCACGCCGGGCCCATGCTCGAATGCGATTGCAGCGGCCATTCGTACTCGGCTTCTATGGTGATCGTTTTGGCATTGGCGGCGGCTTTGAACGCCTCATCGACATTGCCGCGATTGACCGGCGTTTCTTTTCTGGTGACGGGCGCGTTGCGGATGTGATCGTGCAGCGCCGCCATCGGCGGGAACGGATTGCGCTGCGCCGACCATTCGACCTTGAGCGCCTCGGCGGCGCGCACCGCATCCCATTCCTTATCCGCCACCACCGCGAGGAAATTCTGCTCGCGCACCACGCGCGCGCTGGCGATGTGTTTGATCGAACTCTCATCCACCGACACCAGCGAGCAGCCCGCGTTGACCGGGCGCACCACGCGCGCGTGTATCATGCCGGGCACGGTAATGTCGGTGATAAATTGCATGCGGCCCATGACTTTTTCGGTGATGACGGCCTGCGGAAAAGGTTTGCCGACCACCTTGTATTCCGACGGTTTCTTGGGCTGGCCGGGGCCTTTGACCGCCAGCGGATTGCCGTAGAGCTTGTTCCATTCAAGCTGGTGATGAAAATACTGGCCGCCGATCAGATCGCCGTACGTGACACGCTGCGTGCCCGCCATCACCACGCCACTCACTACGCCATTTTCAACACGCAGTTGATTCGCCGCGACGCCGAGCTTCTGCGCCGCGCGCTCGACCAGTACTCGGCGCGCTTCGGCGGCGGCGTTACGCAATGCCATGCCGCCCATTTGCAGCCCGGTGCTGCCCGACGCGCCGCCTTGATTGCAGGTCAACGCGGTGTCGCCCATGATGACGTTGACGCGCTCGAAGGCGAGATCGAGCTCTTCGGCGACGATCTGCTGCACGGCGACATCGACGCCCTGGCCCATGTCCATTTTGCCGAAATAGGCGGTGGCGTTGCCGTTGGGCAGAATCGCGATCCACGAATCGAGTTCGTTGGGTAGCAGGGGCGGCTTGCCCGCGGCAGTCTGCGACAGCGCCGACTCAATCGAGCCGGGCAGGGCGACGCTAACCACCAGCGCGCCGGTGGTTATAAAAAAATCGCGGCGGGAAATGTCATTTATATTCATGGTGATCTCCTTACGCGCTCATGGTTTGAGCAGCGCGTTTGATCGCACGCATGATCGCCATGTGCGTGCCGCAGCGGCATTTGATGCCCGTCATCGCCTGACGTATTTGCGCGTCGGTGGGCTTGGGGTTGTTTTTCAGAAACGCCGAGGCCGTCATCAGCCAGCCTGACAGGCAAAAACCGCATTGCGGCACGCCTTCATCGATATAGGCTTGTTGCAGCGGATGCGGTTTTTCAGCCGTGCCCAGGCCGGCGAGCGTGGTGACGCGCTTGCCGCGAATAAGTCTCACGGGCGTGACGCACGAGCGCATTGGCGCGCCGTCCACATGCACCGTACACGCACCGCACTGCGCCTTGCCGCAGCCGAATTTCGGATTGGCTAAACCGAGTTCGGAACGCAGTGCGTACAACAGCGGCATCGCGGGATCGGCTTCCACTGCGACGGATTTTCCATCCACAACGAAACTGAACTTTTCAGCCATGATGCCTCCTGTGACAGGCGATAATAAAAACTACTTTAAAAACAAATGCTTATCTACTTTCTGCTGACTTGCTTATTAAATTCGGTGAAGAACTCGCCGGCGATTTTTTTCGCCACGCCGTCGATCAGGCGCGAGCCGACTTGCGCGAGCTTGCCGCCGATCATGGCGTTGGCGGCATACGCCAGCTTCGTGCCGCCGTCCTGAGGCGACAGATGCACGCTGGCTTCACCCTTGGCGAAACCGGCGACGCCGCCCGAACCCTCGAACGCCAGCTTGTACGATGTCGGCGCGACGATATCCGATAGCGTCATCTTGCCCTTGAACTTGGCGCTGACCGGGCCGACTTTCGCGACCATCACCAGTTGATATTCGTTGTCGCCGGATTGCTCGATGGATTCGCAGCCGGGGATGCAGGCTTTCAACACCTCGGTGTCGTTCAGCGCTTTCCAGGTGACATCCTGAGATTGCGGGATGAGTTGTTCGCCGGTCATTTCCATTCAATTACCTCGGATATAAAAATAGTATAAAGATCAATCAGTTATAGTAATTTATCGAAGTCGATAACGCCTTATTGTGGAGCGGGGTTCCTGTCAGGGTTCCTTTGTCCATGCAGGGCGAGCATTTCTACGACATCGCAGCACAGAAATGGAACGCGGTTAGCGATAGGCTTGGGGTTGTTGCCAACACCCGTCCCCGACACTGCCGAGCCGCGTACTTTCAGTGTACGTCAGACGCTCTCGGCGTTCAATACTTGGCGGGGTGTGCAAAATTCCGGCCATCGGCAGTAGACGACGATCAGGGTGGGACGCCAGCAGTGAATCATCCAATGCGCCAAGCAACGCGCGGGGGGATCGGCAGCGGTCCGTAAGATGAATTGCGTCACTGGCCGCACTGAATCAGCGCCTCTTGCTGACCAGAGGGTTAATCTTGCAGAGCAAGCTATGCCCGGCTGTACTGGCGCTCAACAACTCCAACACAATTCCAGCAGCCACAGGCATACATTGGGGTTTATGCAAAAAGAGCGTTTGAAATATTTTATGACTTCGGCAGTGCATCCCAATTCACCGGCAACTTGATCTCGCGCGTAGTCGGCTGCGTGTGTCCGCCTTCGAGCACCATGACTCGGTTGCGATGCGGATCGCCACACACGATGATATGCAGGATATCGGGACTCGACAGCACACGCACGAGGTCATCCGGCGCGCCGAGAAATTCCTGCGGGAAAACGCCTTCTTCTACTTTTTCGCGCGATGTGGTACGCGTGATGTTGGTGTACTTGAGCACCCACTCGAAATCGGCGAGCCGCATGCGCGTGTGTTCATGGACGTAACGCTTCACGTCGTCTCTGGTATAGCCCGCGTCGGCAAGCGACCTGGCTACGGGAGGCGACAGCAGCAGCGTGATCATTACCGCTTCGGCATCCGGCCCGCGTCCGGGGAAATTGAAAAGCCGCGTCTTGCCGGTGATTTCGCGGCACAGCAACTCCAGCGCCACTTGCGCGCCGGCCCGGTCGGGCGTGTCGTAGGGTGCGGGCGCAGCGCCCCAGTTGTTGGTGACGCCCACGGTTACGGTATTGGCATTGTGGTCAAAGCCCTGCCCGACGTGGAACGGCGCCCACGGACTGTCGGCATGTTCCGCCAGTGCGAACGCCAGCGGATAACCAAAGGTGCCCATGTAGCTCGCGCCGGGACGAAAGCCCGCGATGTTTCTGACGATGAGACCGATGGCGCGGCCGATCGCCGGATTGGCGCCGCGCGAAATCACCTGTGCGCCGCTCTCGATGCCGAGCTGTGTGGCGAGTGGCCCGTTGATCAGCACGAAGGGAAATATTGCCGATGAGCTGCCGATGTTGTTGAGGCTGCAACGCTCGTCCCCCAGCGCCTCGACGGCGGCGATCAGCAGCGGCATGTGCAGCGGGCTGCATCCCGCCATGATTGCATTGACTGCGATGTTCCACGGCGTTGCGCGCAGATTGGCCGATTGCAGTAATGCAATTTGTTCGTTGGCTGAACGATCGGTGTAACGCAGAAACTGCTCCACACGTTCAACCGTCGGCGGCACGATGGGCAGTCCGTCGCTCCATTCTTTGTCGATGAAAAACCGGTTGATTTCATCGTGCGTGCCGCTGCATACGATGTTGCGCGGATCATTCTTGCCGCGTGTGGAGGCAACGTTGCCGTCGCTCGATTGCGTCAAGCCATCGACGATTTTGTCGATGAGCGTGCGTTCGATGTGCTGTTGAATTTTCGCGCTGTCGTGGATGCCGAGCGGCCCCGGATATTCGGCGATGCGCAGGTCTTCGACACCGGCGGATTTGCCGGTATGGCGCGCCAGTACCGAGAACCCGGTTGTCGTGACGACGACGCTGGGGATGCCGATTTTTTCAGCTTCGCTTGCCGGCCGCGCCGCGGCCGGAGCGCAGGTCCCTCAGGCGCCGTTGCCCGAGATCAGCGCGTCGCATCCTTTCTCTTTCGCCAGCGCGGCGATGTGCCGGGCACGCTCCCACTGCTGCGTGGGATGATCGTTGCCCGGCAGATGCGGAAACTCGGTGTAGGGAATGATGTTCAATCGCGGATACCGCTGTGTCAGCAGCTTGCGTATCAGCGGAAAGGTCATGTCGCCCTTGAACACGCCGTTCCAGATTTCGCCGATGGTTTTTCCGTTCAGACCATCCAGGCGCCGCGCGGCACGCTTAAGCTCCACGGCTTCGAGTCCCACGGGACTAACCACGCTTAACCGTTCCATATCTATCGCTCCGTTTCGTTTACTGCAAGCTGAGTTTCAATTGGCGCGTCAGCCGCGTCCACTTTTCTATATCGGTCTTGATGAACTGCGTGAACTCGGCGGGTGTGTTGCCCACCGGGTCCATGCCCAAGGAAACCAGGCGCTCGACCATGGCGGGCTGTTTTAATACTCTGGCGGTCTCGGTTTGAATCCTGTCGACCGCTTCGGCGGACGTACCCGCCGGCGCGACCAGGCCCGATATGCCGCTTGCTGAAAATCCGGGGTAGCCCATTTCCGCAATGGTGGGCACATCCGGCACGCCCAGCGAACGTTTCAAACTGGATACACCGACCGCGCGCAACCGGCCAGCTTGCACATACGACAGTGTCGATGGGATCGAATTGAACGATACCGCGACTTCGCCCGACAGCAAGGCCACGGCGGAAAGCCCGCCGCTTTTATAGGCCACATGCACCAGATCGATGCCCGCAGTCTTGGCGAATAACTCCACGGCCAGATGCGAGCTTGCGCCGTGTCCGCCCGATCCGTAGTTGATGAAGCCGGGCCGCGCTTTGGCGAGGCGCACGAATTCCGGCACCGATTTCACCGGCAGCGATGGATGCACCACCAGCAGATTGGTCAGCGTGACCACTAGAGTGACCGGCGCGAAATCGCGAACGGTGTCGTAGGGAAGCTTCTTGTAGAGTCCCGGATTGACGGTATGACCAAGGTTCACCATCAGCAACGTGTAACCGTCGGGTGGCGCTCTCGCCGTGACTTCCGTCGCCACCACGCCGTTAGCACCGGGCCGGTTGTCGATCACAACGCGCTGTCCCAAAGCATCCGACAACGGCTGCACGATCAGGCGCGCCGTGACATCGGTGCCGCCGCCGGGCGCGAAACCGACGATCATGCGCACGGGCTTGGATGGGTATGTTTGCGCAAGCAGACTCGCGGGCGCGGCGAGCAGGCACGCCGTGCCGATGGGCATGAGCAGTGCGAGCATTCGCGAAGTCATGCGCTGGCGTGGTGGAGTAGCGGCGTAGGGCATGGTTTCTACCGTGTGGGCGTCAACAACGAGTCAGTGGCGTCATTGTAGGGTGCAGCGCGGCCGGTTGGTGAAAAATGGTATTTGAAATTTCCAGAGCAGCCTCTGGCTGCAACCAAATTGTTCCCTCACAATCGTGAACGCACAGAGGAATCTTTAGTGCCTGTACCAAAGCGAGTCATTTAGTATGTCAATTTCTTAGATCCGATTGACGAATCTGACGAGCTGCTTCCTCCAATACATCTGCCGGGTTCACTTCGCTGGTACTTTGCGGTTTCGCCAGCCTCTCCATGATTTCACCCTGCACCTCAGTGTCGATTTTTCCGTAATTGATGAGCGTGGCCGCCATTTGATCGTGCCCGAGATTCTGGCTCCACCCCTTCATATTCTGGAAAGTCTTGCACTTGGTCTGCATATGTCAATTTGCGGGTGCTTGAAACTATGCGGGTTGAAATAAGGCAGGCCGGCACCGGTAAAGGCGTCACGGAAAATTTTCCGAATCTGCGAGGCAATCGGAAGTAGTCGGCATCGGTAATTGAAAAACGTACCTTGTAGCCACGTTGCTTGGACAGCCACTCAAAGCAGAGCTTGAGATGCGACGGCGCATTGCGATGGGGCGAACACACAGGATGGCGGTGAGTGCAGCGAACCGCATCATCAGCGATGGCATCCTGTTGATCCCGTTCACCCTGTCGAGATGTACTTGGGGTAGGGTGGGCGCGTCACGCCCAAGGGTCATGGCGTAAAGGAAATTCCTACACCATCGCTGACGGTTCTTCCTATTTACAGACTGTGAAAAAAGTCACAACCGATACCTTGGTATCGATACTTTGGTATCAATACCACACCAGCCATTATTTGGACT
>JANPOH010000438.1:0-10495 GCA_031427895.1 Betaproteobacteria bacterium
TGGATCGGGATTGCGCATCACCGAGGCGAAACGATACGTCGCGAAGTCGATGCGCGCGATGTCTTCCGCACGGGGCTTTAATTCCGCCAGCGCGGCCTTTAGCACATCCAGCGCCGGATGGATTGGATTGCAGCAGGCATACAGGCGGAAATAATTGCGCGTGATTTCCCAGCGCGTGCCGAGTTCATCGAGCAGGTGATCGGTGTTGAAGCCGTCGCCGACCATTTGCCCCAGCGCCTGCTCGATGGCGTCCTGCTGCGCTTCAAACCCGGCAGCCGCGAGATCCGGCGCGAACGCGCCGGCAAAACCCGCCATGCCGCCGGCGACATTGAGCGCGGTCGCGCCCGCGCCGGTATTGGTATAGCTCGGCGTCATCATCATCACCGATGAAATGCGCATCGCCAGACTGACGCCCGCCGCATCCAGCCCGCGCATACGCGCACCGGCGGCAGCCGCGGCCAGCAACATCGCCTGACCGTTCTGATGCGCCAGCGGACGCGGTGTAAACGCCATGCCGAAGCGCGCGCCCGCTTCATAACCGAGCACCAGCGCGGTGAGCAACGCCTTGCCGCCGGCGCGCGCATGCTCGCCCACCGCGAGTATGCCCGGCAAAATCTGCATCGCCGGCTGTCCGGAAGCGAGCCGCAGCCCTTCGCACAATTCAATCGCGCGGCCCGCGATGCCGTTCAGCAAGGCGGCAGTGCGCGGGTCATGCGTGGGCGTGCCCGGCGCATATACCGTGGCGCCCGTGCCGGCGGTGGCGCTCATGCGCTCGCGCAAGGTGGCGACTTCCGGGCGCACCGAGCCGGCCAGAATGACGCCGATGGTGTCGAGCAGCACCAACTTGGCGTGTTGTTGCACCGGCGCGGGAATGTCTTCCCAGCGCGTCTCGGCCACAAATCCGGCGAGCGCTTCTATCTGCTGCCCCATGGGCGGTTACTCCAGTTTAATGCCCGCGTCGCGAATGATGCGCGTCCACTTGGCGATTTCGTCGCGCACAAATCGGTCGAACTGCGCGGGCGTGTTGCCCACCGGCGTGGCGCCATCCTGCAACGCGCGCTCGCGTATCGCGGGCAGGGCCATCGTCTTGGCGATCTCGCCGCTCAATTGTTCGATGATCGCCGCGGGTGTGCCGACCGGCGCCAGCATGCCGAACCAGCCGATGGCCTCGTAATCCTTGAAACCGGCCTCGATGGCGGTGGGCACATCCGGCAACGCCGCCGCGCGCTCGCGCGTGGATACGGCCAGCGCGCGCAGGCGCTTCGCGCGCAACAACCCCATGATGGTTTCCGGTGTGTTGAACGCCACCGTCGCTTCGCCGCTCATCACCGCCGTCGCGGTTTGCGGGCCGCCTTTGTAGGGCACGTGGCTTAGTTGTGTTTTGGTCACCACCGCAAACAGCGCGCCCGCCAGATGCATGGCGCTGCCTGGCCCCGCCGAGGCGTAGAGCACCTGGCCAGGCCGCTCGCGCGCGAGGCGCACCAGATCCTGCACATCCTTCACCGGCAGCGTCGGCAGCACGGTGATCACATGCGGCACGCGCACCACCTGCGATACCGCGGTGAAATCCTTGAGTGAGTCGTAACGCAGCTTCGGGTACAGCCCCGGCGTGAACGAAAACGAGGCGGAGGTCATCAACAGTGTGTAACCGTCTGCCGGCGCGCGGGCGACAAACTCGGTGCCAATGGTCGAACCCGCGCCCGGACGGTTATCAACGATGAACTGCTGGCTGTAAACCTCGGACAAACGCTGCGCGAGGATACGCGCGAATACATCGGTGCCGCCGCCCGGCGTGAACGGCACCACGATGCGTACGGTTTTCTCGGGGAATTTTTGCGCGGCGGCGTGGTGCGCGGGGATAACTACGCTCGCGAGCACGGCAAGGGCCGCGCCGATCTGATAACCCTTCATGGAATTCACCTTTAGCGAAATTTCACAACGAACACGCAAATCATATCGCATCCTCACAACGCCATCTCCCTCGCCAGCGCGCGAAAATCGCCGATGTCCTCGATCTTCATCAGCCGGTCAAACAACTGTTGTGTCACCGGCTTGCCCCAGATCGGCTCGCCCAGTTCAAAAAACTTGCCGGTTAAATCCGCAGGTGTATGCGGATTTGCCGGCTCGCCCTTGGTGATGGTACACAGTCCGTCATGCACTGCGCCGTTTTTCATCACGATGCGCACCTTGACCGGCTGCTCCTTGGGATAACGCGCGGTAAAGGCCGGCTCCTCGCGCACGAACACCCGCTGCACCAGCGCCTGCACCGCCGGATTGGCCACCGCCGCGTCATCGAAACTCGTTAAACCGGAGCGGCCATGATAAAGAATGCTCGCCAGCGCAAACGGCACGGAAAAGCGCGCACCAAAACTCGACACAATGTTTTTGCCGTTGAGGCTCGCCGCCAGCATGTAGGCGCTGACATCAATGCGCTCGATATCATTCACCGCCAGCTTGCCGCCCGGCACTTTCGCCAACAGGTCTTCCAGCGCATCAATCGCGGAGTGCGCGTAGCGCCCGATGGGATGCAGCTTGAAATAACTTTGCGCGATCAGCCACTCGGAACCGAGGTCTGCAATCGCCAGCGCCGGGTCGAAGGTATCCGAGTAGATGCCCCTGCCGTACACCGTGCCCACGCTGTCGATTTCGCCGGTGAAGCCGCATTCGACCAGCCGCGCCGCCGTCAGCCCCATGAACCCCGAATGCCCGGTGAAAATATTGCGCACCGTCGCGCCATCGAGCAAGGTCTGGCGGCTGCTCGCCATGCCCATGGTCGATGCGCAGTTGATGAGTTCGAGCATTTGCGCGGCGTTAAAGCGTTTGAGCACGCCCGCCGCGATGGCCGCGCCGATCACGCCATAGGTGCCGTGCGGATGAAAAATCAACCGCATTTGCGCCGCGCGGCTGATGCGCGCCGATAGCTCATAGCCGAGCGCCACCGCGCGCAGCACCTCGGCGCCGCCGCAACCCAGCTCCTGCGCCAGCGCCACGGCTGCCGGCACCACCTGTATCCCCGGATGCCCTTTCGCGAACAGATTGCCTTCGTCGAGTTCCAGCCAGGTGCCGGCGGTGCCGTTGAGCAGTGCGGCATCGATCGCGCGCGCGCGTTTGCCGGCGCCGATCACCCAGGCATTGCCCGGCGGCGCCCCTGCAAGCTGGCAGGCAACGTACTTCTGCATTTCCGGTTGCTGCATGCCTGCGGCGATCACCGGAATGCAGTCCGCGATAATCCAGCGCGCACGCTCGCGCGCGGCGTCGCTGATGGCGTTGAGCGGCGTGTTCGCAGCGAATGCCGCGAGCGTGGTCAGATACTGCGGTGTGGTACGGTCGGACACCTTGATTTCCTCCTGGTGGATTGCATAGTCGTACTGTGCCAATCAAATCCGCCCCCTCCCTTGCGCGCTGATTGTCACCCGAACGCCGAGCATTTTCGCATTGCTGTAAAGCGAGACGCTAACACTCGCGTCGTCTCCACGCCACGCTGCGCATAAAAGGATTGAAGAAAGTATGCCTTCCCTTCGCCGTCGTCGCCATGTGCTGCGTATGACTGATATGATTGGTGCTCTATTCGATGGCTTTGAGGTCATTCTCGATTTTGCGGTCTGCGGCTATGGCGAAGAAGAATTTCATTCTACAGGGGATTACTCCCAAGACTCACGCTCATGCAGTGCGCGAATTGTTCGGCGTTCCTGATATCAAGAGAGTGATATTAAGCGTTGCGTTTGTGAGCGAAAGCGGCGTACAGCAAATAGAAGCGGCGCTCAGGGCAAATGCCGCACGGACGACGGTATTTGCAGGAATCAGGAACGACATTACTTCGTATCAAGGGCTTGCGCTTCTGCATAATATCGGCGTCAAACTCTACACGGTGGATACCGGATCAAGAAACGTCATTTTTCATCCAAAGCTGTATTTGGTTCGCGGAAAAGCCAATGCGCGCTTTGTGGTTGGCAGTGCAAACCTCACTCTCGGTGGACTGAACAACAACATCGAAGCCGGGATGCTGCTTGATTTCGATCTGGCTGATGTAGCAGACAAGTCTGTCGTCGATGAAATTGAAACCTTGCTTGCTTCCTTGCCGGCAGACTATCCCGAGAATATCGTGAAGGTTGGATCGGCTTCCAAACTTGATGAAATGCTCACTAGTGGTCGCCTGGTCGATGAGATGGCGATTTCTCCGCCACGACCCACTACATCGGCTAGTGGAGCGGGACATAGTGACACGATTTCCCGCATAAAACTAAAGGTAGTTCCTCTTCGACGCGCTCTCGCAAAAGCAAAGGCTGCGCCCAAAAAACCGAAACCTCTTGAAGCCCCGGTAGGCGCGAAAGCAACAGCAATCGCGCATAAACCAGCACCTGCAGCAGTAGGAGTTGAATTTGAATTAGTTTGGGAAAGCAAGCCTCTGAAGGAAAGCGACCTAAATATCCCTAAAGCAACAGGGACACATCGAAAAGGATCAATAAGCCTAGATAAAGGCCTACTTCCCGATGATGTCGACCATCGTCACTATTTCCGCGATGAGGTATTCTCAAATCTAGAATGGACACCAAGGTCCAAGACGGTAGATGAAGCTTATGCAAAATTTCAATTGGTGCTAAGAGGCATTTCGCATGGTGACTTCGATCTGGCGATTAGCCATACAACCAGTACCACGAGCACGACATATAGCCAAAGAAATGCCATGACACGTCTGCGCTGGGGGCCGATGCACAGTTATGTTGCTCACCCCAGCTTACTTGGCCGGACATTGGCTCTCTATCGAGACAAAGTTGATCCAGCGCGGTTTGTTCTGGAAGTCGATTAAATTGCCTCGACCACAGGCTCGCTGGACGTGCGATGCCGGCGATCCTTGAGCTTGCGCCACCCTTCCAGTACACATTCCTGCTTTGCGCGCGACAAGCCCATGGTGCCTAATACGACTTTGCCCTGTCGCGAAAGCACTTGGGACGTGGGTAAATTTCGGATGTCCTCATCCAAGATTGCAAGATCAATATTCGCTGTTTTGGGCAGCGGCACTACGAGCCGCTCAATTTCAGAAGGGATCAATTCGAGGACGCCCCCGCCATAGTGGCGGCCTTCCAGTTCAGCGCTCAGGGCAGTAAGTGGATTGACAAAACAACCAACAAGTTTTTCAGCACCAACATCGCGTGTGCGGATTCGGTAAGCGGTATCCGTTGTGTACGCACCGATGCGATTTAGAATAAGGCGTGGTGTGTTATGCGAACGCTTTAGCATACCAACTTCGGTCGAGTAGACGGACGGCACGGTATACCACGGCGAACGCACACGGCATTTGTAACGCGTGTGCAAATCTTGCCGCTCTCCCAATTCGACATAAGCACTTACTTCCGCATCGACTTTCGCTGCATGATCGCGGAACCACAAGAAATTGGTAGGGTTCCCTTTAGCCGAGTTCGCGGCATGTTGACGCTCATCATAGATAATCCCGGGGCAGTGTTCGCTGCGCCCAAACATTGGATGCGCCCATTTTTCAAGGTGAAAATCCCTTACGACTTCATCGGGCACGAGAAAGAACTTATTTGCACCAGTGACAATCCCAACGTCCACTTTGGCAATGTCCTCGAACCGATGTACTTCCTTATGCCGCTCAAGTTCATCAAACAGCGAGCGCGTTTCCAAGTCGAGCAATGCTCTTGTCCATTTGCCTTGTACAGTCTTGCCATTGATGGATTGCGGGGCGTTGAAAACAGCCGACGGTTTGAGTCGAAGAAACTCCCGGCCTTTAACCGGGTACATGCCGAGGCCCTCGCTTTTTTCCGCCGCGCTATGTTTCTTCTCCGCGAGCAAAATTACCGCCCCTTGCAGCGTCTCGCTGAACCACAATTCCTCCGGGTCGATGATTACCAGACGGCGGCATTCACGCCCCAGGTAGGTGCGTAACGATTGTGCATGCGTAACATGGATGATTTCGGCTGGAACCACCATCGCAAGACGGCCGCCGTGCTTGAGAAGTGCCATCGATGCGAGAATGAACGAAACCCATGCGTTGGTGTGCTTGGTAAATGGAAGGTCGAGTTCTTTAAAAATCCGCTCCGCACGAAGTTGGAACGGTTCGGGCAGATATTGGTATCGAACAAATGGCGGATTGCCAACGACAGCGTCGAACTCGGCACGACCGTCATTCATTTGATCGAGAGCCCATTGGAGAAAATCTTCGGCGCGAATCGTAGCGGCACTCAGGCCAACGGCCTTGGCGCGAGATCGAGCTTTTGCGGCCTCCTCGGGCTCAAGCTCAAAACCTAACACATTTGTCTTTTTAAACCCTTTGACTTTGGATAGAGCGTCAAAGAATATCCCGTCGCCGCAGCTAGGCTCTAATACACGCTTCGGACCGATCTCCTTTACCCACTGGACAAGAAAAGCGGCAAGGTCTGGTGGCGTGTAGTAGCCACCTCGAAGCTTCTGCACCGTTTCGTTCTTGATGAAATTCATTGCGACTTGGCCTCGTCAGTATTCTTCGGGGAACTATCGGTTTTCTCGGGTAGCGGCGAGCGCGTTACGAGGTACGTTTGTACTGCCTCACGAACCACCCAAGCAAGTGAAACGCGTTGCCGCTGCGCAATGCGCTCAAGCTCCGCGTACTGATCTTCCGGAAAACTGACCGAAGCCCGAACAGTATTTTCCGCTGGTGCTACGTAGGACTGGATTCGTCGGTTTGCCATTGGTAATTTCTAGTGCCAACTAATCAATGCACCATATTACACCACTTTGGCGAAGAACTGATAATTTTTACAGTATCACTAAAGCAAGCGCAAGGCCTATTTAGCGGAATGCTTGTCGGTGATCGCGACAGAACAAACTGCTTGAAATGGTCAGGCAATATTCCATATAACCAATTGATTTATATGTATATTGTCTGGGCCACTGAGCAGCAGATCATGCGAGTGTAGGTACGGGTTGGACTTGCAGCTATCGGCTTAGGGGTAGAATTCCTTTCCCGAATGTATCGTCTTACGAGGATTTCCATGGCTTCCCTGTTACGTACCTTGTTGTGTGCCGTGGCGTCATTGGTGTGCATCAGTTCGAACGCGCGGGGCGCTACTTCAAATTACCCGAACAAACCAATCCGCCTCATCGTGCCGTTCGCCCCCGGCGGCTCGAACGACATCATGGCACGCATCATCGGGCAGAAAATCGGCGCGAGCGTCGGGCAGACGGTCATCATCGACAATCGCGGCGGCGCCAGCGGCATCATCGGCACCGACCTCGCGGCGAAAGCCGCGCCCGACGGCTACACGCTGCTGATGATGAGCCTGACGCTGGCGGTGAACCCCAGCCTGTTCAAGAAGCTGCCGTACGACACCGAGAAAGATTTGCTGCCGGTAAGCCTGGTGGCATCGGCGCCCTTGATACTGGTGGTGCATCCCTCGCTACCGGTGAAATCGCTGAAAGATTTCATCGCGCACGCAAAAGCGAATCCGGGAAAACTGAATTTCGGTTCCGGCGGCCCCGGCACCACGCCGCATCTGGCGGGCGAGATGCTGAAATCGATGGCGGGCTTGCAATTGACGCACGTGCCGTACAAAGGCGGCGGGCCCGCGCTGGCCGATCTGGTGGGCGGGCAGTTGCAACTGATGCTGGAAAATATTCCGAGCACGCTGCCGCATGTAAAGTCAGGCAAGTTGCGCGTGCTGGCGTTGAGCGGGCTGAAACGTTCCGCGCTGGTGCCGGATGTGCCGACGCTCGACGAAGCGGGATTGAAGGGTTACGAAATCGTCGGCTGGAACGGATTGTTTCTGCCGGCGGGCACGCCGAATGCCATCGTGTCGCGGCTGCACAGCGAAACCGTGAAAGCGCTGGCGGCCGCGGACATCAAAGAACGTTTGTCGGGCATGGGCGCGGAGGGCGTGGGCAACACACCCGCGCAGTTCGGCGCGTTCGTCAAAACAGAAATCAAAAAATGGGCGCAGGTGGTGCGTGACGCCGGATTGCGTGTTGAGTGAAATAATGAATAAAAACAAATACTTACGATGCATTCACTCTAGGGCGCCACGCTCCGCATGAATGAAACCCTGACCCTCGCGCGCTTCGTCGCCGAGTCGCGCTGGGGCGACATCCCGCAAGCCATGCGTCACGAGGCCAAGCGCGCCTTGCTCAACTGGATGGGTTGCGCGCTCGGCGGTTGCCGCGATGACACGGTGGAACGCGCGTTCGCCGCGTTCGATCCATTCTCCGGGCCGCGTACCGCGTCGCTGATCGGCCGCGGCGAGAAAATGGACGCGCTGCATGCCGCGCTCATCAACGGCATTTCATCCAACATACTCGACTACGACGACACGCACTTGCGCACGGTGATGCATCCGACGGTGCCGGTGGCCGCCGCGTTATGCGCGCTGGTCGAGCATCGCCCCGTGACCGGCGCGCAATTCATCGAGGCGTTTGTGCTCGGCATCGAGGTGGAATGCCGCGTCGGCAATGCGGTGTCGCCGTGGCATTACGCGCACGGCTGGCATATCTCGGGAAGCTGCGGCGTGTTCGGCGCGGCGGCGGGCGCGGCAAAACTGCTCGGGCTCGATGAAAAGCAGACTGCGTCGACGCTCGGCCTCGCCGCCACGCAGGCGAGCGGCCTGCGCGAAATGATGGGCGGCATGGGCAAGAGTTTCAATCTCGGCCACGCCGCACGCTGCGGGCTGGCCGCGGCGCTGCTGGCGGAGCGCAATTTCACCAGCTCCACGCGCGCGCTCGAAGCGCCCGCCGGTTTCGCGCACGTGCTGGGCCATGAACCCCGGCTCGACGAACTCACGCGCGGCCTGGGCGACACCTGGGAACTCGCTGCCAATGCCTACAAGCCCTATCCGTGCGGCATCGTGCTGCATGCGGCCATCGACGCCTGCCTCGCGCTGCGTGCCGAAGCGGGATTCACCGCGAATGATGTCGCCACTGTTGCGGTGCGCATGAACCCGCTCGCGCTTGAACTCACTGGCCGCGCCGCGCCCGTGAACGGACTCGAAGGGAAGCTCTCGGTGGCGCATGCGGTGGCGGCAGCGCTGGTGCAGGGCGCGGCGGGTGTCGCGCAATTCACCGATGCGTGCGTGGGCGAACCTGCCGTCGCCGCGCTGCGCGCCAAAGTCGCCACCCGGCCCGATGCCTCGTGCGACAAGGCCGAGGCGCACGTGGCCATCACGCTCAATGACGGCCGCCGTCTCGAACGCCATGTGCCGCACGCCACCGGCTCGCTGGAAAAGCCCATGACCGATGCGGATATCGAAAAGAAATTTCACGAACTCGCGGGGTCCTCGCGCGCCGCATGCCATGCATGGGACGTGATCGAAATCGCGTGGTCGCTGGAGCGGCTGAACGACGCGGCGAAATTCGTGCAGGCCGCCGCGCCTGAAACCGCATGATTTTTAACGCCACAGAACGCCACAGGGAGCAACCATGCCTTACGCAACATCAGGTGATGTAAATCTGTATTACGAAGAAACCGGCAAGGGCACGCCGATTATCTGGGTGCATGAGTTCGCCGACGATCTTTACGGCTGGGAAGCGCAGATGCAGTATTTCAGCCGGCGTTATCGTTGTGTTGCGTACAACGCACGCGGCTATCCGCCCTCGGATGTGCCGAAATCCGCAGCAAAATATTCGCAGGCCATCGCCACCGATGACATCGCCAACGTGATGCATCATCTGAAAATTCGCAAGGCGCACATCATCGGCTGCTCAATGGGCGCGTATGCCACGCTGCATTTCGCGCTGCGTTACCCGCGCATGGCGCTGTCGTGTACCGTGATCGGCGCGGGCTACGGCTCCGATCCGGACAAGCGCACGCAATTCCTCGGCGACAACCAGGTGATGATCAAGCGTTTTCTGGAGTTGGGCGCGGCGGAGGCGATCAAGCCCTACCAGATCGGCCCGGCGCGGGTGCAGTTCCAGAACAAAAATCCGCGCGGCTTCGCGCATTTTTGCGCCGAGTTCGCCAAACACTCCGCGCTCGGTTCCGCCAACACGCTGATCGGCGTGCAGGGCAAGCGCCCGACGATTTACAGCCTGGAATCCGCGCTGCGTAAGTGCCGCGTGCCGCTGCACATCATGAGCGGCGACGAGGACAACAACTGTCTCGATCCCGGCATCTTCATCAAACGCGTGTGCCCGTCGGCGATGCTGACCGTGGTGCCCAACACCGGGCACGCAGTGAATCTCGAAGAGCCGGTTTTTTTCAACAACGTGACCGCGGAGTTTCTGGCGCAGGTGGATTCGGGTCGCTGGCGCGGACGCGATCCGCGCTCGTTGAACAAATCGACGATGGCTAAAAAATAACCGGAGAACAAGAATGGCAAAATCACTGGCAAAAAAACCGACAGCAAAACAAAGCGCAAAAAGTGAACTCGGTCGCAAGGGCGAAATCGTGCGCCGCAAGGTGCATGGTGACGCGCATGTCGATCGCCGTTATCAGGAGGCCGACAACTTTCTCAAAATGTTCGAGGACGTGACCGACGAATTTTGCTGGGGCACGGTGTGGGCGCGACCGGGG
>JANPOH010000439.1:0-2573 GCA_031427895.1 Betaproteobacteria bacterium
CGCTATAACCCTTTCATTCATTTGCGGTTTTGATGCAATTGCCCTGGCTGAGGATGTCGCGCCTGCACACTCGAACATTGAGCGTGTAACAAAAGACGGTTTCTTGCTTGGCCTTGGCATACAGCTTCCTCTGTAGCGTCCTGATCGTATCCGGGGTGGTTAGCAACAGGGCAATCCCCTGATCCTCGGCTCTTCGGTTGCACGAACAAAGCAGGGTCCCTTCCCTCGACCGGGGTTATGTTGTCCCCGCGCTACTATCGGTACTATGAACCCCTCCGACTTCCATAACGATCGGCCGTGCTGTCGTTGCCTTATACGCAGCTCAATTGCTGTTACTGCGAACACCTGACCCCTTGGTTTGTGCATCCGCCCTTGCATTGGCTTTTCCGCTCCTCACTAGGCACTATTTCCAGCCGCAACCCCCGAAGCCCAGGCCCACTGGAAGTTATATCCCCCCAGCCAGCCCGTCACATCCACCACCTCGCCGATGAAATAGAGTCCCGGCACGCTGCGCGCTTCCAGCGTCTGCTGTGACAGCGCATCGGTATCCACGCCGCCCAGCGTGACCTCGGCCTTGGCATAACCCAGCGTGCCCGAGGGCTGAATCGGCCAGCCCTTCAAGGTTTCTGCGATGGTGCCCAGCACCGCGTTCGACAACTGCGCCAGCGGCTGCGTCCAGCCGTGCAACTCGGCAAAGCTGATCGCAAAACGCTGCGGCAAATGTTCCGCCAGCAGCGCACCCAAGCCCTGTTGATCACGACGATGTTCATTCAGCCACGCCCCCGCATCGACATCGGGCAGCAGATCCATCGCCACCGGTCCACGCGCGCCGCCCGACTGCCAATACGAAGACACCTGCAGAATGGACGGCCCCGACAGCCCGCGATGGGTGACCAGTGCCGCCTCGCGAAACACCGGCCAGTCCACGCCGCGCGGCACCTCGACACAGGACATGACTGCATCAAACGACGAGCCGGACAGCGCGCCGAAGCGTTCCAGCCATTCCGGCGGCAAGGCCAACGGCACCAGCGCGGGTTTGGGCGACACGATGTTCAGACCGAATTGTTCGGCGAGGCGATAACCGAAGGGAGTGGCGCCGATTTTCGGGATCGACAGACCGCCGGTGGCCACCACCAGCGCGCGGCTGCGATAGCTGCCCTGCGTGGTCACCACCGCAAAACCCGGCGCATCATCAGCAAGCCGCGCCACCTGCTGCACCGTCACCGGCATCGCCCACTGCACACCCACGGCATCACACTCGGCCTTCAGCATCGCGATGATCTGTTTGGCACTGTCATCACAGAACAACTGACCGAGGTTGCGCTCGTGGTAAGGGATATTGTGGCGTTCGACCAGCGCGATGAAATCGCGCGGCGTATAACGCGCCAGCGCCGAGCGGCAGAAATGCGGATTGCGCGACAGGAAATTGCGCGGGCCGACGTCGCGGTTAGTGAAATTGCAGCGCCCGCCGCCGGAGATGCGGATTTTTTCAGCGAGGGTCGTGGTGTGGTCGACCAGCAGCACGCGCCGCCCGCGCGCGCCGGCCACGGCCGCGCACATCATGCCGGCGGCGCCGGCGCCCAGAACGATGACATCGAAATCCATGTGCAGCCTGATGCGGAAGGGTGAGCATGATACCGCGCCGGGCCTCACCGTCCATCGCTCCACTCCGCATTGCTTGCAGGTCGGGCAATCCTGGGTTGTGCAATCTTCCGCGTTACGAGCCGTGTCTCAGCATCGACAACAAATTCAAGCAGATCAGATGCGCGATGCGCCGTTTCTCGCGGGGCGTCTGCTGGCGCCGGAGTTGACGACAGAGTATGCGGGCCGCAGTCAATTCAGGCGGGAGCCTGCGCTTGACCAGCGGCGCGCTCCGGGTGAACGGGTTCTTGCCGAACAAGTCGTCGGATTGCCCGGTAGTGCTTGTGACAGTTGCCATGATCCACCTCGCACAGGAGTAACAGCTTGCTTGCAGAATGCGCACCATGCCTACGATGCACACCTAACTTCGACCGGAATCGTCAACGTTAGTTTCTTATTTGCAACCTGTACTCACTATGCACTATAGAACATAGTGCAGTGATTATTGCTCTGGATTGTCAGGAGAAAGCGCGCAGCATTGGATCGATAGCGTGCATTGCCAGCAGCTCGCACAGAACAATAGATGTTGGATCAATCACTTAATTGCTGCAGTTCGGGTAAAGCATCAACCCCAACGAAACTTGCATCGGGCGCGCAGCCCCCCCCCGCACGATTGGATTCCTGTCTTTACTTCAGCGTCGCGGCGATCTTGCGAATCTCGTCCGCCGAACGCTCACCGGCCAGGGGCTCACGCGGCTGCAGGTGGCGGCCCATTGCCAGCCCGCCGATCAGCACCGGCTCGTAACCGATATCGCGGATCAGCGCTGAGGCTGTCGCGATCGCCGGCGCATCATCACCGGCGATCGGCATGCCCACCGTGCCAGGCTGGGTATAGGAATTTTGGTTCGTCAGCAGAAATTGTGGGAGAGTTTTGGCTCGCGCAACTTCTTAAGTACTTGATTCATTGAAAGTTTTCGCGCTTTTGAATGCCC
>JANPOH010000440.1:0-2304 GCA_031427895.1 Betaproteobacteria bacterium
GGTGCGATTTGAAGGCAAACCAGCGGGCGACGGGTCGAAATTCAAGGCTTTCCGGCTTGCGGACGGAAGCTCACGACGGCAACCTTATTAATGTAAGTATTTGTTTTTAAACATATTTTTGTTATGCGTGGCTGGCATCACTCGGACTTGGGGTCACGCTCCAGCAAGCCGCGCGCCACGTGCGCCGCGGTATGCGGCGCATCGAGCACCCGGCATACCGCATCGGTGATCGGCATCTCGATGCCGCGCTGTTGAGCGATGCGCGCAACTTCGCCCGCGCTGTAGACGCCCTCGGCCACATGACCCAGTTCACTGAGTATCTGCGCCAGCGGTTTGCCTTGCGCCAGCATCAAACCGACGCGGCGGTTGCGCGACAGATCACCGGTACAGGTGAGGATCAAATCGCCCACGCCCGCAAGCCCCATGAAGGTTTCCGCGCGCCCGCCCAGCGCCACCCCCAGCCGCGAGATTTCGGCAAGCCCGCGCGTCATCAGCGCGGCGCGTGCATTCAGGCCGAGCTTCAAGCCGTCGCAGATGCCGGTGGCGATCGCCATCACGTTTTTGACCGCGCCGGCGACTTCCACGCCCGCCACATCGCTGCTCGAATACACCCGCAGCGGCCCGCCATGCAGCTCGCGCGCCGTGGCGCCGGCAAACGCCGCGTCGGATGAAGCCAGGGTCAGCGCGGTGGGCTGCCCGCGCGCCACCTCTTCGGCAAAACTGGGGCCGGACAATACGCCGCAAATCGCCCCCGGCAACTCGGCGGCGCACACCTGATGCGGCAACAGCGCATGCTCGCGCTCGAAGCCTTTGCATAACCACACCACCGGCGCCGTACACCCCGTCGCCTTGAATTGCCGCAGGGTGTCGCGCAAACCCGCGGTGGTCATGGCCGCCAGCACCAGCGTCGCATCGCGCAGCACCGCGCTCACATCGGCGCTGACGCTCACCGCCGGGGGCAACGTGATGCCCGGAAGATAACGGCTGTTGCGGCGGCCCGTTTGCATCGCGGCGGCCTGCGCGGCATCGCGCGCCCACAGCGTAACGCCGTGACGGGCGGCCAGTTGCACGGAAATGGCGGTGCCCCACGCGCCGGCGCCGAGGACAGCGAGGTTCATTTAAGAAAAAGGATGAAGGATGAAGGATGAAGGATGAAAACCGGCGGCCGGGATTTGAATTGAGGCAGCGCTACGCGAATAGCGTGGCCACGAAACCACCGTTTGTTTTCATCCTTCATCCTTCCGCCTTCATCCTTGTACTTCAAACCCCCCACACCTGCGACACGCGGATAAAACCCGTCACGCCATCGCGATGGCGCACGCGCAGCCAGCCGCCCGCGACCACCTCGGTCAATTCCAGCAGCACATTCTGCTGCGCCTGAAACACCACCGGCGCACCGTCATCGGCGGCCTGGCGCACCTGTGCGAGCGCAGTTTTTACCATCACGCCGCGCTGTTTGCCGGCGGCGACTTTCTTCGCATCCACCCAGCTCAGTGCGCCGTTCGCATCGCGCACCTTGACCCAGCCCTCGACCACCACGATGACTTCGAGCGGATAGCCTTGATTGACGATGAACAGTTTTTTGGACTGCGCCGAGGGCGCGTCGTACAGCACCACCGCGTTTTCGGTTGCCGCGCGAAAATCCGCCGCGGGCGCGATGCCCGGGCACAACGCCGCAAACAGCCCCAAGGCGGCAAGCGTCGCGCGACCGGCCATCTCAGTTCACCTGCGACGGCGTCGGCGGTTCGCCGCGCTGCTGCTGGGCCTGCATGTACGCCTGGTTAAAATCCATGTGTTGCAGGACCACCGGCGGGAACCCGGCGCGCGACACCGCGCTGGACACCGCCTCGCGCGCATACGCCAGCAACGTCGTCGGGCACAGGATGCCGAGCACGGCATCCAGCTCCTGCGGCGGCAGATTGCGGATGTGAAACAAGCCCGCCTGCGCGACTTCGACCAGAAAAATCGTGCGTTCCGCCACCCTGGCCGTCACGGTCGCCGTCAGCACCACTTCGTACAGCGCGCCGGGTTCGACCACCGATGCGCCGTTGTGGATGTTGACTTCGATCTGCGGCTGCTCATTCGCCAGATAAACGGCCGGCGCGCCCGGCACTTCGAGCGACATATCCTTCACGTAAACCTTTTCAATACTGAAAATCGCCTGCGGTGCTGCCGCGTCGTCGGACGGTTGTTGCGCTTGCTCGCTCATTGCGTATGCTTTCTGTTGTAAATTGAATATGAAATCGGTTGATTGCCGCCGGTCACCGACCGCCGCGCGCGGCTCAGTTGGGTGCTCAGTTGGGT
>JANPOH010000441.1:0-5216 GCA_031427895.1 Betaproteobacteria bacterium
GAACTTGCAGCGCGACCGCTTTTGGCCGATGGCCATCGCGCGACGAATGCCAACCGGCGCCCCGTGCCGCATAAAGTAGGCGTCGCCAACGACGCATAACATGCCGCCAAAACCTGATCCATGAGCGAGGCGCCTAAAAAATTACTTCCTAAAATCATATGGTTATACAAATTTAGTACGTCCGAAATCAAAAATGCAAACACCCCCAGTTTCAGCACTTGCCGCTGATGCTATGTATCCGGAAAAAGATGGCCGCAACGGGATAAAAAGCATACACGCAGGCGCGGCGCGCGTCCAACTTGCTCGGGTAACTACGCATCACACAGAAAGGCGATGACTCAATCGGCTTGCTCGGCGCCCGCACCCGCCGCCGCCCGCCCCAATCGATCCCGCACCGCCGCCCATTCCATTGCCAGCGGCGGTTCTTCCACCAACGCGCGTAACCCGCAATCCGTAGGGCGTCAATAAGCGAAACGCATTGCGCCGCATGTGTTGATAGCCCGCACGAGAAATTACCACCTACACCCGCTGTCGCGGGCATAGGTCTTAGTCGCCGCCACCCATAGCCGCTACCCGAAGATCGACGCGATCGTGCGCCGCAACGCGGCCCCATCATCGGGCGCGAGTTTGCCCATCGCACGAATGACCAGCGATTGCTCGATCGTCGTGATCACCGGCTTGATGGCCGAGGGCTTGAGCAACCCCGCCGCCTGCCAATCCTGCACCATCACCTCGCCGAAGTGGGTGGTGGGGCGCAACTGACTTGTCACCGCCATGATCACCAGATCGGGCCGGGCCTGATGATACGCATTGCTCGACACCACCACCGCCGGGCGCTTCTTTGAAGTGCTCTGGTCGGTAAACGGAAACGGCACCAGCCTATGTCGCCAAAGCTATAGCGCATCGTAGGCGGCATCGTCCTCGTTGTCCCATACCTGAGCGAAGGCTGGCAGCGCCGCATGCGCCGCGTCACGCGTCAGCATGCGTCCGTCACTGCGCGCACACAGAAAATCCACGAAGTCCTCCACCTCCGCCACCTGCTCCGGCGGCAAGCGCTTTAACTTCTCCAGGATCACTTGCTCGTTCGGGTGACTCATCGCATTTCTCCTTAACGGCTCGCCAGCGTCAGCGCCGGGTATCGGAATGTATAGCGTTATTTTTGACTAAAGCCCACTGTATCCTCGCCCCGGCGAGCGGTCAATTTCCGGTCTTTCAATACCATCGAAAATACCAGTTTTTGCCTCTCAACTATCTGCTGACGCAAGCAAGGGCTGCCGAAACGCAATGTATGGCCGCAGCAGTGCTTCACACCTCACGCAAGAATTCAGTCGGCCCGCGCTCCCGACGCCTTGACCACCGGCGCCCAGCGTTTCACCTCGGCGGCGAGAAATTCGGTAAACGCTTTCGGGTCGAGGTTGCCGGGTTCTATGCCTTCTGGGCGCAGGCGCGCGCGCACATCGGGCAGTTGCAGCGCGCGGCGCACTTCGGTGTTCAGGCGGTTGACGATTTCAGGCGATAACGCGGCCGGCCCCGACAGTGAAAACCAGATGCTCGCCACCAAATCGGGGAAACCCGCCTCGCGGTAGGTGGGCACGTCGTAGTCGGGCAGGCGCGCGGCCGAGCTGATGGCGAGGGCGCGCAGGCGTCCGGCGCGGATTTGCGTGCCGGCGGTGGTCAACGTGGTGGAGATCGCGTGGGTGTGGCCCGCCATCACATCGACCACCGCGCCGCTCGCGCCTTTGTAGGGGATGTGCTGAATATCGATGCCGGCGGTGCGCCGGAACAACTCCGCGATTAAATGGCCTTGCGTGCCGTTGCCCGGCGAGCCGTAGGTGAGTTCGCGCGGTTTGGATTTGGCGAAGGCGATGAACGATTTCAAATCCTTCACCGGCAGCGATGGGTGTATCGCCAGCACCGACGGCGGGCCGCCGAACAGTGCGATGTGGGCGAAATCTTTTACCGGATCAAATGGAAACTTTGCCGAGAGGGCGGGTGCGATCGCGTGCGACGCCACGCCCGACACCAGCAGCGTGTAACCATCCGGCGCGCTGCGCGCCACCAGTTCGGAGCCGAGCACGCCGCCCGCACCGGCGCGATTTTCGACAATGAAGGATTGGCCCATGCTTTCACTGAGCTTGCCGGCGGTGATGCGCCCCAGCAGATCGGCCGTGCCGCCGGCGGCGAAAGGCGCGATCACGCGCACGGTGCGCGCGGGCCAGTTTTGCGCGTGGGTGAGCGTGCCTGTTGCAAGCAGGGTGATTAGGCAGAAGGTTCGTGTCATCGAATTCATGAAGTGCGCTTTCGCGTTGTGAAGACTGGCGCAAGGGTGCCCGGCGGGCTACGATGCGAGTCGCGAAGGATACCACTACGCACTTTTAAGGAGTAACCCATGACGCAATCGCAAACTCGCGGCAGCCTACGGTCCATCGGCGGCGTGGCGGTTTATGTGCCCACCGGCGCGATTGAAACCGAAATGCACGTGCTGGCCACACGTTTGCAGACCTTGCGTGGGGCGCGCATCGGTGTGCTCGACAACCACAAGGAATTTGCCGATATCGTGCTGCGCGGCATCGCCGGCAAGCTGCAGCATGAACATGGCGCGCAGATCAAAATCTGGCGCAAGGATTACCTCGGCAAGCCGTCGCCGTTTGCAAAAGAAATGGCCGCGAGCTGCGACGCGGTGATTAACGGCGTCGGCCACTGAGGCTCGTCAACCCCGTGGACCGCGCGTGACGCGGCCGAACTTGAGGCGCTGGGCATCCCGACGATTACCGTGGTGAGCACCGCCTTCGCGCCGTTGGCGCAGGTGACGGCGGAAGGCATCGGCCACGCTACGTTGCCTTTTGTAGTGGTGCCGCATCCGGTGGGTGATCGCGATGTGGCGCTGATTGAACAGCGCGGCGCGGATATCGCGGCGCAGTGCGCGCATGCGCTGACCACCTCGGCGGAGGTGCTGGCGCACGAGGTGAGTGAGCATCCGTTTCCGCTGCCCGACGCGGTGATGCCGCGATAACCCCTGAAAAACGTTTTAACCACGGATAAACACAGATGAACACAGATAGGGTCAACTCCAAGGAGGGTTTCATCTGTGTTTATCTGTGTTCATCTGTGTTCATCTGTGGTTAATGGATTTTGAAGTTGGAATCCCCGATGACTTACCCGCAAACTGCCGAAACCGACGCCGCCTACGACGCGATCAACGATTATTTTTACCAGCAAGGCTGGACCGACGGCCTACCGATCGTGCCGCCGACCGAGGCGCGCGTGGCCGCGATGCTCAACGGTATGCCGGGCCGCCTTGGTTACACTGGGGAAGAACTCATCAGCGTGGTGCCGCCCAAAATGGGCCGCGCCACGCTGCGGCAGGTGGCGGTGAACGCGGTGATGGCGGGCTGCAAGCCGGCGTATCTGCCGGTGGTGGTGGCGGCGCTTAACGCGGTGTCGGAGCCGGCGTATGGCCTCGCGCATCGGCAAACCACCACGCATGCCGGTGCGCCGCTGATTATTGTCAACGGGCCTATCGTGCAGCAACTGCGTATCAACTGCGGCACGGGCTTGTTCGGCCCCGGCTGGCGCGCGAATGCCACCATCGGTCGCGCATTGCGTCTGGTGCTGGTCAACATCGGCGGCGCGGGGCCGGGCGTGGATGCATCGCAGACCGGACATCCGGGCAAATACACTTATTGCATCGCCGAATACGAAGCGGCGAATCCGTGGGAGCCGCTGCATGTCACGCGCGGCTTTCGCCGCGAGCAAAATGTCGTCACGGTGGTCAACGCCGAAGCGCCGCACAGCATGACCGAAAACATCCAGACCGATCCGCGCGAAATCATGCGTACCTTCGCCTCGTCGATGGCGACCCTCGGCGTGAACAATCTGTATTCGCAAGGCCATCCGGTGCTGGTGCTGGGGCTGGAACATGTGCAGCACCTTTATGCCGCCGGCTGGAACAAGCGCGACATCCAGCAGGCGTTGTTTGACATGGCGCGCCAGCCGTGGGGCCTGATGAAAAATCGCGGTAAATCCAAAGGCCCGCGCTTCCCGGAATTTGTCGATCAAAGCAACGACACGTCGATGGTGCCGATCATGAATGCGCCCGAGGATTTGATCGTCATCGTCGGCGGCGGCGCGGGCGGCAAGTCGATGTTTTTGCCGACGGCGGGCGGGCAGAGTTTGAGTGTTTCAAAAATAATTGAATAAAAACAAATACTTACGTAATTTAACCGTGCCATGAGCGGCAGCCTGCCCTTGCAGCCGAAAGGCGATATCGCACAACTCACGCGCCTCGGCAAATTCCTGCTGCCGTACCGCTGGCGCATCACGGGCGCGCTCATCGCGCTGGTGGTCGCCGCGAGTTGCGTGCTGGCGCTGGGTCAGGGCTTGCGTTATGTGATTGATGCCGGTTTCGGCACGCGTGATCCGCATTTGCTGAATCTGGCGCTGGCCGCGGTGGTGGGCGTGGCGATGTTGCTGGCGTGCGCGACCTATGCGCGCTTTTACCTGATGATGAGCGTGGGCGAGCGCATCATCGCCGACTTGCGGCGCGCGGTGTTCGCGCATGTGCTGTCGCTGTCGCCGGCGTATTTTGATGCCGCGCGCACTGGCGAAATTTCATCGCGGCTGACCAACGACACCGAGCAGATACGCCAGGTGATCGGCTTTGGCCTGTCGATGTTTCTGCGTAACCTGCTGATGATGACCGGCGCACTGGTGATGCTGTTCGCCACCAGCGCCAAGCTCGCGGCGCTGATCGTGCTGGGCGTGCCGGCGACGCTAATCCCGATACTGGTGGTGGGGCGGCGCGTGCGGCGACTGTCGCGCGACAATCAGGATCGCGTGGCAGACGTGTCGGCGCACATCGATGAATCGCTGCACGAGGTGCGTACCGTGCAGGCATACGGGCACGAGGCGCACACCCGCGCGCGCTTTGATGCCGCCGCCGAGGCTGCTTACGCCAGCGGCGTGCATCGCATCCGCGTGAAGGCGTGGCTGATTTCTCTGGTGATGCTGATCGGCTTTTGCGCGGTGGGCGTGATTATGTGGGTTGGCGGACACGACGTGTTCGAGGGGCGGAGCACCGGGGGGCAAGTGTCGGCGTTCGTGTTTTACGGGGCAGGGGTGGCGGGCGGCGCGGGCACGGTGTCTGAGGTGTGGGGCGAGATACAGCGCGCGGCGGGCGCGACGGAGCGCTTGTTCGAATTGCTGGATACGGCGCC
>JANPOH010000442.1:0-1976 GCA_031427895.1 Betaproteobacteria bacterium
TTCACCCAATCGGACATCGGGCGCGCAACCCCTTCGATATCCGATGTCAGCGGCGCATCGTATTTAATGTGATAGCCCGCGTGTTCACCCACCACATTGACGATGCCGGAGCGCGCTTTTTTAGCGTTGTGCAGATTGGCAAGGCCATTGCCGAGGCCCGGCCCCAGATGCAGCAACGTCGCCGCCGGTTTTCCCGCCACGCGGTAATAACCATCTGCCGCACCCGTGACCACGCCCTCGAACAAACCGAGGATGCAACGCACGCCTTCGACGCGATCCAGCGCGGAAACAAAATGCATTTCGGAAGTGCCCGGATTGGCGAAACACACGTTCACGTCGCCGTTGAGCAGCGTGCGCACCAAACTCTCCGCACCGTTCATCTTGCCGTTCATAATATTTCCTTTAAAAACAAATAGTTACATTATTCAATGAGTTTACGCATCACGGCATACAGCTTGGCCTTCGCCTCGAACCCCACCCCCGGCATATCGGGCATGGTGACATAACCATCCACCACCGGCGTGTTATCGGCAAAGCCGCCGAACGGCTGAAACACATCCGGGTACGACTCATTGCCGCCGAGGCCCAGGCCCGCCGCGATGTTAAGCGACATCTGGTGCCCGCCGTGCGGACAGCAGCGGCGCGGCGACCAGCCGTTTTCTTTGAGCATCGCCAGCGTGCGTAAATATTCAACCAGGCCATACGACAACGCGCAATCAAATTGCAGCCAGTCGCGATCAGAGCGCATGCCGCCGTGACGAATCAGGTTTCGTGCGTCCTGCATCGAAAAAAGATTCTCGCCGGTTGCCATCGGATGTTTATAGTGCCGCGCCAACTCGGCCTGCAACTGGTAATCGAGCGGGTCACCCGCCTCTTCGTACCAGAACAAACCGTACGGTTCCAGCGCCTTCGCGTATTCGATGGCGGTTTTCAGATCAAAGCGGCCATTCGCATCCACCGCGAGATTCTTGCCGCTGCCCACCACTTTGATGACGGCTTCGATGCGCTTCAAATCATCGACCAGCGAGTCACCGCCGATTTTCATTTTGACGACCGAGTAGCCGAGGCCGAGATACTTTTTCATCTCGTCCTGCAACGCCGTGAGATTTTTGCCGGGGTAGTAATAACCGCCCGCCGCATACACAAACACTTTATCGTCCGCGCGGCCAGCGCTATAGCGATCCGCCAGCAAACGATACAAGGGCTTGCGTTCAATTTTCGCCACCGCGTCCCACACCGCCATATCCACCGTGCCGATCGCCACCGAGCGCTCGCCGTGGCCGCCTGGCTTTTCATTCGCAAACATCGTCGCCCAGATGCGATGCGGATCGAGGTTATCGCCCGCATCGTTCATCAGCGATCGCGGATCCGCCTCCATCACGCGCGGAATGAATCGCTCCGCCAGCAGCCCCACCTGCGCGTAGCGTCCGTTGGAATTAAAACCGTAACCGACGACAGGCTTGCCGTCGCGAATGACATCAGTGACAACGGCCACCACGCTCGCAGTCATCTTGGAAAAATCGATGTAAGCGTTGCGGATTTCGGAGGCTATGGGAACAGCGGCGGAGTGAATGGCGGTGATGCGCATAATGAAAAGGTTCGTTTAACTGAAAAGGTTCGTTTAACAAAAATTCCCCTCGCCCCATTTACGGGGAGAGCCTGCAACGCAGGCGAGGGGCTGGGCCAGGGTGAGGGGACACGCAACGCACATGAAAATGGTTGCACATCGACGCACAGCAATCGGCGAAGTTTAACTTGTGGCGCGCAGGCTTGCCACCGCGCAATAGGTACGAAGCAGGCACTAAGGCGCCATGTGTTGGACGCGGGCAACGCCCGTGCGTATGCTCCGTGGAATTCATGGCTGAACAAGGCTCCGACCGTCGTTCCCGCGGAGCATGCCCCGGACTTGATCCGGGGGCGGGAACCCATAACACAGGTGGCCCAGGCGCATCTCCGAGACCTTTGGAAACTATAAG
>JANPOH010000443.1:0-18639 GCA_031427895.1 Betaproteobacteria bacterium
CTGATCGCCCGTCTCTCGCCTGAAAAACTCGCCACTGCCGTGCTCTATCCGCACGCAGCGGCACGCTGGGCGTGGTTTGCGGACGCGCCGGTATTCAGCATCTGGTCACGCAATCGCGGCAATGACCTTGACGTTGTGGACACCTGGCAACCCGAATGGAAAGGCGAAGGCGTATTACTCACCCGCATGCACAGCGCGGTCGAATGGATCGCGCTGGACGCCGCAGGCTGCGCCTTTCTCGATCAATGCGCCAACGGAGGAACGCTCGCGCAGGCTGCCGGCGCCGCGCTGACCGCGCAATCCGATGTGGATCTTCAACAACTGATGGCGGCACTGCTGCGCGCCGGCGCGTTCAACCGCATGAGCATCACACGCGCGCGCTAATCCGTATCAACGGCCGCGCGTATCACGGCGCCAACCGCCCTCAACCCTGCGCCATTGCCTGGCATCAACACATAAATAGATTCAAAACAAATACTTAGGTTATTCACACCAAGTTAGGCGAAAATGTGCAAGGAAGCAGGCGCTGATTCGACAAAACCATGCGGGCGCTGCCGGGCGCCGGTAAAAGTAACAAATCACTGGAGATCGATAGATGCACGCGACACTGCCGTTGATGGAAATCAGCGACTTTCCGGCCATACGCCGCAATCGGCTCGAAACGCTGCAAGTCAATCTGGGCTACAAGTGCAATCAGAGTTGCCTGCATTGCCATGTCAACGCCGGGCCGACGCGCACCGAGGCGATGAGCCGCGAAACTCTGTTCGAGGTCATCGCGTTTTTGAAAGCGGCTGGCATCGCGACGCTGGATCTGACCGGCGGCGCGCCGGAACTGAACCCGCATTTCCGCTTGCTGGTAAAAGCGGCGCGCGATATCGGCGTGCGGGTGATCGATCGCTGCAACCTCACCATTCTATTTGAGCCGGAGCAAGAATCGCTGGCGGATTTTCTGCACGACAACGACGTGGATATCGTGGCGTCGCTGCCGTGTTATCTCGAGGAAAACGTCGACAAGCAACGAGGCAAAGGCGTGTTCGATGCCAGCATTCGCGCCCTGCAACTGTTGAACGAAAAAGGCTACGGCAAGCTCGGTTCGCCGCTGGAACTGAGCCTGGTCTACAACCCGCAAGGCGCGGTGCTGCCGCCGGCGCAAGGCCCGCTGCAAGCCGATTACCGCACACATCTCGGCGCCCACTTCGGCATCGTCTTCACCGAGTTGTATGTGCTGACCAATATGCCGATACAGCGTTTCGGCAGCACGCTGATTTCCAAAGGCCAGTTTACGCATTACATGGATGTGCTGAAAAACGCCTACCAACCGCAGAATCTGGACTCGGTGATGTGCCGCTCGCTGCTGTCGGTGGACTGGAAGGGCTACGTCTACGACTGCGATTTCAATCAAATGCTCGGCCTGCCGCTGGCGTGGAAAAACAAGCCGCGCACGCATTTGCGCGAGTTGATGGGCGTGGACATCACCAACAATCCCATTGTGGTCAAGGATCATTGCTACGGCTGCACTGCCGGGCAAGGATCGAGTTGCGGCGGCGCGCTGGCGGCGTAGCCGGGTTCCGTCATTTTTTTCAAGGAGCGCTTTTGTTTTCACGATTGTTTTGGGTATGGCTCGCAAGCTGTTTTTTCACGATGGCCCAGGCGGCCTCCGGCGACTTGCAGTTCGGCGTCGGAATGTTCCAGCCGGACAAGGAAAAAAACGACGCCACCTATCGCCCGCTCGCCGACTACCTCGCCGCCAAGCTGGGCCGCAAAGTGGTGTTGCGTACGGTGGATACCTGGGAAGGTCTCGCTAAATCGCTGTCCAACGGCGAAACCGACATCGCGCTGATGGGGCCGTGGGGTTATGTGCTCGCCAACCATCGGGCCGGCGCACAGGCGGTGGCCACCATTCTTTACGAAGGCAAGCCTGAATATTTTGCGATCATGGTGACGCATCCGAAAAGCGGCATCCGGCGCATTGAAGATCTCAAGGGAAAAACCTTCGCGTTTGGCGACAAGGGATCGACATCCGGCTATCTGATACCGTTTTACGAATTTCAGAAAATGAAGCTTGACCCGGAAAAATTTCTCGGCAAGGTGATCTACACCAAGCATCAGGCGATTGAAACGCAGGTGGTGCGCGGCGAACTCGACGCAGGCGCCGACTACAACCGCAACCGCGACGCGATGATTGCCGACGGGTTAATCAAGGCCGAAGACAGCCGCATTTTCTGGACCTCGGCGCCGCTACCCAACGATGCGCTGGCGGTCAGTGCGGAATTGTTCAAGGACAAGGCGCTGATTGCGCGACTGCGGCAGGCGCTGGAAGGCATCGGCGCCGAGTTGAAAGAAAATCCCAAGCTGCTGCCCGCGCGCTACACCGGCTTCGTCAAAAAAGACAACAGCTACTACAAACCGATACGCGACGCGGGGCTTGCCACCGGCAAACTCACGCCGGTAAAAAAGTGAAATTCCGGGTAGCGTATTGAGCGGCGGCTTTTCCATCAACCGCTTTCGGCTGTACCTGTGGATCTATGCGCTGCTGCTGTGCGGCGTACTGGTGCAGTTTGCGTTGAGCGATGATCTCTCGTTCGGCCGCCGCCCATGGGAAAACCTCCAACGCACGGCGGCGGAATTTTCGTGGCCGAGTTTTCTCAACGTCTGGTACGGCAACGAGCGGCTGGAATATCGCTCCGACGACGGCACGCTGCTGCGGGTGGAGAATGAACGCACCTCGGAAACGCGCTTTCTCGCGGGGCTTGCCGCCGCGGTGTGGACCACCTTCAAGATCGCCACGCTCGGATCGTTTATCGCCGCGATGGCGGCGTTGCCGTTTGGCCTGGCCGCCGCGAAAAACCTGCATTTGCCTTGGTGGCTGGCCAGCGGCGCGCGCGCGGCGCTGGGCGTGGCGCGGTCGGTGCATACCCTGGTGTTCGGCCTTATTTTCGTCGGCATTATCGGCCTGGGCCCGATGGCAGGGGTGCTCGCCATCGCCGCGCATTCCTTCGGCACCTACGGCAAGCTCTACGCTGAAACCATTGAGGCGGTCGATCCGCGCCTGATGGAGTCCGGCGCGGCGCTCGGGCTGTCGCCGCTGCAAACGCTGGTCTACGGCCTGGGGCGCATGCTGGTGCCGCGCTGGCTGTCGGTGCATTTATATATCTGGGAGTTCAACGTGCGCGACTCCACCGTGCTGGGGCTGATCGGCGCCGGCGGCCTCGGCCTGCTGGTGTCCGAAGCGGTATCGCTGTTTCAATGGGGACGGCTGGCGACGATATTGCTGGCGATCATTGCGCTGGTGGCGGCCTTCGATGCGTTGAGCCGTAAAATACGCCACGACATCCTGTAGCGGCCCACATGACACCGACGGATTCCGCCATGAATATGAGCGTACAGCCCGGCCGTAGCTGCCCGCTGCATTACCGTTATGCGCCGCGGGATTTCGCGCGCCCGGCGGACTTTCACGCTGATACGCTGTATGTGATCGGCGGGCTTTACGGCAACGTGCCCGCGCTGGAAGCAGTGCTCGCGCTCGCGGCAGCCGAGCCCGCGCCGGTGACGCTGGCGTTCAACGGCGACTTCAACTGGTTCAACATCGACGACGCGGGTTTTCGCGCGATCAACAGCGAAGTGCTGCGTCATCACGCGCTCAGAGGCAACGTCGAGACCGAAATCGCGGACGACCACAGCGATGCCGGTTGCGGCTGCGGCTACCCGGACAACGTAGACGATGCCGAAGTCGCACGCTCGAATGCCATCGCACAATCGCTGCGCGAGACCGCGAGGCGACACGCGGACTTGCGCGCGCGGCTGGCGGCGCTGCCGATGAACCTGGTGGCCGACGTCGGCGGCGTGCGCGTGGCGATAGTGCATGGCGATCTGGCGTCGCTTGCGGGATGGTCGCTGTCGCAGGAGCGGCTTGCCTATGAGGGAGAGAAAAATATTGTTTTAAAACAATTACTTACGTCACAGTGCGTCATAGTCGCCAGCAGCCACACCTGCCTGCCGGTAGCGCTCACCCTCAATACCGCATCTGCGCCCTGCGCTATTTTCAACAATGGCGCGGCGGGCATGCCCAATTTTGCTGGCACGCAATTTGGTTTGATCACGCGCATCGCGACAACGCCGGCCTTAAAAACGGCACTCTACGGCACCCGCATCGGCGACATTCATCTCGAAGCCATCGCCGTAGATTACGATCACGCGCGCTGGCAACACGAGTTTCTCGCCAACTGGCTCCCTGGCAGCGCGGGCCACATCTCATACTATCAACGGATAGTCGGTGGCCCGGCGTATGCTGTCGCCGACGCCAACCGTATCGTTGTAAGCAATAGCGACGCAACCCGACCAAATACCATTGCCTGACGCAAAGTCCAAGGATCCGCCATGAGTAAAAGCAAACTGCTGGTTTTCGCGATCATCGCCGCCGCGATCGCAGCGTTTTTTATTTTCGACCTGAAACAGTATTTCAGTCTCGACTATTTCAAGTCTCAACGCGCAGTGATCGACACCTACGTCGCTGCCAATCCGGTGCAAGCCGGGCTGATTTTTTTCGCCATTTACGTGGTGGTGACCGGGCTGTCGTTGCCGGGCGCGGCCATCATGACACTGGTGGGCGGCGCGGTGTTTGGCCTGCTGTGGGGCACGGTGCTGGTGTCGTTCGCCTCGTCGGTGGGCGCGACACTGGCCTTCATCACCTCGCGCTTTTTGTTGCGTGACTGGGTGCAGAACAAATTCGGCGACAAGTTAAAACCCTTCAACGACGGCGTTGCCAGGGAAGGCGCGTTTTATTTGTTCGCGCTGCGGCTGGTGCCGGTGTTTCCGTTTTTTGTCATCAACCTGGTGATGGGGCTGACATCGATCAAGACGGTGACTTTTTATTGGGTGAGCCAGTTCGGCATGCTGGCGGGCACTCTTGTTTATGTTTACGCAGGCACGCAATTGGGCGAATTCAAAATCGGCGCGGGATTGATATTCGCCTTCGTGCTGCTCGGCCTGTTTCCGCTGATCGCGAAAAAAGCGCTCGACGCCCTCAAGGCGCGCAAGGTATATGCGAAATGGACGCGCCCGGCTTCGTATGATCGCAATGTGGTGGTAATCGGCGCGGGCTCGGCAGGGTTGGTTACCTCGTACATCGCCGCCGCGGTCAAAGCCAAGGTCACACTGATCGAGCGGCACAACATGGGCGGCGATTGCCTGAACACCGGCTGCGTGCCGTCAAAAGCGCTGATCCGCTCGGCGAAGCTGCTGTCGCATGTGAAACGCTCCAAGGAGTTCGGCATTCGCTCGGCGAGCGCCGAGTTTGATTTCGCGGAAGTGATGGAGCGCGTGCAGCGCATCATCAAAGACATCGAGCCGCACGATTCAGTAGCGCGTTATTCGAGCCTGGGCGTGGATTGCGTGCAGGGCGAAGCCAAAATCGTGTCGCCGTGGGAAGTCAGAATCAAGACGGATGCCGGCGATAAAACGCTCACCACCAAAAACATCGTCATCGCCGCCGGCGCGCGGCCCTTCGTTCCGCCGATTCCGGGATTGGCGGAAGCCAACCCGCTGACATCCGACAACGTGTGGAATCTGCGCAAGCTGCCCAAACGCCTGGTGGTTCTGGGCGGCGGCCCCATCGGTTCCGAACTCACGCAGTGTTTTGCGCGCTTTGGTTCCGAAGTCACGCAAGTGGAAATGGCGCCGCGCATTTTGATCCGCGAAGACCCGGAAGTTTCCGCTCTGGTGATGAGACGCTTTCAGGCCGAAGGTATCAACGTACTGGTGAATCACAAGGCCAAGCAGGTTGTGATGGAGAACGGCGAAAAATTCCTGGTCGTGGAAAACAACGGCGCAGACAAGCGCATCGCCTTCGACGAAATCCTTTGCGCCGTGGGGCGTGTGGCAAACCTTAAAGGCTATGGTCTGGAGGAACTCGGCATCCCCGCGCAGCGCGTGGTTGAAGTCAACGAATATCTGGAGACCATTTACCCGAATATCTTCGCCTGCGGCGACGTGGCCGGCCCGTATCAATTCACCCACACAGCGGCGCACATGGCGTGGTATTGCGCGGTCAACGCCCTGTTCGGCAATCTGAAAAAATTCAAGGTCGATTATTCGGTGGTGCCGTGGTGTACTTTTACCGATCCAGAAGTCGCGCGCGTCGGGTTGAACGAAACCGAGGCCAAAGAAAAGAACATTCCGCACGAGGTGACCACCTACGGCATCGACGATCTGGATCGCGCGATTGCCGACGGCGAAGCCCATGGTCTGGTAAAAGTGATTACGCCGCCGGGCAGCGACAAAATCCTCGGCGTCACCATCGCCGGGGAACACGCGGGCGACCTGCTGGTCGAATACGTCGCTGCAATGAAACACGGATTCGGCTTGAACAAGATACTCGGCACCATTCACATTTATCCGACGCTGGGCGAGGCCAATAAGTACGCGGCGGGCGTGTGGAAAAAAGCGCAGACGACGCAGCAGCAGTTGACGTTTGCAGCAGCGTTTAACGACTGGCGGCGCGGCGCGGGTGGTGTCGGCGCGGTTATAGGCTCCGCATTCGGCTTGTTGGGGCAAGGCACCAAAGCCGCGCCGCCGGTGGAACATCACTAGAACGTAAGGTATAAAATGCTTATAAAACAAGTAGTTATAACACTCGCACTGTGGCTGCTCGCCGCCACGGCGGCGCTGGCGCAATTCGACCACAGCCACGCCGCGTGGACCACACTGTTGAAAAAACACGTGGCCTTGATCGACGGCGGCAAAGCGTCACAACTGCGCTACGCGGGCATGGCAGCGGATCGCGCGCAACTCACGAGTTACCGCGAAGCGCTGGCGAATGTGAGCGAGGCCGAATTCAAGGGCTGGAACAAAAACCAGCAACTGGCGTTTCTCATCAACGCCTACAACGCCAACATGGTGGAAAAAATCCTGCTGCGCTACCCCAACATCAAGTCGGTGTGGGATTACGGCAAGCTGTTCGGCAATCCGTTCAAGGACAACTTCATCAACCTGTTTGGCCGCAAGATGACGCTCGACAACATCGAGCACGACACCATCCGCGTGGCAGGCAGCTACGATGATCCGCGCATCCACTTCGCGGTGAATTGCGCGTCAATAGGCTGCCCCATGCTGCGCGAAGAAGCCTACGTCGGCGAGCGCATCGACCGGCAACTGGAAGAACAAACCGTGCGTTTCATGTCCGACCGCACCCGCAATCGCATGAGTGCGGACGGCAAGCTGGAGGTGTCGAAAATATTCGACTCCCCACCATGGTATGGCGGCGATTTTCGCAAAGGGCACAAGGGGTTTGCCACGCTGGAAAGTTTCTTCGCCAAATACGCGAACCTGCTTACCGACGCTGCCGAGCAGCAAAAAATCATCCGCGACGGCAAGGCCGAGATCCGGCATCTGGATTATGATTGGGGTCTTAACGACGCCAAAAAGTAACCGCGTATGTTATCGGTCATCATCCCCGCGCTAAACGAAGCTGAAAGTATTGCCGCATCGCTGCAAACGCTGACGCCATTGCGCGCGCGCGGCGTGGAAATCGTGGTGGTGGATGGCGGCAGCACGGATGCCACGATCGAACTTGCGCGCCCGCTCGCCGATCAAGTCGTTAACGCACCGCGGGGCCGCGCCCGGCAAATGAACGTCGGCGCGGCGCAGGCGCACGGCGATCTACTGCTGTTTTTACACGCCGACTGCCGGCTGCCGGTAGCGGCCGATCAGTTGATCGTCGATGGCCTTTACCGTGCGCGAAAAACCTGGGGTCGCTTCGATGTCACGCTGAGCGGAACACATCCGCTGTTACGCATCATCGGCGCGATGATGAACTTTCGTTCGCGCGTAACCGGCATCGCCACCGGCGATCAAGGCATTTTCATCACCCGCTCGCTGTTCGAGGCGGTGGGGCGATATCCGGAGATTGCGTTAATGGAAGACATTGCACTCACCACGAAACTCAAAGCGTTCGGCAAGCCGCTGTCGTTGCGCCACCGCATCACCGCGTCGGGCCGCCGCTGGGAAAAACACGGCGCGTGGCGCACGATTTTCCTGATGTGGCGGCTGCGTTTTCACTATTGGCTGGGCGCCGACCCTGATGATTTGTCGAAGCATTATGCCGCCCACAAGCTGTGACGCGCTGGTAATCGTTTTCGCCAAGGCGCCGCGCGCGGGCGAGGTGAAGACGCGCTTGATACCCGCGCTGGGCGCCGAGGGCGCGGCGGCGCTGCACCGCCAGTTGCTGCATCGCACGCTCGCAACCGCCACCGATGCCGGCCTTGGCCCGGTGGAGTTGCATGGCGCGCCGGATATTGACGACGCCTTTTTACAGGACTGCGGCCGCCACTTCGGCGTCGCGCTCGTACCGCAACGCGGTAGCGATCTGGGCGCCAGGATGTGCCGCGCGTTCGAGGACGGGCTCGCGCGCCACGCGCGGGTCATCATCATCGGCGCGGATTGCCCGGTGCTCACCGCGCAACATCTGCGCGATGCACATGCGGCGTTGGAACAGGGACAAGGGGGCAACGACGCCGTATTGATCCCTGCCGAAGACGGCGGCTATGTGTTGATCGGCCTCGCGCGGTGCGATGCGCGCTTGTTCGAGGGCATTGCGTGGGGCGGCGACAGCGTGCTCGCCGTCACGCGTGAACGGCTTCAATCGCTCGGCTGGCGCCGGCGCGAACTCGAAACCCTGTGGGACCTCGACCGCCCCGAAGACTACCGCCGCTGGTCGGAACAGTTGATTGCCCATGACAATTCGCCGCTGGCGTAGCCGCCTGGCCATCGCCATCGCCGCCGGATGCGTTGCGGTTGCCGCGCTGGCGCAATTCGATACCCTGCGGGTCGCCGCATTCTCCGCGCTGCAAGCGGGCGCCGCGTTGCCGGAGCCGTGGAAGCCGGCAAACCTGTCCGGCGTAAAAAACCACACCCGCTACACACTAGCGGATGACAGCGGCGTCACCGTGCTGCGCGCCGAATCCGCCGCCGCCGCTTCGGGATTGACGCGCGGCATCCGGGTAAACCCCGCGGATTTCCCCATCCTCCAATGGCGCTGGAAGATTTCCAACGTGCTCAAAACCAGCGACATTCATACCCGGCAAGGCGACGATTATCCGGCGCGCCTGTACGTGATGTTCGATTACCCGCTGGAAAAGTTATCGTTTGTGGAACGCACGAAAATTCGCCTGGCGCGCGCGCTGCACGATCCGAATCTGCCCGCCGCGACCTTGTGCTACGTGTGGGACGGCAAAGCGCCCGCCGGCACCATCGTCGAGAGCAGCTACACCAGCCGCGTGCGCATGATCGTGGTCGAAAGCGGCGCCGCCCGCGTCAACCAGTGGCTCACGGTCGAGCGCGACGTGGCCGCCGATTTCAAAGCCGCGTTCGGCGAAAATGCCCCGCCCATTTCCGCCATCAGCATCGCCACCGACACAGATAACACCGGGGAATCGGTAGTCACACACTACGGAGATATTTCTTTTTATAAACATAAGGTTGCGAAGTGAGGCGGATTTGCCGTTGCTTTTTGCGGGGACTTGGGGAAGAATAGCCCCTCTTTTCGGCCTAAAAGTCTTGAAAATCAGTCCCTTACACCACACATACTGATTACATTTTCATCGGCCTCGCCCTCACGCTTCTCCGCCCACTGCATGACTGATCTTTCCAGCGCCACCGCCCTCGCCACTGCCCTCGGTAAGGCCGCCACGTCGCAACTACCCGTGAGTTGGTATTTCGATCCGCGTATTTACGAACTCGAAAAGCGTTTGCTGTTTGACGCAGGCCCCCACTACACCGGCCACGAATTGCTCGCGCCGAACGCGGGCGACTATCACGCGCTGTCGTGGGCGGACAACGCGCGCGCGCTGGTGCGTAACAACGACGGCGTCTCGCTGCTCGGCAACATCTGCCGTCATCGTCAGGCGATCATGTTGCAGGGGCGCGGCAATGCAAAAAATATCGTGTGCCCGCTACACCGCTGGACCTACGGGCTGGACGGCAAACTGCTCGGCGCGCCGCACTTTCCGCAAAACCCCTGCCTTGATCTGGCGCAAACGCCGCTGCAAAACTGGAACGGCCTGCTGTTCGCGGGGCGTCGCGATACCGCGCGGGATCTGGCCTCGCTCGGCGCGACCGGAAGCCTCGATTTCACCGGCTTTATGTTCGACCGCGTGGAAACCGAGGAGTACGCCTGCAACTGGAAAACCTTCATCGAGGTCTATCTTGAGGACTATCACGTCGAGCCGTTTCATCCCGGCCTTGCCGGCTTTGTGAATGTCGCCGATCTGAAATGGGAATTCGGCGATTGGCACAGCGTGCAAACCTGCGGCGTCAAACGCGGCCTCGCCAAACCCGGTAGCGATATCTATCGCCGCTGGCATGAACAGGTGCTGCGGCAAAGCGAAGGCCAGTCACCGGCGCACGGCGCGATCTGGCTGACGTATTTCCCCGCGCTGATGGTCGAGTGGTATCCGCATGTGCTGGTGGTGAGCAATATTATTCCGCGCGGGCCCGAAGCCTGCACCAACGTGGTGGAGTTTTATTACCCCGAAGACATCGTGCTGTTCGAGCGCGAGTTCATCGAAGCGGAACAAGCCGCCTATCGTGAAACCGCGATTGAAGACCGCGAAATCATCAATCGCATAACGGCCGGGCGCCGCGCGCTGTACGAGCAAGGCGCCACCGACGCGGGCCCGTATCAATCGCCGATGGAAGATGGCATGCAGCATTTTCATGAGTTTCTGTGGCGCGAGATTGAACCGCATCGGGCGGCATGACAGAAAATATAATTTCCCAATAAAAACAAATAGTTAACGGCGACGAACGCAGTATCTTCGCCGCCGTTTTCACGTAGCGCGCTTTGCAACGGAATATTTTTCGATTACCTTTGCCTCCCGCGCAACCTTTCTGCAAGGGCTTTCGATGAGTTTCACCACGCTGATTTCGGTTACTGATCTGGCTGCCCATCTCGACGACCCGAACATGATCGTATGCGACTGCCGCCACGATCTCGCGGATTACGAAGCCGGACGCCGCGCCTATGCCCAGGCGCACATTCCCGGTGCACGCTTTCTGCATCTGGACGAAGACCTGTCCGGCCCCAAGACCGGCATCAACGGACGCCATCCGCTGCCGCATCCGATTACGTTTACCTTGCGCTTGGCCGCACTCGGCATCGACAACAGCAAACAAATCGTCGCCTACGATGGCTCGGGCGGCGTCTACGCCGCGCGAATGTGGTGGATGCTGCGTTGGGTCGGCCACGCCAAAGCCGCCGTGCTTGATGGCGGATTCGATGCCTGGATCAAGGCCGGCCATCGCGTCCGCACGGAGCCGCCGGTCATCAAGCCGACAACCTACAACCCGAATCCCAGTCCGCAGGCTGCCGTGAGCGCCAATGAAGTGGCCGCCAATCTCGACCACAAAAAACTTCGCGTCGTCGATGCCCGCAACCCCGACCGTTTTCGCGGCGAAAACGAGACTCTCGATCCGGTGGCCGGGCATATACCAGGCGCGCTCAATCGAGCCTTCAAAAACAATCTCGCGGACGACGGTCGTTTCAAAGCAGCGGACGCGCTAAAAACAGAATTCGCCGCCGTGCTCAACGCCCACGCACCCGCCAGCGTGGTGCATCAGTGCGGCTCCGGCGTCACCGCCTGCCACAACCTGCTGGCAATGGAAGTCGCCGGCCTCACCGGCTCGCGACTATTCCCCGGCTCATGGAGCGAATGGGTGAGTGACCGCAAGCGGCCCGTGGCGCTCGGTAACTGACGCGCGTACCGCATGCGCGTGCTGCTCGCAGACGCGATCCTGATCGTTCACTTTCTGTTCGTGCTGTTTGTCGTCGGCGGGTTGTTGCTGACGTGGACAGGCGCGTGGCACGGCTGGCGCTGGATACGCAACCTCAAGTTTCGCCTCGCGCATCTGGCCGCGATTGTGTTCGTCGCCGGCGAAGCCCTGCTCGGTATCGTATGCCCGCTAACGGAATGGGAAAATTCGCTGCGCGGCGTGGCGCACGATAAAAGTTTTATCGCGCGCTGGGTGCATCAACTGATGTTTTTCAGCGCGCCGGAATGGGTGTTCACCGTGCTGTATGTGGTGTTCGCTGCGATTGTTGTGCTGACGCTCGTGCTGATTCCACCACGCAAGCAGCGCACAGAGTAGTCGCCGGCAAGAACAGCAGCGCCCGGCGCTAACTTACCCGGACTCCAGGATTAAACACGTAATTCCATTTCTATTTCAATAGTGAAGTAATACTCCATTCTCACAAGGTTGATAGGACGCCTTAATTATTGCTCTAATGAAATGGAATTGGTATAACACCATTAAAACCAGCCGCATGGCGGCCGGCTGAAAAATCCTCGTGCCACGGAGGAGGAGAATGGCGCGAGGCATTGCTCTATGGCGCGCCGTTTCGACTCGCCGAATTCTTTACCCTGCCGCAGCGAATCGCAGCACGAATAGGTCAGTTTTTCATCGTCTACCGGCGTTCACATCACCGAGCCATTGGCATTTGCGGCGGGCGGCGCGCACACAAAGCTCGACGCAGCGGGCTTTACCGCACAAGCCAGTCCGGCTGCGCCCAATGCCAGCGCGGACCACCAAGGATCGGTATCCGGCGCAGACCTGCCTGGCCCATGAGCCGCGTCCCCCTGCAGCGCAAACACTGGAATGATCTTCGACACAATGTCTCCGTCAGCCATACGGGCTTGCCCTCGCGAGAAAAAATGCTGACAGATCTGCCATGTGACCCCAACTCATTTCTTCTAATACCCTTCATTACCCACACAAAGCGAGCATAACCCACGGCGCGCTCTATATAAAACAAATACCTACGTCATTACATCAAAGAATCCGCCCAGATGTTTTTCGCCCAGCCCCACGCATATGCGCCTTCGAGTTCGCTGGGCTTATCCGACAGGCCGCCCGCCCCTTTGACCACCATCATGCTCTTGTCCGCCTCGCTGTAGGCATGCACCGACGCGACGTGGATCACGTTTTTCGCATCGACGAAGCTGTAGCAGGTGTTCATCATCATCGGCGCCGGATTGACGGGCTGCCCTTTGATGAGCGAGATCACGGCTGCGGCGCACACTTTGGCGTGCTGGTTGGCCATGCTGGCGGATTTGGGCATGGCAGCCGCCGACAGCGTGGCGTCGCCCAGCACATGCACGCCCTGCACTGCAGTGGATTCGCAGGTCCGCCAATCGACCATGCACCAGCGATTGTTCGCGTTTATCAACCCTGCCTGTCGCGCAATATCACCCGCGCGCTGCGGCGGCACCACGTTAAGCACGTCGCCTTTGACATCGCCGAATTGCAATTTTATGGTCATGCCTTTCGCGTCAACGTCGGCTATTTCGCTATTGGGGCGATAATCAATCATGCCCTTGTAAAGGCCATTCCATGCGCCGCGGAACAAGCCCGCCTTTGACACCAGATCCGGGTTGGAATCGAGTACGATGATTTTCGATTTGGGTTTGGCGCGCTTGAGGTAATCAGCCACCTGGCAGATGCGCTCATACGGCCCCGGCGGGCAGCGGTACGGCGCGAGCGGAATATGCATGACGAACACGCCGCCGTCTCGCATCGATTCGAGTTGCTTCTTCAATGCGAGCGTTTGCGCCCCGGCTTTCCATGCGTGCAATACCTGCGCTTGCGCCGCCGCGTTACTCAGCCCCGGAATCGTTTCATATATGAAATCCACGCCGGGCGACACGATCAGCCGGTCATAGGCAAGCGTGTTACCGCCCGCGAGACGCACCGTTTTCGCGGCAGGATCAATCGCCACCGCGTTGTCACGCACGACGTTGATGCCGCGATTCGCGAGCCCGGAATACCCGGTCGTAATCTGTTCCATCGTCGCATTGCCCGCGAGCACCAGATTGCTGATCGGGCACGAAATAAAACCCGCCTCGCGTTCGACCACGGTCACGTCAATGTCGGGCGACCACATTTTTACGTACTTGGCCGCCGTGCCGCCGCCCATGCCGCCGCCGATGACCACTACGCGCCCCGCGCCGCCGCTACCGGTGCTCGCGCAACCCGCCAGCGTCATCGCACCCGATGCCGTACCCCACTGCATGAATTCACGTCTGGAAATTGTCATGACTGTCTCCGCTCACCGGCTCAGGGTTTGACTGCGGCAAAGTAGCCGGCGATTTGTTCAAGCTGCGCGTCGGTGTAGCCCTTCGCGAGCTGATGCATGATCGTGGCCGGACGCTTGCCTGCCTTAAAATCCAGCAGTTGCTGCAACAGCGATGCCTTGCTCTGTCCGGCAATGCTCGGGGGCACGCCGCCCACGCTGCGACCTTCCGTGCCGTGGCAAGTAAAGCAGGTTGCCGCCAGCGCGCGTGCGTTATTGGAATTGGGATTGGCACCTTGCGCCAGCGCGGGCGCGGCGGCGCCCGCCGCCACGATAACCATGGCAACCACGAAACACGCGCCTGTCCAATGAATAGTCATGAAAACTCCTTATTGAATTTGCAATAAATCAGTATAGCAACAATATCGCGCGCTCCAGAAAAATACCCCGGACGCGCCGGGGTATTACGTTGTCGTTTCACCAGTCGCGCCCTCAAACCACGCTGGCTTCCGCCTTTTTCTCTTCGGCGAATATCAGCTTTACCTTGTCGTCCGCATCCAGATCCACCGTCACCTTGCCGCCGCCGGCCAGCTTGCCGAACAGCAATTCGTCGGCCAGCGCGCTGCGGATGGTGTCCTGAATCAGGCGCGCCATCGGCCGCGCGCCCATCGCGGGGTCGAAACCTTTCTTCGCCAGGTAATCCTTCAATGCCTGGGTGAAGGTGATATCGACTTTCTTCTCATGCAACTGGTCTTCTAGCTGCATGAGGAATTTATCCACCACGCGCAGGATCACCTCGCGGTCGAGCGCGGCGAACGAAATCATCGCGTCCAGCCGGTTACGGAATTCCGGCGTGAACAGGCGCTTGATCTCGCCCATTTCGTCGCCCGTCTGTTTGCCCGGCGCAAAGCCCATGGTGGTTTTCGACAGCTCGGCCGCACCCGCATTGGTGGTCATGATAATCACCACATTGCGGAAATCGGCCTTGCGTCCATTATTGTCGGTGAGCGTGCCGTGATCCATCACCTGCAACAGGATGTTGAAAATATCGGGATGCGCCTTTTCGATTTCGTCGAGCAGCAACACCGAATACGGCTGCTTGGTAATTTGCTCGGTGAGCAGGCCGCCCTGATCGAAGCCCACGTAGCCGGGCGGCGCGCCGATCAAGCGCGACACCGCGTGACGCTCCATGTATTCGGACATATCGAAGCGAATCAACTCCACCCCCAGCACGTACGCCAATTGGCGCGCGACTTCGGTCTTGCCCACGCCGGTAGGCCCGGAGAACAAAAAGCTGCCGATCGGCTTTAACGGATTGCCCAAACCGCTGCGCGCCATTTTGATCGCGGTCGTCAGCGCATCAATCGCCTTGTCCTGACCAAATACGGTCGCCTTCAAATCGCGACCCAGTGTTTTGAGCGAATTGCGGTCATCGCTTGATACCGTCTGCGGCGGGATGCGCGTGATCTTCGCCACCACCTCTTCGATCTCGTGCTTGCTGATGAATTTTTTCTGTTTCGATTTCGGCAGAATGCGCTGCGCGGCGCCGGCCTCGTCGATGACATCAATCGCCTTATCGGGCAAGTGACGGTCGTTGATATAACGCGCCGCCAGTTCAGCGGCGGCGGTCAAGGCAGCCGCCATGTATTTGACGCCGTGATGCTCCTCGAAGCGCGACTTGAGCCCCTTGAGTATCTGCACGGTTTCTTCGACCGAGGGCTCCAGCACATCAATTTTCTGGAAGCGCCGCGACAGCGCATGGTCTTTTTCAAACACGCCGCGAAACTCGGTATAGGTGGTGGCGCCGATGCATTTAAGTTGCCCGTTAGACAGCGCCGGCTTCAACAGATTGGAGGCATCCAGCGTGCCGCCCGATGCCGCGCCCGCGCCGATCAAGGTATGAATTTCGTCAATAAACAATATCGCGTGCGGGTTTTCCTGCAACTGCTTAAGCACCGCTTTCAGGCGCTGCTCGAAATCGCCGCGATACTTGGTGCCCGCCAGCAGCGCGCCCATGTCGAGGGCGTAGACCGTGCTGTTTTGCAAAATATCGGGCACCGCCAGTTCGACAATACGCTTTGCCAGGCCTTCGGCGATCGCGGTTTTACCCACGCCCGCCTCGCCCACCAGCAGCGGATTGTTCTTGCGGCGGCGGCACAAAATTTGAATCGCGCGCTCCAGCTCTTTGTCGCGACCGATCAAGGGATCAATCTTGCCCTGCTGCGCCAGCGCATTGAGATTCAGCGTGTATGTCTCCAGAGCGCCGCCGGCGGCAGGGGCTTCCTGTTCAGATTCGGCTTCTTCACTCTTGGCGGGCGCGGCCTGCGGCGTTTTGGCGATGCCGTGCGAAATAAAATTCACCACGTCGAGACGGGAAATGCCCTTTTGATTGAGGAAATAAACCGCGTGCGAATCTTTTTCGCCGAATATCGCCACCAGCACATTGGCCCCGGTCACCTCTTTTTTGCCGGACGACTGCACATGCAAAATGGCACGCTGAATCACGCGCTGAAAACCCAGCGTGGGCTGCGTGTCCACCTCATCGCCCGCGAGGATGGGCGTGTGTTCGGTGACAAAATCCGCCAACTGCTTGCGAAGATCATCGACGTCGGCGGCGCAGGCCTTCAACACTTCGGAGGCGGACGGGTTATCCACCAGCGCCAACAGCAAATGCTCCACGGTAATAAACTCGTGGCGCTTCTGGCGCGCCTCCATGAAGGCCATGTGCAGACTGACTTCCAATTCCTGAGCGATCATTGGCGTTCCTTACTTTGCTTGCGTGGCATACTTTCGTTTAACGTTTCGTTTAACGGCTTGCGACATAATAACAACCTTCTAACAACCCTCATCAATTTCAATTCTCTTCCATCATGCACTGTAACGGATGCTGGTGCTGTTTGGCGTACGAGCGCACCTGATCCACCTTGGTCGCCGCGACATCCTTGGAATACACCCCGCACACCCCCATGCCTTCGCGATGCACCTTGAGCATGATCTGCATCGCCTTTTCACGACTCAACGAAAAAAACTTCTGCAAGACAAGCACCACGAAATCCATCGGCGTGTAATCGTCGTTAAGGATCATGACCTTGAACATGGGCGGCGGCTTGGTCTTGACCCGTTGCGCCTCCAGTACTGTGTCATCGCGTTGTTTGCCTGCCATGGTTCAACATAACTCAAAAAAGCGCCGGGTACAATCGAAAAAGAAACACTGAATCCGCGCATTGGCTTCTATTTTGGACGTAATCTTGAAAAATTCAAGTGCCACGCCGCCAGCGCCGCGCCGATAGATGTGCATAAATGTGCAATATCGGGCGTTACGTTGCAAACGTCCGATTTGGTGTATCCTTTTAATCCGCTTGGCACGGGTAAATGCGGCAGCATCGGCAGGTTGGCGGCGGGCCATGATCGCGGCAAGCTGCACGTCTGCCGCTGCGATGATTGCGATTCTTGAGGCGCAAGTGGAGCGCGCCGCATCAAAATTCTGATAACCCTCTGAAAACCCTCAAAATCGCGGCGCTTCTCCGCGAAACCTCCGCGGTGAAGCGTTCACGTGATCTGGGATGCGCTGCCGGGCGCGAAGCGCGCCGTGTGGCGCGTCACACAAGCGATTTGCAACGACGCAGTGCGCCCAAGACCAGCGAGTAAAATGTTCAAGTTATTGATGAACGAGCCCTTAGTGCAGTTGAACCCGGATTGCGGTGTCGAGGTGGGTGATCGTTATTCCAGATCCGAGGCGCCTTGATTGGCGCTGTGTTTTAGCACACGCAAGGCAAGACCGATGCCGTACCCGCGCGATTGCAAAAATCGCAGTTGCCGCGCCTTTTCTTTCTGATCGACGGGAGCGCGGCGGAATTTTCGCCGGCACAGCGCCAGTGCGGCGGCAAATTCTTCGTCGGGATCACTTTCGGGATTCTGCGTCAGCGCGGCGGCGGTGACTTCTTCATCCACCCCGGCGCGTTTGAGTTCCTGCGCGATGGAGCGGCGCGCGAAGTTGCCGGTGCGCTTACGAACCAGGGCTTCGGCATAACGCGCATCGGACAGCCAGCCACGCTCGGTGAGATCGTCGAGCAGCGCAGCCAAATCGGCAGGCGTGGGGGCGGCGGAGGGAGCGGAGGGAGCGTCCGCACCAAACGTAGTGTCGACGTCCGCGTCCGCGTCCGTATCCACATCCGTCGCGCCGGTAACATACCGGCGCAGCTTCCCCTCAATCGCTTGTCGCGAAAACTCGCGCCGTCCGAGCAGGCGCAGCGCGCGCGCGCGCAGTGACGGGGGCGGCGGGCTATTTTTCTTCGTCTTCTTCGGCGGCTGCTGGCGCAACGCTGCCTCCGGCGCCGTTCACACCCAGTTCCGCCCGGACTTTGGCTTCAATTTCTTCGGCCATCGCGGGGTGCTCTCTCAGGTATTCGCGCGTGTTGTCCTTGCCCTGACCAATGCGATCCTTGCCGTAGCTGTACCAGGCGCCGGATTTCTCGATGAATTTATGCTCCACGCCGAGTTCGATGATCTCGCCCTCGCGCGAAATGCCTTCGCCGTAAAGAATGTCGAATTCGGCCTGGCGGAACGGCGGCGCAACC
>JANPOH010000444.1:0-6815 GCA_031427895.1 Betaproteobacteria bacterium
GAGGCGGAACTCGCGCGTGTGCGCGCGGAGTTCGAGACGGCCCTCGACGCGGTTCCTCGTGTGCATGGCGCGCGCGTGGTCGATGCGGATCGCCTGACCGATAGCCCGGACGCCGACGCCAGCTTCGCGCGCGAGGCAAACACCGTCTGCGCCATCATGATCGCCGATTGCCTGCCGGTGCTGTTCACTAACCGCGCGGGCACTCGCGTGGCGGCGGCGCACGCGGGATGGCGCGGCTTGGCCGGCGGCGTCATCGTCAGTACCGTGCAGGTCTTCAAGGAAGCGGGCGACGACCCGGCGGATCTGCTGGCATACATCGGCCCCGGCATCGGTCCCTCCGCCTTTGAGGTCGGGCAGGATGTCTACGACGCCTTCACCGCCGCCGATGCGGACGCGCAGGCGGCATTCATGCCGCACGCGCAAGGCAAATGGCTGGCCGATCTGTTCATGCTGGCGCGGCGTTCGCTGGGGCACGCGGGGCTGACGCCAGCGCAGATCTACGGCGGCGGTTTGTGTACTTACTCAGACCCGGCACGCTTTTATTCGTATCGCCGCGACAAAATTACCGGTCGCATGGCGGCGCTGATCTGGCGGCAATAATCGGCGCGAAATCCACACTGCAACAGCGAACTAAGTCATTGAATTAACGTATAATCGCGCCTTCCTCTGCTGTCACGCTGGCGGTGCTCACACCGCCCGCCTCACGCTGCACTCATGACCACCTTCACCTGGATACTTACGGCAACCATCGTCGGCGGCATTGCTTCCGTGCTCGGCGCATGGTTGGTCGCGGCGCGCGCCAGCGCCGCGCAAATACCGATCCTCATCAGTTATGCGGTGGGCGCGTTGCTCGGCGCGGTATTCATTGAACTGCTGCCGCACGCCTTTAACAGCTCCGATAACCTGCAAACCACCGCCGCCACCATCCTCGGCGGGCTGCTGCTGTTTTTTATCCTCGAAAAACTCGTGTTGTGGCGGCACTGCCATATCGAAGAATGCGAAGCGCACGATCCGCACGAAGGACATACGCACGCCCCCGCCCCGGTAGCCGTAGCCGCGCACCATCATGACCACGGTCGCAGCGGCATGATGATTCTGATCGGCGACACCTTCCACAACTTCGTGGATGGCGTCTTGATTGCAGCGGCATTTCTCGCCGACACGCAATTGGGCATCGTCACCGCGCTCGCCATCATCGCCCACGAAGTGCCGCAGGAAGTGGGCGATTTCCTGATCCTGCTGCACTCCGGCTACAGTAAAAAGCAGGCGTTTGCGCTCAACCTGCTGTCCAGCGCCGCAATGGTGGTCGGCGGCGTGCTCGCCTACTTCGCCTTGCAGACCATGGAACAATGGATCAATACCCTGATCGCCCTGGCCATCGCCAGCATGCTCTACGTCGCCGTCGCTGATTTAATACCCGGCCTGCATCGGCGCCCCGAGATACGCGCCACCATCCAGCAAGTCACGCTGATCGCCCTCGGCATCGCCACTATCTGGCTTGTCGGAGAAGTCGTACACGGGTAGGCGGCACGCGCAATCATGGCAACCCTGCTACAGTTCCACTGACACAGCGGCGCCACCGCAATGCCGCGCGGTATTTAAATCATGATATTGATAAAACTCCTCAAGCAATTGTTTGCCGGACGAAGTGTCGAGTCGATCGATGATTCGCTCGCCACGGCCCGATCGGCATTGGCCGCGAACGATCTGGTTGCCCTGGACCATGCCGCCAAGACGGTACTTACCCTGCAACCGGATCATGCCGAGGCGTCATTTTATTGTGGGCTCGTCGCATTGAACGCCGGCCGTAACGCCGAAGCGCTGGCGGCTTTTCACACGGCCGAAGCGCAGGGCGCCACCAATGCCGAGCTCGCCTACCATACCGCACTGTGCCATTACGCACTCGGCAACATGGCATCGGCCCAAACCTATTGCGAAACAGCCTTAAAGGAAAGCTCGGATTTTGTAAAAGCGCACCATCTGCAGGCCGTGATCGCGCTACCGGGCCCTCAATACGCCCAGGTGCTGTCGGAGATACACCAGCATCTCAAGCCTGCCACCTACCTTGAAATCGGGGTCTTTCAGGGCAGAAGCCTGGTGCTTGCTGATGCCAGCACCGCTGCCATAGGCATTGATCCGGCACCGGACATTCGCGTCACCCTGGGCAAGAACGCGCGCATCCATGCCATGACCAGCGACACCTTTTTCAATCAACATGACGTGCTTGCCGAGTTCGGCGGGCGCCGCATTGAAATGGCGTTTATTGATGGCATGCATCATTTTGATTTCGCGCTGCGCGATTTCGCGCACATAGAGCGCAATTGCGCCCGCAGCGCGATCGTGCTGATCCACGACTGCTATCCCCTGGACCGCAAGACCGCGGAACGCGACCGCATCACCACCTTTTGGAGCGGCGATGTGTGGCGGCTGATCTTGGCGCTGAAGAAGTATCGTCCCGATCTGGAAATTCACACCATCGCGACCCATCCCACGGGTCTGGCGCTGATTCGTAATCTGGATCCGGATTCGCGCGTATTGTCCGAGAAGATGGATGCCATCGTGGCCGAACTTTCCGCGACCGAGTACGGCGTGCTCGACGCTAACAAGCGCGAAATGTTGAACTGGTTTCCGAATGACTGGACGAAAATTCAGGGGTTGTTAAAACCCCCGGCGGGCAATCTGCATAAAGATATTGCAATCGTTCACCTATAAACGATTGTATTGAACCCCTACCGTGACTTCCCCGACCGACACGAACTGGCAGGCACTGGCCGATGGCTGGCGGCAACTGCTGGCCGGCGTGCAAAAGCCTTTCAGTCAGGGCGAGGGGCCGCTCGATTCCACCGCGGCGCTGCAACAGCTTGCGGCGGATTACGTGCGCGACCCGGAGCGCTGGCAACAGATGCAGCAAGCGTGGTACGCGCGGCAACTGGCGCTGTGGACACGCATGACCGAGCCGCCTGCAACTGATGTCACCGATACCGCCGAGGCGCCGCTTGCGGACCGGCGCTTTCGCGGGCCTGAGTGGCGTACGCCTTACTTTCAGTGGCTGTCGCAATCCTATCTAATCACCTCGCAGTGGCTGACCACGCTCGCCGGCGGCGCAGAACAAGATACCCACGAAAGGAAAAAAACCGCCTTTCTGATGCGCCAGTGGATCGACGCGGCCTCGCCGGCTAACTTCGCCTGGAGCAATCCGGAGGCGCTCAAGCTCGCCGCCGAGACGCATGGCGCGAGCCTCGCGCAAGGGCTGCAAAACCTGCGCGACGATTTGCCCAGGGGCATGGTGTCGATGACGGATGAGCGCGCGTTCGAGGTTGGGCGCAATCTCGGCATTACGCCGGGCGCGGTGGTCCACGAAAACGAATTGATGCAGTTGATTCAGTATCGTCCCGCCACTGCAACGGTACACCAGCGACCGCTGTTGATGGTGCCGCCGTGCATCAACAAGTTTTACATTCTCGATTTGCAGCCGGAGAATTCTCTCGTTCGCTATGCGGTGGAACAGGGTCATACGGTGTTCATGGTGTCGTGGCGCAACGTCCCGTCCAGGATGGGCAAGGTCACCTGGGATGACTATGTATCGGCGGTGGTTGCGGCAATAGACGCCATGCGCGAAATTTGCGCGGTAAAGACCATCAATGTGCTCGGCTTTTGTCTCGGCGGCACGCTGCTCGCGGTGGCCCTTGCGGTGCTGCGCGCGAAGCGCAAGAACCCCGTCGCCAGCGTCACGCTGCTCGCCACCATGCTCGATTTTTGCGATACCGGCGAGCTGTCGGTGTTTATCGATGAAGCCTACGTGCAGCGCCGTGAGCACGCGGTTGCCGAAGGCGCCAACGGCGCCCTGTTGCAAGGCCGCGAACTGGCGATCACCTTCGCCAGCCTGCGCGCCAATGATCTGATCTGGAATTACGTGGTCAACAACTATCTCAAGGGCAAGACACCGCCGCCGTTTGATCTGCTGTACTGGAACAGTGACAGCACCAATCTGCCCGGCGCGATGTATGCGTGGTACGTACGCAACACCTATCTCGAAAACAATCTGCGCGTGCCCGGCAAGCTCACGGTGTGCGGCGTGCCGCTGGATTTGTCGCGCGTGACGACGCCCGCGTATCTGCTCGCCACGCGCGAGGATCACATCGTGCCGTGGAAAACCGCGTACGCCAGCACGCCGCTGCTCAAGGGCAAACAAACCTTTGTGCTGGCCGGCAGCGGGCACATCGCCGGTGTTATCAATCCGGCATCGCGAGACAAACGCAGCTATTGGACAAACAGCACCTCAGGCGCCGATGCACAAGCCTGGCTTGCCGGCGCCATCGAACACCCCGGAAGCTGGTGGAAGCATTGGAGCGCCTGGCTCGCACCGCATGCGGGCAAGAAAATCCCCGCGCGCGTGACGCTGGGCGGCGCGGGTTACACTGAACTGGAAGCGGCGCCAGGGCGCTATGTGCGCGAAAAGGCTGCGCGCCTGAATGCAGAAAAGTAGATAACTATTTGTTTTTAAACGGTATTTAAACAACAAGGGAATTGTAATGACACAACGTACTGCGGTGGTCACGGGCGGCATGGGCGGTTTGGGCGAAGCCATCTGCATCAAACTCGCGCGCATGGGCTACAAGGTCATCACCACCTGCTCGCCCGGCAACACCAAGCGCGATGCGTGGCTTGCCGACATGAAAAAACAGGGCTTTGATTTCAAGGCCTATGAAATTGACGTGGCGAATTTCGAGTCGTGCCAGACGGCGGTGGCGAAAATTCAATCCGAATGCGGGCCGATAGACGTTCTCGTCAACAACGCCGGCATCACCCGCGACACCACGTTCAAAAAAATGGACAAAGCCGCATGGGATGCCGTGATGCACACCAATCTGGATTCCGTGTTCAATATGACCAAGCCGATCATCGACAACATGGCCGAGCGCGGCTGGGGGCGCGTGATTAACGTGTCGTCGGTGAATGGACAAAAAGGCGCCTTCGGGCAGACCAACTATTCGGCCGCCAAGGCCGGCATGCACGGCTTCACCAAGGCCGCCGCGCTGGAATACGCGCGCAAGGGCGTCACCGTGAACACCATTTCACCTGGCTACATCGGCACCAAAATGGTCATGGCCATTCCAAAGGAAGTGCTCGACAGCAAAATCATTCCGCAGATACCGCTTGGCCGACTCGGCAAGCCGGAAGAAGTCGCGGGACTGGTGGCGTATTTGTGCTCCGATGAAGCCGCGTTTGTCACCGGGGCGAATATCGCGATTAACGGCGGGCAGCACATGCAGTGACGGCGCGTGAGGGGTGAGGGGCAACCCCGTTTCGCGGCTGGCGAATACCTATGGACGGGTTTTACGCCTCACGCCTCACGCATTGCGGCCCCGCGTCACGCAGAACGAACACGCTAACTATTTGTTTTTATTGTATTTTTTAAATACTTCCATTGCGTTGCAGCACCTTTTCTGAAATAATGCGCCGTCTCTTCTGCCGGGGTGCGTCATGGCTCAACAGCCACGTTTAATCAAAAAATATCCAAACCGCCGTCTCTACGACACCGAGGCCAGCACCTACATCACGCTGACCGATGTCAAAAAGCTGGTGCTCGAAAACGCCGAGTTCCGTGTCGAAGACACCAAGACCAAAGAAGACATCACGCGCAGCATCCTGCTGCAAATCATTCTCGAAGAAGAAACCGCCGGCACGCCGATGTTCTCCAGCGACATGCTGTCGCAGATCATCCGTTTTTACGGCAACGCCATGCAGGGCATGATGGGCAACTTTCTCGAAAAGAACGTGACCACCTTCATGGATATCCAAAAGCGCATGCAGTCGCAATCCACTCAGCTCTACGGCGCGAATCCCATGCTGAACACCGAGGCATGGAACGAATTCGTCAAAATGCAGGGGCCCGCGATACAAGGCCTGATGGGCCGCTACCTCGAACAAAGCGCGAACGCTTTTGTCGAAATGCAGAACAAAATGCAGGATCAAACGCGCAATATGTTCAGCGGCTTTCCGTTTGCGGGCTTTGGCGCCGCAAGCACGCCGCCTAAAGACGGCGGCGACGCCAAATAATCTTATTCTCTTTCCCCGCTGGCGGAGAAAGAACCAGGGTGAGGGGACGGTATCCGCCAAATGGATCGCCCATTGGCTTGACCCGTTCCCTACCCTCACCCCAACCCTCGTCAGAGGTTGATTCATGCGCGCAAAAAAAGTCGGTTTTGTATCGCTCGGCTGCCCCAAGGCGCTGGTCGATTCCGAACGCATCCTCACGCAACTGCGCGCCGAAGGCTACCTGATCTCGCCGTCGTATAACGACGCCGATCTGGTGGTGGTCAATACCTGCGGCTTCATTGATTCGGCGGTTGAAGAATCGCTCGACGCCATCGGCGAAGCGTTGGCCGAGAACGGCAAGGTCATCGTCACCGGCTGTCTCGGCGCCAAGGGCGATATCGTCAAGCAAACGCACCCGAAAGTGCTCGCCGTCACCGGCCCGCACGCCACCGACGAAGTGATGCGCGCCGTGCATAAGCACCTGCCGCACAAGCACAACCCGCACATCGATCTGGTTCCCCCCCAGGGAATTAAACTCACACCGAAACACTATGCGTACTTAAAAATCGCCGAAGGCTGCAATCACCGCTGCACCTTCTGCATCATCCCGTCGATGCGCGGCGATCTGGTCAGCCGCCCAATCGGCGACGTGATGCAGGAAGCCGACAATCTGGTCAAGGCCGGCGTGAAAGAGCTGCTGGTGATTTCGCAGGACACCAGCGCCTACGGCGTCGACGTCAAATATCGCACCGGCTTTGTTGGCGGCAAGCCGGTGA
>JANPOH010000445.1:0-12269 GCA_031427895.1 Betaproteobacteria bacterium
TGGTGGATTTCGGCGACATCTGGGAGGTGTTCAAGGTGGTCGCGCAGGAGCGCGGCCTGTGCGTGATTCACGGCGAAGACAACGATATCGTGATGCACATGTACGACAAGGTGATCCGCGAAAACCGCGCGGGTTTCGAGAACATGGCGGAAGTGCATAACGCCATGTCCGAGGATTTGTCGTTCCGCCGCGTGCTGGGGCTGGCGAAAAACGTGCCGGGCATCGCGCTTTACTTCATGCACGTGAGTGCAGCGTTCGGCGTGGAAGCGATACGCGAAGCGCGCGGGCGCGGCCTGCCGGTGTATGGCGAGACGCTGCATCAATACCTGATGTACACGTCGGAAGATTACAAGCGCCCGAACGGCCAGATCTATCACACCTACCCGTCGATCAAGGCGCAGTCCGATCAAAATGCGCTGTGGGCCGGCACGCTCGACAATACCATCCACACCGTCGCCACCGACGAGGTGTGCTGCTCGCTGAAAGACAAGATACAGGGCAAACGCGTCGACGACACCACCGGCGGCAACGTCGGCGTGGAGCCGCGTGTGTCGCTGATGTACTCGGAGATGGTGGGGCGGCGCGGCTATTCGCTGGAACGTTTTGTCGATCTGGTGTCGAGCAACGCGGCGAAAATCATGGGGCTGTATCCGCGCAAGGGCGCGCTGGCGGCTGGCTCGGATGCGGACATCGTGGTGCTCGATCCGTCGCGGCGCTTTGTGCTGACCAAGGAGATGCTGCACGAATCGGATTACTCGCCGTGGGAAGGGCACGAAATGCTGGCGTGGCCCACGACGACCGTGCTGCGCGGCAAAGTGGTGGTCGATGGCGGGCAATTTCTTGGCGATCTGAATGACGGCAAGTTTTTGCCGCGCAAAATTTCCGAAGAAATCCGCGCTGGCGCGGCGTTGTGAGTCGTTCAATAGCAACCGTGGATGACGACAGGCTGCGCGCATTTTTCGTTGACAGTCTGGCGCTGTGGCAAGTCGCGGGGACGGTGCATGCCGGTAACGCGCCGGTGATCGCGGAGATACATTCCACCAGCGGCGCGGTCGTGTGGGTAGAGCGCGCCGGCGACGACACGCCGTTCAAATGGTTCGCGCGCTGGCGCGCGGCGGGTGATGCCCCCGGCGGTGTGCGCGAACTGCGCCCGCGTGCGTGCGGCTCGCTCGTAGGGTTGCTCGCGGCGGCGCGTGAAGCGCTGGGCGTGGAGCGCGGGAGCGCGGTGCGGATGGTGTCGGCGTTGGTGGAGTCATGAGCCTGGTTTGCGAAGTGGTAGGTTGGGCTGACAAAGGAAGCCCAACGTCAAACCCGATTCACCACGGAACAAACGGAACAAACGGAATACGCGGAAAAAATCCATGCGCGAGGTTCTTCCGCGTGTTTCGCGTGTTCCGTGGTTAAATTCAACGCCCCCATGATCCCCGTTTCCGTCATCACCGGTTTTCTCGGCAGCGGCAAAACCACGCTGCTGGCGCGCCTTATTCGCGATCCGGCGATGGGGCGCACCGCTGTCATCATCAATGAATTCGGCGCGGTCGGGCTGGACCATGATCTGATCGAGACCAGCGAGGAAAGTTTTGTGCAGCTTTCCAACGGCTGCTTGTGTTGCAATGTGCGTAGCGATCTCACGCTGACGCTGAGTGACCTGGCGGCGCGGCGCGCGCAAGGAACCGTGCCGCCGTTCGAGCGCGTGGTGATCGAAACCAGCGGCCTGGCCGACCCCGCGCCCATTCTGCATGCGCTGATGACGGAGCGCGATCTGATCGGCGTCTACGCGCTCGACGGCGTGATTGCGACGGTTGATGCGCTGCTGGGCCTGACGACGCTGGACCAGCACGAAACGTCGCGCCGTCAGGCGGCGGTGGCGGATCGTATTGTCATCACCAAAACCGATCTCGATGGCGCGCAAACGGATGCCATCAAGATGCGTCTCGCCACCTTTAACCCCGGCGCGCAAATCGTCGAAGCCGTGCGCGGCGCGATCCCGCCGGCGGTGTTGTTCGATTGCGGCTTTTACAACGTCATGGGCAAACACCCGGATGTCGGCACGTGGCTCGCGCACCAGATTGACACGCACGACGGCGGAGCGCACGACGGCGGCGCACACCAGCACAAGCGCCATCACCACGCCGACGATATCACGAGCTTTTGCATCGTGCGCGACGAGCCGCTGCGCGCGGTGACGCTGCCGTTGCTACTCTCCGCGCTGGCCGAAAATTGCGGCGCGGATTTGCTCCGCATGAAAGGCATCGTCAATGTGCTGGAAGACCCGCAACGCCCCGCCGTGATTCACGGCGTGCAGCATGTGTATCACGCGCCGGTGTGGCTGCCGCGCTGGCCGTCGCCCGACCGGCGCACGCGCATGGTGTTTATCGGGCGCAAGCTGCGCGAGCGGTGGGTGCGCGAGTTGATCGAGCTGCTGGATGCCGAGGTGGCGATTGAAAGCGCGAAACATCCGGTGGCGATCCGGCGATAGGCACCACCGCGGGCACCCGCACCCCGGCCCATTCGAGAGCATGGGATCACGGCGTCACGGGATCCGCCTCAATTCGCGGTCATGCCCGCTTCGCGCGCGAGCCGACTGAATTCGTCAATATGCTGGCGCAGAAAGCCAGCGAATTCCTCGGGTGTGTTGCTGCTCACCAGGTCGACGCCGATGTCCGCGTAGCGGTTACGCAGTTCGGGGATGGCGGCAGCTTTCGCCACCTCGGCGCGCAGCCGGTCGAGCACCGTGCGCGGCGTGCCCGCCGGGGCCATCAGGCCGTTGAATGTCGAATCCTGAAAGCCCGACAAGCCCGCTTCGTCGATGGTTGGCGTATCGGGCAACAGCGCCGCGCGTTTGCGCGTGGTGACGCCCAGCGCACGCAACTTGCCCGCGCGGATGTGCTGCAGGGAGGTGCTCACCTGATCGAAGCGCAGCATCACGTGGCCGCCCACCAGATCGATCACCGCAGGCGCGGCGCCTTTGTATTGAATGTGCAGCAGCTTGATGCCCGCCTGCCGCGAAAACATCTCCGCCGCGACGTGGCCGGTGGAGCCCGCGCCCGATGAGCCGCTGGAGATTTCGCCGGGGCGCTGTTTGGCGAGCGCGATGAATTCCTTCACCGTGCGCACCGGCAGCGCCGGGTTGACGACGAATACCAGCGGCGTGTCGCTGGTCATGGAAATCGCGGCGAAGTCCTTGATCGGATCGTAGCCCGCATCCTTGATCATCGCCGGCGTGCGCGCAAAGGTGTTGGAGATGGCCAGCAGCGTATAGCCGTCGGGCGCGGCGCTCTTGACCAGGCGCGTGCCGACAATCGCGCTGTTGCCGGGCCGGCTTTCGACGACGAATTGCTGGCCCAGATGCTTGCCGAACTGTTCGGCATAGGCGCGCGCCACGACATCCTGATTGCCGCCGGCTGCCACCGGGTTGATGACGCGCACCAGCTTTGTGGGATAGGGCGCGGAGGCTTGGCTCCATGCCTCGGCGGCGAGCGCCGATAGCAGCATTCCCGCAATCGCCTTGGTGATGAAGGTTCTTTGCCGCTTCATGATCGATGCTCCACAGTTCCGTTTCGACGGGGATTATCACGAATTCGCCGCCGCATCCCGCCGCCACAATTGCGCCCGCCAGCGCGCCGCCACGATCACCAGCAACACCAGCGCGGTGGCGCCGTAGAGAGTACCGGTCAACGGGTAGCCGATGCGCGGTATCAGCCAGCCCGCGAGCAGCAGGCCCGGTATGTTGCCGTAGATCGCCAGCATGCGGATGCCCATGAGGCGTCCGCGAAACCGCTCGTCGCAATGGCGCATCAGCATGGTCGCCATGGCGATTTGACTCATGCCCTGCGACAGCCCGGCGAGCAGCAAAAACGGAATGCCCGCCGCCGGGTGCGTGGTGTTTACAAAACACATCAGCGACAGCAGCCAGCTCGCGCTGAAAATAAGCACCGTTTGCGCCGGGCGCACGCGGTGACCGATGCGGCTCATGATGACCGAGCTCATCAGCGCGCCGAAACCGCCGATCGCCACCAGATACCCGAGGCCGGTTTGATCGGTGTGGTAAATCTCTTTGGCCATGACCGGCATCAGGCCATGCATCATCGGAAACGACGTGCAGTTGAGCAAAAACGCCAGGCACATCGACGCCAGCAACAGCGGGGTGTTCCATACATAGGCGAGGCCCGCGCGCAGGTCGGTGAGCGGTGAGGCGCGCGTGGTGTTTTCCGCCGCGCGATGGCGCGCGGCGGCGGCCCCCGGCGTGGCCCCTTTCAGCGTGAACATGACACTCAGCGCATATAAGGTCGCGACCACGGTGTAGGCCGCGCCGATACTGAGCAGCGCCACCAGGCCCGCGCCGGTCAGTGCGCCGGCGATCTTGGCGGTGTCCTGCGTGGTGCGCTGGATGCTCATGGCGCCCATCAGTTTGTCCGGGGGCATGGTGGCGCCGACCAGCGCATTACGCATGCCGATATCGGAGGGGCGCACCAGACCCATGATGCCCACGATGATAAGCACATACGCCGGCGTGAGCAGGCCGCCGTAGGCAAGCGTCATCAGCGTCAATGCCAGCAGGGTGTACACCGCGCGCATCCGCACCAGCACCTTGCGGTGCCCGGCGCGATCGCCCATCACGCCGAACATCGGCGCGAGCAGCGTGCCTATGTGTTGCAGCGAGGCAAACAACGTCAGCATCAGCACCGAGCGCGTTTCCACCAGCACATACCAGCCGAGGATGATGGTCTCCATTTCGAACGCCCACGATGCAGCCAGATCCGCGGGCCATTGAAAGCGAAAGCTGCGCACGCTGAACGGCGCGAGCGCGGAGACGCGCGCGGGGGTGTTGGAGTCTGAAGGCAAAGCCATGCTTTTATTGTGATTTTCGGCGGAAATTAAGTGCTGCTTCGACAATACCAGTAAGCGTCAACACTGCGGATGTCGAAGTCACATAATGGATTTTGGCGGTGTGCGACTTGTCGTCACGGTGCCGTCACGATGCGTGAGTACGGCGAATTCTCACGGTAGAATACACAGGCAGGCGACTCGGGGTAGTAAGTCAAAGCGCCCCGACACGGCACGAACCTAACTTCCATAACCCTTTGCGGTTGATGCCGCGGCAGCGGCGTCGTCACTAAGTATATGGTTTTAAAGCATAAATCACAGTAATAATGGCGAGGCACGGATGGACTCACAGCAGCATTCTCAACTCTTCAACGTCGGCGGCGCGCAGCTTTCGCGATTCGAGGACATGCGCCTGATTACCGGCAACGGCAAGTATTCCTCCGATTGGAATACGCCCGATCAATTGCATGCGTGTTTTTTGCGCTCCGATCGCGCGCATGCGCGCATTGTGTCGATCAACTTCGACAAGGTGAGTCAGGTCAAAGGCGTGGTCGGCGTGTACACCGGCGCTGACGCACAGGCGGCCGGCTATTTGCGTTCGGCGAGTTTTCTGCCGCCCACCGGTAAGGGGGGCATGAAGGCGCGCGTGCCGGATCGGCCGTGTCTGGCCATCGGTAAAGTGCGTTTTGTCGGCGACCCGGTGGCGATGGTGATCGCGGATTCGCACTTGGCGGCGCAGGATGCCTGCGAGCTGATCGAAGTGGTCTACGAGGATTTGCCCGCGATTGTCGATCCGGTGGAAGCCTTGAAACCGGGCGCACCGCAGTTGCACGATGACGTGCCCGGCAATTGCCCGGTCGAAGCCGAGTGCGGCAACGAGGCGGCAACGATGGAGGCCATCGCCAAGGCCGCGCATGTGACGAAGATCACCGTTGATTGCACGCGCGTCACCGCGAGCCCGATGGAGCCGCGCGCCGCGCTGATCGAATACAAGGCGGATTCCGATAGTTACGTGGTGCATACGCCCTCGCAAGGCGTGAACATGACGCGCAAGCAATTCTCCATCTATTCCAATCTCGGCGAAGACAAATTCCGCGTTGAGATTCAGGATGTCGGCGGCGGCTTCGGCCAGCGCAGCATGGTGTATCCGGAATACGTGTCGATGATGATGGCAGCCAAGGCGTTGCAGCGTCCGATCAAGTGGGTGTCCACGCGCACCGAGTGTTTTCTCACCGACACGCATGGCCGCGCCAACCTGATTACCGCCACGCTGGCGATGGATAAAAACGCGCAGTTCACGGGTTTACGCATCGACTGGATCACCGATCAAGGCGGGTATTTGTCGCCCATCGGCCCGGCCGGACACATTCGTAACGCCACCACCTGCATGAATGGCGTGTATAAAATTCCCGCGCTGTATGGGCACTTCAAGGTAGCACTGACCAGCACCGGCTGGGTGGCGGCGTATCGCGGCGCGGGGCGGCCCGATATCGCTTACGCCATCGAGCGCGCGGTGGACGCGGCGGCGCTGGAGCTGAACATGGATCCGGCGGACCTGCGCCGCAGGAACTACGTTCCGCTAAACGAATATCCGTATAAGTCCGCCACCGGTTCCACCATTGAAATCGCCGATTTGCCGGGGCTGTCGGCCAAGGCGCTGACGCTGGCTGACTGGTCGGGCTTCGAGTCGCGCCGCGCCGCCAGCGCCAAAAAAGGCAAGCTGCGCGGCATCGGCATGTCGGCGGTGATCGAGCCCACCGGCGCGGGCACCTACCCGTGTGATGAAATCGAAGTCAGCGTCGGCACCGACGGCATCGTGACGCTGCATACGGTTTCGCACTCGCAAGGGCAGGGCCACGAAACTTCGTTTGCGATGGTGACGGCCAGCGCGCTGGGCATCCCCGCGGAGCGCATCAAGGTGCGCCAGGGCGACGCGGATCGCTCGGTCACCATGGTGGGCAACCACTCCGGCGGCTCGCGCACCATGGTGGGCGCCGGCACGGTGTGCCACATCGCCGCCAACAAATTGATCGACGCCGGCAAATCGCTGGCGGCGGAAGACCTCGGTGTGGAACCGTCGCAGGTGAGCTACGCCAAGGGCGAATTTTCGGCGAAAGACAGCAAGAAAAAAATCACCCTGGCGCAACTGGCGGCGACGAAAAAGCTGTCGGTGGTCGGCGAGGCCACGTTTACCTCGACCTACCCCAACGGCTGCCATATCGCCGAAGTGGAAATCGATCCGGAAACCGGCGTTACCGACATCGCTTCGTACCTGTCGGTGGATGACTGCGGTCATATCGTCAGCCACACCATCGTCGAAGGGCAGATGCACGGCGCGGTGGTGCAGGGCATGGGCCAGGTGTTCGGCGAACACATCGTCTACGACAAGGATTCCGGGCAGATGATTACCGGCAGCTTCAGCGATTACATCATGCCGCGCGCGGGGCAACTCAAAGCCATTCAAATGGAAGAGTACACCACGCTGTCCAAGCTGGGCCCGCTGGGCATCAAGGGCATGGGCGAGTCGGGCTGTACCGCGTCGCTGCCGGCGCTGGTCAACGCGGTGTGCAACGCGCTGGGTGTCAGACACCTCGACATGCCGCTCACGCCGTCGAAAGTGTGGGCGGCCATTCAGAAAAACAAAGCACAACCAGCTAAACACTAAGGATCCAGATCATGCATACCTTCAGTTACGTCAAAGCCAAATCAATCAAGGAAGCCGGCGACATGCTGGCCGCGCATGCCGATGCCAAGTTGCTCGCCGGCGGCATGACCTTGATCCCCACCATGAAAGCGCGTCTCGCGCAGCCTTCGCACCTGATCGACATCGGCGGCATCGCCGAGCTGACGGGCATCGAGGTGAAGGACGGCAAGCTCACCATCGGCGCCGCCACCAAACATGTGGAAGTCGCCAAATCAGCGGTGGTGAAAAAGGCCATTCCCGCGCTGGCGTACCTCGCCGGCCAGATTGGCGATCCGCAGGTGCGTAACCGCGGCACCCTCGGCGGATCATTGGCAAATAACGACCCGGCGGCGGATTATCCCTCCGCGGCGCTGTCGTTGAACGCCACCATCGTCACCAGCAAACGCGAAATCGCGGCGGACGAATTTTTTCAGGGCTTGTTCAGCACCGCGCTCGGTGCGGGCGAGGTCATCATCAAGATCGTGTTCCCGGTGCCCGCCAAAGCGGCGTATGAGAAGTTTCCGCATCCGGCGTCGGGTTTTGCGATGGCGGGCGCGTTTGTGTCGCAACGCGGCAAGGATGTGCGCGTGGCGATTACCGGCGCAGGGCCGGGCGTGTTCCGCTGGAAGGAGGCGGAAGCCGCGTTGGGCAAAAAATTGAGCGCCGCAGCCATCGAAGGGCTGACCGTCGATGCCACTGATCTGAACGAGGACATGCATGGCACGAAAGAGTATCGCGCCAATCTCGCCAAAGTAATGACCAAAAGAGCGGTCGCGAAACTAGCGGTTACGACCGCGTCTTCAAAAACCGGGGGGAAATAACATGGCCAAAGTCGAACTCAAAATCAACGGCAAGCAACACGCATACGATGTTGAAGACCGCACACTGCTCGTCAACCTGATTCGCGATCACGCGCAACTCACCGGCACGCACGTCGGCTGCGACACCAGCCAGTGCGGCGCCTGCACCGTCCACATGAACGGGGTGGCGGTGAAATCCTGCACCGTGTTGGCCGGGCAAGCCAACGGCGCGGAGATCACCACCATCGAAGGCATGGCCAAGGGAGGAAAGCTACATCCCGTGCAGCAGGCGTTCACCGAATGCCACGCGCTGCAATGCGGCTTTTGCACGCCGGGCATGATTATGGCGGTGTCGGGCTTTTTGAAAGACAACCCCAAGCCCACCGACGAAGAGATTTATCACGGCCTCGAAGGCAATCTATGCCGCTGCACCGGGTATATCAATATTGTTAAAGCGGTGAAGCAGGCTGCCAAGACGATGAGTAAATAAGTCGCTGCCATCGCACAATGTCATTCGCGCACAGGCGGGTATCCCCTTCCCTTGGGGGAAGGCAGGTCGGGGGTGTTATGTCGCAAGTGGCACTGTGTTATGGCTCCCGCCGGAGCCTGCCCTCGAATGCTTTAGTCGGGGGCGGGAACGACAGGCCGGGGTTTATCGCCTAGCGGTTTTTCTTAACCCGCGCAGTAGGGCAGCGCCAGCGCCTGCAATACCTCACCCGTCGCCGCGGTCTGCACAAACGCCGCGACTGACAGATCGCGCGTTTTCCACGAAGGCGCCACGCGAAAATGGTGGTTGATCGCCGCATCCGTCGTGAACGGCCCCGCTAATTCACGCACCACGAAATCATGCTCCAGCCGTTTGCCCCGGTTTTCACCCGTGCTGACTTGATTGGCGAGTTTGTTTTCGGTGAGCGCGAGAAAGACCGCTGCGCCCGCTTCTTTGCGATGCAGTTTCACCTGCGCCGTAGCCTGCAGCGTGCCGGCAGCACTCGTGATGGACAGCGCGATATCCGCCCCTGGTTTTTCACGGTTGGCGCTATCGATGCGTTGCTGAAAATCGGTGAGTGATAAACCTTGCCGGTAATCCTTGCCGTCGAGCATCAATTGCGGCGTGTAAATCGTGCGATTGCGGATGCGGTTGTTGGCGAAGCGCTGGCGTTCAGTGAAGCGTGCCTGCGCGAACGGATCGGTCCAGCCGAGATGGTTCCAGTAATCGACGTGATACGCGAGCGTGACGACACGTGTTGCATTGAAGCCGCGCGCGGGCAGCGCGCTAACCCAGCGGTCGGCGGGCGGGCAACTGTCGCAGCCTTCGGACGTATACAGTTCGAGCACGGCCACGCGTTGCGCGCCGCTGGCGGCGTTGCAGGTGGCGGCGCTTGCCGATGCGGTGACGAACAGTATGATCGCGTTGATTGCGATAGTGACGATCGGGCCGGTGGTTAGTTTCATAATCGTTTCGGAGGGGTGTTTCCTGGTATTCGTATCGGTCGCGCGTTGGGTTACAACCTTACGGTTGCGGCGTCCCGTGCTTTCAGTTTTGCGCGTTTGTCACGTTAGGCCGCAGTAACACGTTTCTGTTATGATGCTGCGCGTCGTTTCGTAACTATTTGTTTTTATTGAATAATTTATCATATGCTGGACGTTGATCTCCACAGCCATTCCACCTATTCCGACGGCGTGCTGACGCCCGCCGAGGTGGTGAAGCGCGCAGCCGCGCAGGGCGTAAAGCTCTACGCGCTGACCGATCACGACGAACTGCGCGGCCTTGCCGAGGCGCGCACCGAAGCCGAATCTCACGGCATGCGGTTCATTGACGGCGTGGAAATTTCCGTGTCGTGGCAGGACGAGACGCTGCATATCGTCGGGCTCAACATCGATCCGCTGCACGAGGGCATCGCCGCAGGACTGACCCAGGTGCGCGTGGGCCGCCACCAGCGTGCCGAACGCATTGCGGCCGATCTGGAGCGCGCGGGTGTCGAGGGCGCGCTCGCGGGCGCACAGCGTTACGCGCGCAATCCGGATTTGCTGAGTCGGGCGCATTTCGCGCGTTACCTGGTCGAGCGCGGACACGCGAAAGATACCAATGCCGCGTTCAGGCGCTACCTCACGGCGGGCAATCCGGGTTACGTCAGTCACCAGTGGCCGGTGTTGTCGCAGGCGCTCGATTGGATCACGGCGGCGGGCGGCGCGGCGGTGATCGCGCATCCGGGGCGCTACAAGCTCAACCACCGCGCGCGCGAGACCCTGCTCGGCGAATTTCGTGATCTGGGCGGCGCGGGTGTCGAGGTGGTGACCGGTAGCCACACCGCGGATCAATATGCCACGTGGGCGCGCTACGCACAGCGCTTTGGGTTACAGGCGTCTGCGGGATCGGATTTTCACGGGCCGGGCGAGAGTCATTTGGATCTCGGCAAGCTGCCGGATTTGCCGCATGGGCTGACACCGGTGTGGGCGGCGTTTTAATTGAGACGGCATTGTTTGTAAAATCGTCACTCAATCGGACGGGCAATGCCCGGAGTCGACCCGTACCGGCCAGTCGCATTTTTCCGAAGCTGCCGTTCGCTTGCCGTCTGGCGCAGGCTATGCCGTCGCTACACAAACTCACCGCACTAAGTGCAGCCTCATTGCCATGCGGCAGGTGTCGGAGCCGGCTTTCAGCGGCCGGATCTGATCCGCCAAGTCTGCTCTAAATCATCCATAGATCATCCAGTCGCGCATCAGTGCTGTGGCGGCCTGCGGGCGCTCCAGCAGTGGCATGTGCCCGCAATCCTCCACGATCGATAGGCGCGCGTTAGGCGTGATCTCGGCAATCTCTTGGCTGCGGGTGAGTGGCGTCAGGCGGTCATCGCGACCACAGATGATGCGGACCGGAATTTTCGCGGCTCGGAGCAGATCGCGAGCATCGGTGCGGCTCATCAGGGCGAGAAGCCGGCGCACGAAGCAGTCTGAACCGATCCGCGCCGCCATAGCCCGCACCTGATCAGCTAGCGGTTCCGTCAACCGGTTCGGGTGCAGTAGCACCGGGAGCATGTTCTCGATCGCAGCGGCATAGCGGCCAGCCTTGCAATTGGCGATCGCGGCCTCGCGATTGATGGTCTGCTCGGGGGAATCAGCGCGCGCGCCGCTATCAATCAGTGCAAGCCGGGTGACACGTTGCGGCGCCTGCCGAAACACTTCGAGCGCGACGTAACCACCCATCGAGAACCCCGCGATGGCGAATTTCTCCGGCGCCGCGGCCAGCACCTCGGCCGCCATCGCTTGCATGGTGTCGGGGCGGGCGACATCTGGCACGATGCAGTCGGCGATGTCGGAAAGCCCTGCGCGCTGATGCACCCAGACAGCGCCATCGCAGACGAGGCCCGGCACCATGATCAGTGGCTGTTTCATGGCCATCGCGGGAACGTGATAATAACTTTACGGCGTTTATTCATTCCCACCCCTTTATAGGCGGCCATTATGCGCGCTTATGCCAAGGACAGCAGAATGTCGGTTTTTTTGACTATCTTATGAGCGATCGTTACGAATTTCAGATAACGGGGACTGGCCGGTGATGGCCGTTAGTCGCTACTTGGCTGTGACTCAGAAACACCCCTGAATCGGCACTCAGAACCATGAGAGCAATCGTCTGCAATCCGTGTCATGCCGCCCAGCTTATTGGGTCCACCGGATGCCGGTCGTATTTGCCCACACCCTGCACCAGCAGGAAGCGGCACGGGCTGTCGCCATGGGGCGTGATCTGGTGGGGGCGGTTCGTCGGAACGGCGTAGCTCTGGCCTACGCTGAGTAGAACGCGCTCGATCGGGCCGAGCATCTCGATCTGGACGGTGCCTGCGATGCAGTAAGTCGTGTCCGTGATAATCGTGTGGTAGTGCCACGGTATCACCTGGCCCGGCGCTAACGTACGTTCCTGCACACCCACGTCGGCGCCCTTGGCGATCCAATTGACATTGCCGGCA
>JANPOH010000446.1:0-5334 GCA_031427895.1 Betaproteobacteria bacterium
GCCTTCGGGAGTGACGATAATCAGCAGCAGCCGCTTTTCGGACAGGCGCAAAAACTCGATATGGCGAAACCCGGCGCTGCGCCGCGGCGTGACCACCACGCCCGCAAAGCGCGTGAGTTCTGACAGCATCTGCGAGGCGGACGTCACCAGCTTTTGCGTGTTGTCCGGGTGGAGCTGGCCTTCTAGCTGGTTGATTTCAACGCTATCCAGCGGCTTGATGGTGAGCAGCGTATCGACAAAAAAGCGGTAGCCGCGCGCGGTGGGCACGCGCCCGGCGGAGGTGTGCGGGCTGGCGATAAAGCCCATGTCCTCGAGATCCGCCATCACGTTGCGGATGCTGGCCGGCGACAAATCCAGCCCGGCGACTTTGGACAGCGCGCGCGAACCCACCGGCTGGCCGTCGGTGATGTAGCGCTCCACCAGCGTTTTCAGCAACAGTTGTGCGCGCTCGTTCATGGCAGTGGACATGCCGCTATTCTACCCAGTTGGCGGGGTAACAGTGAAGCGTCTGCGTGTACGCGTGCGGGGGAGCGCCGTTCACGCTGCGCGCCGGTTGTGGTTAAATGCCGTTATGGAAAAAACCTTTAAAACCATAGCGCTGATCGGCAAGTACAACAGCCCCGAGATCGCCGCGCCGCTGTTGAAGCTGGCGGATTTTCTGGCCAAGCGCGGCATCATGGTGTTGATCGACAAATTGACCGGCGCGCACATCGTCAATTCGCCCTACCCGGTGCGCGAGCTGGAAGACCTCGGGCGCGATGCCGAACTGGCGATCGTGATGGGCGGCGACGGCACCATGCTCAATATCGCGCGCACGCTGGCGCCGTACGACGTGGCGCTGGTGGGGGTGAATCAGGGACGGTTGGGGTTTCTGACCGACATTTCGCTCGATACCATGTACGAGACGATTGCCGCCATTCTCGACGGTCAGTGCGTCACCGAAGACCGCATGCTGCTGCAAGGCGAAATCCATCGCGGCGGCGAGCGCGTGCTGGATGTGCTGGCGTTTAACGACGTGGTGGTGAGCAAGGGCATCGAAGGCAACATGGTCGAGTTCGCGGTGCATATTGACGGTGAATTCATCTACCACCAGCGTTCCGACGGCCTGATTGTGGCCACGCCCACCGGCTCCACCGCCTATGCGCTATCGGCGGGCGGGCCGATCGTGCATCCGTCGCTGCGCGTGATTTCGCTGGTGCCGGTGTCGCCGCACACGTTGTCTAACCGGCCTATCGTGGTCAGCAGCGACAGCGCCATTGAAATCATCATGAGCAGCGACGGCGACGCGCGCGCCCACTTCGACAGCCACTCGCATTTTGCGCTCAGGGTAGGCGACCGCGTGATCGTCAGGCGTTACCCGCACACTGTCAGCCTGCTGCATCCGATCGGGCATAGCTACTATCGGATGTTGCGGGAGAAGCTGAACTGGAATCGGGAACAGGTGAAGCGTGAAACGTGAGGCGTCAGGCGTGAGGAGTCATTAGCGGCATGTTACGTTCGATCACTATTCGCGATTTCGTTATCGTCGAAAAGATGGAGCTGGAGTTCGACTCGGGCTTTACCGTTCTGACCGGAGAAACCGGCGCGGGAAAATCGATTTTGATCGATGCGCTGGGGCTGGTGCTGGGCGCGCGCGCCGATGCGCTGGTGGTGCGTCAGGGCGCCGCGCGCGCCGAGGTGAGCGCGGAGTTTGCGATCGCATCCCTCAGGCCGGTAAAAAAATACCTTGAAAAACAAGAGCTTACGGACGAAGGGGATTCGTGCCTGGTGCGCCGGGTGATTGATGCCAGCGGTCGATCGCGCGCTTTTATCAACGGCACGGCGGTGACGGCGACGCAGTTGCGCGAGCTGGGCGAGATGCTGGTGGATATCCACGGCCAGCATCAGCATCAGTCATTGGCGCGCGCGCCGGCGCAGCGCGAGTTGGTTGACGCGTACGGCAAACTCGAAGCGCAGGCCGGTAAAGTCGCTGAACTGCATCGTGATTGGCGCGACAAGGCCGAGCGGCGGCGCGCGTTCGAGACCAACGCGGCTGCGTATATCGCGGAGCGCGAACGCCTCGAATGGCAGGTGAACGATCTGGCGCAACTGGATTTCAAGGCCAACGAATGGCCGGAGCTGACCGCCGAGCACTCGCGTCTGGCGCACGCGGCGAGCCTGATCGAAGCCGCCGAGTTCGGCATGGAGACGTTATCGGAAGGCGAGGGCGCGAGTCTCGCGCAGGTCAACGGTGTGATTGCACGGTTGAAAAACCTGCTGGATTACGATCCCAAATTAAAAGACGTGCTGGACGTGCTGGAGCCCGCGCAAGTGCAGTTGCAGGAGGCAGTCTACGGCCTGCGCCACTACCAGCAAAAACTCGATCTCGACCCGAAACGGTTGCGCGACGCCGAGCAGCGCATGGATGCGATCCACTCCGCCGCGCGCAAATACCGCACCGAGCCGGAGCAATTGCCCGAGAGGCTGGCGCAAGCGCGCGCGCGGCTGGATGAGCTTTCACTCGCGGGTGATGCCGATGCGCTGCAAAAACTCGAAGACAGCGCACGTGAGCTGTGCGTGGCCGAGGCGAAAAAATTGACCGCCGGCAGACGCAAGGCCGCCAAACAGTTGGCCGAAAAAGTCACCGCCGCGATGCAAACCCTGGCGATGACCGGCGGCGTGTTCGACGTGGCGTTGAATGCGCTGGACGAACCCGCCGCGCACGGCCTGGAAACCATCGAGTTTCTGGTGTCGGCGCACAAAGTCATGACGCCGCAGCCGCTGGCGAAAGTCGCTTCCGGCGGCGAGCTGTCGCGTATCAGCCTGGCGATTCAAACCATCACCAGCCAGGTGGCGCAGGTGCCGACGCTGATTTTCGACGAAGTGGATGCAGGCATCGGCGGGCGCGTCGCCGAGATCGTCGGTAAACTGCTGAAAGACTTGGGCACGAAACACCAGGTGATGTGCATCACGCACTTGCCGCAAGTGGCGGCCTGCGGCGATCAGCAATGGCAGGTTGCCAAAAGCATCGGCAACGGCAAAGTCGCCAGCAAAGTCACTGTGCTCGACAACACCCAGCGCGTCGAAGAAATCGCGCGCATGCTCGGCGGGGTGAAGATTACCGACACCACGCGCAAGCATGCGGCGGAGATGTTGAGCATTAAATAATCATTAAAAACATATAGTTAGTGTTATTCAGTTGACGCGGTATCATGCATCGGTAAACTGCTTGTCCGTGGGGATAACGCAGGTTTCCCGCCGCATCAATGTAACAAAGACGCCCGGCGTCCAAGCGCTGCTTCCATCTTGAACCGAAAGGATATTGAAGCCATGGATATCGCCATTTCCCCCAAAGAATTGAAAACACAATTGGCCGGCGCGCAGCCGCCGCTGGTGATTGACGTGCGCCGCACGCCGGCGTTTCTGGGCGCCACGGATATGATCGACGGCGCGCTGCGGCGCGATCCCGCCATGGTCGCCGGGTGGTCACGCGCGCTGCCGCATGCGCGCAACGTGGTGGTGTATTGCGTACACGGCCACGAGGTCAGTCAGAACGCGGCGAAGGCATTGCGCGAAGCCGGATTCCATGCGCGCTTTCTCGACGGCGGCATTGAGGAAGGCTGGAAGGGCAGCGGCGGGGCCGTTGCACATAAACCCAGGGATGCGGCCACGCGCTGGGTTACGCGCGAGCGGCCGAAGATCGATCGCATCGCGTGTCCGTGGCTGGTGACGCGCTTTGTGGATGCCGACGCGGCGTTTTTGTATGTGCCGGCGGCGGACGTAAAACGCATTGCCGCCGAGCGCGATGCCGTGCCGTACGATGTGGCGGACGTGGCCTTCACGCACGTCGGCGAGCTGTGCAGCTTCGATGCGTTTATCAAGGCGTATCGTTTGTCGGAGTCGGCGCTGGATCGGCTCGCGTTAATCGTGCGCGGCGCGGATACCGGGCGGCTGGATCTCACGCCGCAGTCGGCGGGCTTGCTGGCGATTTCGCAGGGGTTATCGCGAACGTTTGCCGACGATCACGCCATGCTCGAGCAGGGCATGGTGATCTACGATGCGCTGTATGCGTGGTGTCGGGAGGCGGGGTCGTGAACGATGGATGTCTCACGCCCCGGCCTCTCATGCCTCACGCTTTCCCGGCTTTCCGGGGGCAATGGTCGCGCAAGCAATCGGCGTAAATATGCAGTGAGTGGTCGTGGATTCTGAAGCCGCGCGCCGCAGCCACTTCGGATTGGCGTTTTTCGATTTCGGCGTCGTAGAATTCTTCGACGTGGCCGCATTGCACGCACACCAGGTGGTCGTGATGGCTGCCCTGATTGAGTTCAAACACGGCTTTGCCCGCTTCAAAATGGTGGCGAATCAACAGCCCGGCTTGCTCGAACTGGGTTAGCACGCGATACACCGTCGCAAGCCCGGTGTCGGTGCCTTCTTTTTGCAGCAACTTGTAGACGTCTTCGGCGGCCAGATGGCGCACCGTGCTTTTTTCAAACAGCTCGAGTATGCGTAGCCGGGGCAGCGTCGCTTTGAGGCCGCTGGTTTTGAGGTTTTCTGTGGAGTTCAACGATGTCTCTATCGGAGAGTGGGCCTGCTGGGCTATGATATTAGTAATTATTCATGGTGGAAACCACGCGCTGATCGCGTGGTCTATGTTGCATCGATTGCGCCATCAACATCCGCCATTCTCTTTGAAACCCTGGAAATGTTATTTAAAAACAAATACTTAGTAAAAGAAGTCGTGGCGGCGTGCGCGTTAGTGATGTTGGCGGGCTGCAAGCAGGTGCCGATGTTACCCGGTACGAGCGCGCACGTAATCGATATTCAGCAGGGTAACGCGGTGACGCAGGAAATGGTCGCGAAGTTGCAGCCGGGCATGACGCGCAATCAGGTGCGTTTTGTGTTGGGCACGCCGCTGCTGGTTGATCCATTCCGCGCGGATCGCTGGGATTATTTTTACAGCTACAGCAAAGGCGGCAAGGTGATTGAGCAGCGCCGGTTCATCGTGTTTTTTAAGGATGACAAGCTCGATCGCATAGAAGGCGATGTGATTGCAGCGAAACCCGTGGCGGATAAACCCGCGACCGATGCGCCCAAACCTGCGGCAGCGCCCTTGAAACCGGAAGCCGAAAAACCGGCGACAAAGCCCGCGGCAAGTCCTGCCGCGCTCAAAGATGAACCCGCCAAGCCCGCGGGAGCGCCGGCCCCCGCCGGCACGACATTGTCGACCGGCGATGGCGCGCCGGCGGGGTCAGGCGTGAGCGCCGCCGCTGAAAAGCCTGCCGTGATATCCCCCGCCGCAAAGCCGGAAGCGAAGGTGGAAAGTAAGCCGGCGGAAAAACCCAAAGAAGAGCGTGG
>JANPOH010000447.1:0-5797 GCA_031427895.1 Betaproteobacteria bacterium
GGTGTACCCGTGATTGTTGTCGTCTTCTATATCTTCTACGTCTTCTTCTTCGTTGGTCAGACGCGCTTCGCGTTCCAGCGCCTTGCGATCTTCTTCCGCCCAGCGTTGTTGCCGATGGTCGATGGTTTGCGGGTCGTAAAACTGCCAAGGGTCGTTATGGCGCGGGTGCGACCGCGGCTGCTCCTGCGTGGTGGCGTAGGCCCGCGTCACGTCGTCCGAGCGAAAGACAGCGCCGAATTTTTGGGCGTTCTGCTCTTCGGCTAGTGCATCCAGCAGCGCCCGGTGCCGCGCCTGCGGGAAATCGAGCAAGGCATTGGCGCTGAAAAGGCAGAAGTCGTGGTCGTCGCTTTTATCCTGTGCCGCGGATGCCACCCGATCCAACGCGTCGTCCAGTTCCGCCGCGCCACGCTGTTGTTCCATCGCAAGCATGGCGTCAATGGCGTTGCTGCGGCTGTACCATTTGAGCGAGCGATCCTCGACGATGGCGCGCACCTGCGCCAGCACGCCGGGCGGCTTGTTGCGAAACAGCGCGGGCCAATCGCTGGACAGCCATTCCTGAAGATTCTCATCGTCGTGCACTGACATCGCGCGCATGTGGCCGGCCAGCAGCAGGCCGGCGGCTTCGGTCGGCATGGCGCCCAGGATCATGGCTGCATGCAGCAGGCGCCACCACTCGCCCTGCGATTCATCATCCTGCCACGAGTGGCTTTGAAGCATGGGGTCAAGGTGTGCCACGAACGTATCTTCACGGCGGATGCATTCGTCGATGACGTTGCGCGGCACGCGGTCTTCATCGCACGCCAGCAATTCCAGCAATTCTTCCGGGCTCAGCGCGGCAAGCGATTCGTCGGTGTAGGCGGGCAGTAGCGGCAGTGTGGACATGGCGTTTGATTACCTTGGCGGATCAGGATTTTGGATATTGTTGCACGGCGCGTTCGAGCTGCGTTCGCACGGCATCACGCAAAGCCGGTGGCGCCATGACTTCCACTTCCGCCCCATGCCGCAAAATATCCATCACCAACTCCCGCTCATCCCGATACGGTATCCGCAACTCATACCGCCCATCCATACGGAATTGCCCAACCTGTTCAGGATGCCAGCGTTCATCCGCCACCCACCGCGCGCGCTCGGCGCTGAACAGTAGCACGGCTGTTTTGTTGGCGCGGCCGGCGAAGATGCCGTAGGCGCTGGCGTAGTGTTCGTTGAGTTTTTCCTCACTGATGTCTTGCGCCTTAGTATCTGTTTCTAAAGCGTTTTTTACTTTGTCTATGGAAAACTGGCGCAGACCTTTGCGTAGTTCGCACCATGCGTCGAGGTACCAGTTGTCGCGGTAATGCACGATGCGTTGCGGCGAAACGGTGCGTTCGGTGATGTCGTTGCGTTCGCGTCCGTGGTAGCGCAGGTGCAGCTTGCGGCGTTGCAGGGTGGCGCTGGCGATGATGTGAAACCATTCGCCAGTGGGGCGCGCGGCCATGCCGAGTACGCGGATGCGGCTGGTGGCTTCGGTCAGGCCCAGGCGTTTGTTGTTGAGCAGTTCGTCTATGCGTTTTGAGAGCGGTTGCAGATGTTCGCGCAGCAGGCCTGGCTCCAGGCTTTCCAAAAGGCGTTCAAATAGCAGCAGGGCTTGCAGTTCGCGGGCGTTAAACCACAGGCCGGGTAGTTCGTAGGTGCCGCCATCCGCGGTGCGCTCGTAGTAGTAGCCGCCGAGGCTGTCGCTGTATTTAAGCGGGGCGCGAAGTGTGTCGCGCAGAATACGCACCAGCCGGAATATCGTCGGCTCGGAGCATTCCAGCTTTTGCGCCAGGCTCGCGCGGCTGATGGGGGTGCGCCGGTCGCGCAGCACGTCGTGCAGTTGGTAGATGCGGTCGAATTTGTCCAACGTGCGCTCCGTGGCATCCGGGGGGGATGGGGTGTTTATGTATGTCGCATGTCCCCAACGAGATTACCCGATTGAGTGATTTAAAAGGGTAAAATTATTTAAGTATTTGTTTTTAAAGTATTATTTTATTAGTCTGTGAGTGATTTAGGATTTTGTCAACGCGGATGTCATCGGTGTCTGTTGCAGTGCAAAAATCATTTGATTTCAACGGGGAAACTGGGTAACGTAGGCTTTGCAAGTGTTGTTTTAACCTCACCCAGTGCGGAGCCAATATGACCACCGATACCACCGAAGCCGGCGTTTCCAAAGATAAAATCGTGCAGGATTTCAAAACCGTTTATGCGGATGTCGAAGAGTTGCTGCGTGCCACTGCCACCCAGACGGGCGAGAAAATCGGCGTCCTGCGCGAGCGTCTGCAAGAGCACATGCACCGGGCGAAAGACCGGCTTGCCGATACCACCGAGGTGGTGGTCGACAAAACCAAGCAGGCGGCGAAAGTCACTGACGAGTATGTACACGATCACCCGTGGCACGCGGTGGGTATTGCCGCAGGCGTGGGGTTGGTCATTGGCATGCTGATCAGCCGTCGTTAATTGTTATTCGTTGATCGTTCATCGTTAATCATTATTCGCCGTCTTGATGCAAGATTCGTCGTCCAGCGATACCGCTAAAGTTGATGCGGCACAGGGCGGCTTGTTCCGCTCGCTGCGCGGGTTGCTGGCGACGCTGCTTGGCACGGCGCGCACGCGGCTTGAGCTGCTGCAAGTCGAGCTTGAAGCAGAAAAGCTGCGGCTCACCGGCATTGCTTTATTTGCCGTGGCTGCGGCATTTTTTCTCGCGCTGGCCGTTCTTGTTTTTACGTTTTTCGTGATCCTGCTGTTCTGGGATACGCATCGTGTGCTGGCCGCGGGCGTGGTGGCGCTTGTGTATTTGGCGGCTGGAGTGGCGTGCGCGTTGGTGGCGCTCCGGCGCGCGCAAGCGAAATCCACCCTGTTCGCCGCCAGCCTCGCGCAATTGGATGCGGATCGCGCGCGCGTGACGCAACCCGATTAACGCGCAGGCGATCAGGCGGCCAGTCTTGTCGGTAGATCAGCACATAGCGCTTGCGCTACGCAAAGAGCGCATTCTGTTGCAATGCGCCCGGCAGCGCGAACAATTGGCGCAGTATGGCGCCTGGCTCAAAAAGCCCTGTGCCGTCGGCGATAAGCTGGTCAGCGCCGGGCATTATGCCAAGGCGCATCCGTGGTCGGTGGGTGTTGCTGTCGGTGTGGCGGCGTTGTTAGGGCGCCGTTACGTGTTTCGTGTGGCGCGCTATTCGTGGCTTGCGTGGCGTGCATGGCGTTTTGTCGATGGCTGGGTGCGTAGCGCAGGGTTGGACACAGGGTTAATAAACCGCTTAAAAAAATAATCAGGCACTGATGTCCCGGCTCGGCAAAATCGGCAAATTCGGTAAATCCACTGCACGCGCATTCACCGGCATACGTGATTTGTCGGCGCGCGAGCGGCAGCGCTTGGTGCAGGAGTTCAGCCAGGTGCGCGGCCTGATGCCCTTGCTGATGAAGCCGCGCAACAAGCAGCAGTGGACAAGCGATGACAAGGTGCAACTCGCGGTGCATTTGAAACGTATAGCGGCGTTAAGCCCGTATCTGCTGGTGCTGGCGATGCCCGGCGGTTTGTTGGTGTTGCCCGCGCTGGCATGGTGGCTTGATCGCCGTCGCCTGCGTGGCCGCCCCGCGGCTGACACTTAACACTTAACACTTAACACTTAGTCTTAGTCATGCTGACCTGGTTGTTCTGGCTGGTTCCGGTCATTGCGATAGCGGGGATCGTTTGGTACGCGCGGCGCAAAATGGCCGAGCGCAAGGCCATTCATGCCGAGCGCTTCAAGAAATTCTTTGAAAAATCCGCTGCGCCGGGCGATGCCGCGCGGCTTGCACCACCCCGTGCCGCGCCCGTTTCAGCCGCCACGCCCGCGGCGCGCACGCCAGCCTCGGCGCCACCCGCAAGCGGCGCGATCCGCGAACGTCTGCTGACGCCGCCGCAGACGGTGTTGTATTACCTGCTGAAATCCGCCTTGTCCGATCACGAAGTGCTGGCGCAAGTCAGCGTGGCGGCGCTGGTCGATGCGTCGGTCGGCGCGGCGGGTTTGGAGGCCGAGGCGCGTCAACGCCGGCTTGCGGCCGCGGTGGCGGATTTCGTGGTGTGCGACAAATCGTTTAAAGCGGTTGCGGTGGTGCAATGCGGCGCGCGTGAGGGCGGCGCCGCCGATGCCGCGGCTTTTGCGGCAGCTTATGCGCGACATGCCGGTTTGCGCTGGGTGGAGGTTGCGCCACACGCGCTGCCCAAACGCGAGTCGATACGGTCGCTGGTGTTGGGCGCTGAGTGATTTTTCCTGTTTCATTGCGACGTTCAGGCTGCCGGTTGTGATTGCGCGCGCGCATGGATTTGCAATGCGGTTTGAGCCATCGTCATGTTGAACCCCGGGCAACAGCAGTGGGATATTTTTTGCCGGGTCATTGATAACTTCGGCGATATCGGTGTGAGCTGGCGGCTGGCGCGGCAATTTGCGCGCGAGCATGGCGTGAAGGTGCGGCTGTGGGTGGATCACATCGCCAGTCTGCACGCCTTGTGTCCGCGCGTGCGCGTGGATGCGTCGCGGCAAATGATCGACGGGGTGGAGCTTTTTCAAAGCAGCGATGAATCGGGGTTTTCACAACCGGGGGCGGTGGCCATTGAGATGTTCGGCTGCGGCCTGCCGCAAAATTATGTGGTGGCGCTGGTGGCGCGCAAGGTTAAACCGCTGTGGATTATTCTCGAATACCTGAGCGCCGAGCCGTGGGTGCGCGGGCATCATGGCTTGCCGTCACCGCATCCGCAATTGGGCTTGCCGCGCTATTTTTTCTTTCCGGGTTTTGCCGGGGGTACCGGCGGCGTGCCGCGCGAGGCGGATTTGCTCGCGCGGCGTGATGCGTTTGACGCCGCGGCAAGGCGCGCGTGGTGGGCGCGCATGGGGTTTGAGGCAGTGTCGCCGGATGCGTTGGCGGTATCGCTGTTCGCTTATCCGCACGCGCCCTATGCCGCGCTGCTGGAGGCATGTGTTAGCGGGGCGGCGCCGGTGGTGGTGGTGGTGCCGGAGGGGCCGGCGGGCGCGGCGGGCACGTTGGCGGCGCGGGTGCGCTGCGCGTTTCAGGCGGGGCGCGGCAATCTCGCGCTGCGCTACGTGCCGTTTGTGCCGCAAACGGATTACGATGAATTGCTGTGGGCCTGCGACATCAACTTCGTGCGGGGCGAAGATTCTTTCGTGCGCGCGCAGTGGGCGGGCCGACCCTTTGTGTGGCACATTTACCCGCAAGAGGCGAATGCCCACCAGATCAAGCTGGCGGCGTTTCTGGATGTTTATACCGGCGTGTTTTCCGTGCCCGTCGCGCAGGCGGTGCGCGGGCTGTGGCGCGCGTGGAACGGCGTGGCCGACGCGCCTGATCTGGCCGGCGCCTGGCAGGCATTTATCAGCATGCGAACGGCGCAAATACCGGGATTAACCCATTGGCAGCAAACCCTGGCGCAGGTCGGCGACCTAGCGGGCAACCTCGTTCGATTTTGTCAAAAATGATATAATCGAAGGCTTTATAAATACTTTTTTGCAGGTAAAGGCGAGGGGGCAAGGGTAAGCGATGAAAATAGCTCAAGAAATCAGGGCCGGTAACGTCATCATGGTCGGCAGTGATGCGATGGTGGTGCAGAAGGCCGAGTTCAGTAAATCGGGCCGCAACGCATCGGTGGTCAAGATGAAGCTCAAGAATTTGCTCACCGGCAGCGGCACCGAAACCGTGTATCGCGCCGACGACAAGTTCGACATGGTGGTGCTTGAGCGCATGGAGTGCGAAGTGGTGTTGTATAACGACGCGCCGATTTCGGTAG
>JANPOH010000448.1:0-10103 GCA_031427895.1 Betaproteobacteria bacterium
GGCACCATTTAACCTGTCTGTGAGACTGCGAGCCATCATGAATAAACCGGCCGAAGCCAACGCCATCAAGTTAACCCACCTGTCGCACGGCGGTGGTTGAGGCTGCAAAATCACGCCAGCGTTGCTGAGCGAAATTCTTTCCAAATCGCCGCTGACCGGCAACTTTCCGAATCTGCTGGTGGGTAATGAATCGGCGGACGATGCGGCTGTTTATAAAATCAATGATACGCAGGCCATCGTCGCGACCACCGATTTTTTCATGCCGATCGTGGATGACCCGTTCGACTTCGGGCGTATCGCCGCGACCAATGCCATCTCCGACGTGTATGCGATGGGCGGCACACCGTTCATGGCGTTGGCGTTGCTGGGCGTGCCGGTAGGTAAATTGTCCGCCGATGCGATCGGGCAAATTTGCGCCGGCGGCAAGGCCATGTGCGATCTCGCCGGCATCCCCATCGCGGGCGGTCACTCCATCGATTCGCCTGAGCCGATTTACGGGCTGGTGGTGCTGGGTCTGGTGCATCCCGATAAGGTTAAACGCAATGACCGCGCCAAGCCCGGTGATGTGCTGATCCTCGGCAAAGGGCTGGGCGTGGGCATCATGAGCGCCGCGCTGAAAAAGGGCGAACTGCGTGAAAAAGCCTACGAACAAATGATCGAAGCCTGCACCAAACTGAATACGCCAGGACAGCAACTCGCCGACATGCCCGGCGTGCATGCGCTGACGGACGTGACTGGATTTGGCTTGCTGGGGCACCTGCTGGAAATCTGCCGCGGGTCAAAAGTACAGGCCACGCTCGATTTCGCAAGGCTGCCGATATTGTCTGCCGCCAAACACCTGGCGGAGCAGGGCTATGTAACGGGCGCATCCGATCGCAATTGGGCGAGCTACGGCCCGCACGTTACATTGCCTGCGGGCGCGCCCGACTGGCATCGCAAAATGCTGACCGATCCGCAAACCAGCGGCGGCTTGCTGGTGGCGTGCGACGCGGCGACAGCGCCCTTGGTGCTGGAGATATTCCGGCAGCAGGGGTTTAAGGATGCGTGCGAAATAGGGGTGATGAGCGCAGGCGAAGCGCGTATAGCCGTAACATGATTCGGCGAGTGTATTTTTTGAATTGGTATCACTCAACTTCATGATGTCCATGCAAAGTTGGCGTGTTGCGTATCACCCCGGACAAGGGCGGTGCCCTGCGTTTTCAACTGAACGTACGCGGCGCGAATTTTCACATTTGCGAACTCTCGGGCGTGATCCGCAGTGGCGAGGCGCGGGCATTGCTGACACCCATTGCAAAAAAATGCGGGAATTACCTGAGCGAACTGGATAACGCCTGGGTGCATAACGACCTCGCCTTAACGCAGCACCGCGCCGGCGATAGCGCCGCATGCCGGAGCACATTAAAGCCGTGGCTTGAACTCGCACGGACGCCGGATGAAACAATTAATGGAAATTACCCGCCGCCGGACGCCGCCGAAATGTTGCGAATCGCGCAGGCAACGCGCGCGAATATGCGGCTGTGCGGTGCGCCGGTGACTATCGGCGCTAGGCCGAAGCTCTAGCGTTATATTGTAAGTATTTGTTTTTAAACGATAATAATTACTTACGCAGCAGCGGATTCAGGGCTTTCCACACCAAATCCAGCATCACCGGCTGTGCGCGTATCGCCGGATGAATGCCATCCGCCTGAAACCACTCCGGCTTGTCGCCGAAGCCTTCCAGCAGAAACGGCACCAGTGGCAGTTTGTGTTTTTTCGCCAGCTCTGAAAATACCGCATGGAACTTGCCGGCATAGGCGCTGCCGTAGTTGGGCGGCAGGCGCATGCCGATCAACACCACCTGCGCTTTCGACTGGCGGCAAGCGTGGATGATCGCTTCGAGATTTGCGCGCATGGTATCCGCGCTCAAACCACGCAGGCCGTCGTTGCCGCCGAGCGCCAGCAGCACGATGGCGGGTTTGTGTCGCGCGAGCGTGGCCTGAATGCGCTTTGCGCCGCCGAGGGTGGTTTCACCGGAGATGCTGGCATTGGCTACCGTATAATCAAAGCGCTCTTGTTTCAGGCGTTCGGCGAGCAGGCTGACCCAGGCCTTGTCCGCAGGCAGGCCATAGCCCGCTGACAGGCTGTCGCCATAGACCAGCAGGGTGCGCGCCATCGCTGCCGGCGCGCACAGAAGCAATACACACAACCACACAAGACGACGCATCATGTCTCCCACGTTTTCCTCGCCCGCCAATCCCGCCAATCCCGCCAGTCCATCGACGCCAGCGATTGAAGTTTCCCTGCTCGGCAAAGAGGTTACCACCGGCGCCACGGCATTGACCATTTTGCGCGACGTGAGTTTCACCGTGGCTGCGGGCGAGGCGGTGGCGGTGGTGGGCGTTTCCGGTTCCGGTAAATCCACCTTGCTGGCGTTGATGGCGGGGCTGGATACCCCGAGTACGGGTAGCGTGCGTATTGACGGGCAGGATTTGTTTGCGCTGGATGAGGATGGCCGTGCCGCGCTGCGCGGGCGCAGCATGGGCTTTGTGTTTCAATCGTTTCAGTTGCTGGCCTCGATGAGCGCGCTGGAAAACGTGATGGTGCCGTTGGAACTGGCGGGCGTTGCGGGCGGGCGCGACAAGGCCGCCAGCTTGCTCCAGCGCGTGGGTTTGGGCGAGCGCTTGACGCACTACCCCAAGCAATTGTCCGGCGGCGAGCAGCAGCGCGTGGCGATTGCGCGCGCGTTTGTCACCGCGCCGTCGATTTTGCTGGCCGATGAGCCGACCGGCAACCTGGACGCCGCCACCGGCGCGCAAATTATTGATCTGATGTTTGAATTGAACCGCGAGCGCAACACCACGCTGGTGCTGGTAACGCACGATGAATCGCTGTCGGCGCGCTGCGGTCGGGTGATCCGGCTGGCGGGCGGGCAGTTGATACCATGAAGGCTGCAATGAATCTGATCCGCGAATGGCGTATGGCGCTGCGCCTGCTTACGCGCGATTTTCGCGCAGGCGAACTCACGCTGATCGGCATCGCCGTCATCATCGCGGTGGCGGGCGTGACGACCGTGAGTTTTTTCACCGACCGCGTGCAGCTTGCGCTGAACCGCCAGGCCAATCAGTTGCTCGGCGCGGATCTGGTGATTTCGCATGATCGCGCTTTGCCGAATCAAATGGTGACCGAGGCGCAGAGCCGCCAACTGAAGGTGACGCAGATGCTGCGCTTTCCCAGCATGGCGGTGCGCGGTGACAAAAATGTGCTGGCCGATATCAAAGTGGTGGCGCCGGGCTATCCGCTGCGCGGCGAAGTGCGTATCGCCGACAAGCTGTACGGAGAAGACCGCCGTGCGCAATCCATACCCGACGCAGGCAGCGTGTGGGTGGACGAACGCATCCTGTCACAGCTACAGGTTGGTGTTGGTGAAAAAATATCCATTGGAAACAAAGAGTTACGTATATCTCACGTAATGACGCAAGAGCCGGACGCCGCCATCGGCTTTATCAATGCCGGGCCGCGCGTGATGCTGAACGAGGCCGATCTTGCGGTCACCGGGCTGGTGCAGACCGGCAGCCGCATCCGCTACCGCTTGCAGATTGCGGGCGGTGCCGCGGCGATTGATGACTACCGCGATTGGCTCGCGACGCAGTTGCAGCCCGGCCAGCGCATCGAAGGCATACGCGATGCGCGTCCTGAAATTCGCTCGGCGCTGGAGCGTGCGGAAAAGTTTTTGAACATCGCGGCACTGGTGAGCGTGTTGCTCGCGGCGATGGCGATTGCACTGGCGGCGCGGCGCTTTTTGCAGCGCCACCTGGATGCCTGCGCGATGATGCGTTGCCTCGGCGCGAGTCAGGGACAGTTGATGCGCTTGTATGCCGCGCATTTTGTGGTGCTGGGGTTGGCGGCGAGCTTCATCGGCTGCGTGATCGGCGTGGCCGCGCAGCAGGCGCTGGCCTACTGGCTGGGTACGGTGGTGGCGGTGGATTTGCCGCGTCCGGGCCTGTTGCCGTTTGTGCAGGGGTTGTTTACCGGCCTGGCGCTGCTGCTGGGCTTTGCGCTGCCGCCGATCATCGCGCTGGGACGCGTGCCCGCCATGCGCGTCATGCGCCGCGATTTGGGCGCACCCGACGGGCGCGGCGTCATGGGTTATGTGCTGGGTTATGCGGTGATCGCCGGCATGATTTTCTGGAAGGCGAGCGATGTGCGCCTGGGCGCATTCGTGGTGATCGGCTTTACCGCGGCGATGCTGTTGGCGGGTTTGCTGGCGTGGCTGTTGCTTAAGTGCGTGTCGGGTTTGCGCAGCAGCGGCATCAGTTGGCGCTTCGGCATCGCCAACCTGCGGCGCCGTCCGCTGGGCACGGTGGTGCAGGTGGTCGCGCTGGGGCTGGGGCTGATGGCGTTGCTGACGCTGACGCTGATCCGCAATGATTTACTGCACGCATGGCAGGCCAGCCTGCCGCCGGACGCACCGAATCGTTTTCTGGTGAACATACAGGACGATCAGGTGGCGCCGCTGAAAGCGTTTTTTGCCGAGCGCAAGCTGGACGAGCCGCTGCTGCATCCGATGATCCGCGGAAGGCTGGTGAAGATTAACGAGCGCGCGGTCAGCGCCGCGGATTACGCCGACGAGCGCGCCAAGCGCCAGATCGAGCGCGAGTTCAATCTGTCGTGGGCGGCGAATCTGCCGAAAGACAATCGCGTCACGGCGGGGCAATGGTGGCCCGCGACCGTTACCAAAGGCACGCCGCGCGATCAATACTCGATGGAGGACGGCATTGCACAGCGTCTGGGCGTGAAGCTCGGCGACCGGCTGACCTTCGACATTGCCGGCACGCCCGTTGCCGCCACCGTCACCAGTTTGCGTAAAGTCGATTGGGACAGCTTTAACGTGAACTTTTTCGTGATCGCGCCGAAAGAATTGCTCGAAAGTCAGCCGGTGAGTTATGTCACCAGTTTCCATTTGCCGCCGCGCAATAGCGAGTTACTTAACGCATTGGTCAAACAGTTTCCCAACCTGCTGGTGATCGACGTGGCGCAGGTGATGGCGCAGGTGCGGAAAATGATGACGCAGGTGTCGAAGGCCGTGCAATTTGTCTTCTTGTTCACCTTGCTGGCAGGGCTGGTGGTGTTCTACGCCGCGATAGCCAGCACGCAGGATGATCGCATTCAGCAGGCGGCGGTGATGCGCACGCTGGGCGCGAGCCGCGCGCAACTCACGCGCGCGCATCTGGCGGAGTTCGCGGTGATTGGCGCGCTCGCGGGCTTGATCGCGGCGGCGGGGGCGAGCGGGCTGGGCTATGTGTTGGCGGTGAAGGTGTTGAATCTGAGCTATAACTTCAGCCCGCTGGCGTGGGTGGCGGGCGTGGTGTGCGGCAGCGCGGGCATCGCGCTCGCGGGCTACCTCGGCACGCGGCACGTGCTGGCGACGCCGCCGATGCGCGTGTTGCGGGAGATTGCTTGATCGCGCTTGATCGGCGATATACTGATTTTATGATTGAACTTGTGATGATGGTGTTTTTGATCGCCGCGTTGATCGCGCTGTTGTTCATCTACCTGCGCGTGCAGGCGCAGAGCCGCGCGCTGGAAACCCTGACGGCGCTTTCCACGCAACTGAACAGCGGTCTCGAAACCAAGCACCGCGCCATGCTGGTCGATCTGCACGGCGGCCTCACGCAGCAAGGCGACCGGCTCGGCGGGCAGTTGACCGATACCAGCGAGCGGCTGCGCGGCGCGGTCAGCGATGAATTGAAGCAAACCCGCGATACGCTGCATGCGTTGCAACTCACGCTGACGCAAAACTTCGGCGCGCAACGCGAGGCGATGGCGGAAAAACTTGCCGAGACCACGCGCGCGCTCAACGCCAAAATCGACGAACGGCTGGATCAGATTTCCGGCAAAGTCAGCGAGCGGCTTGACGAAGGTTTCAAAAAAACCAACGAAACCTTCGTTAACGTGATGGCGCGGCTCGCCACCATCGACGAGGCGCAGAAAAAAATAGACGGTCTCACCGGCAGCGTGTTGAGCCTGCAAGAACTGCTGGGCGACAAGCGCGCGCGCGGCGCGTTCGGCGAGGTGCAACTGGAGGCGCTGGTACGCAACGTGTTGCCGACCAGCGCCTTTGAAATGCAATGCACGCTGTCCAACGGCACCCGCGCTGATTGCGTGCTGCGCCTGCCCGCACCCACCGGCATGGTGGCGGTGGATTCCAAGTTTCCCTTGGAAAACTATCACCGCATGTTTGATCCGCAGACCAGCGAGGTCGATTACACGCTGGCGCAAAAACAATTCAAGGTCGATATCAAGCGCCACGTCGATGCCATCAGCAGTAAATACATCATTGCGGGTGAAACGTCCGATGGCGCGGTGATGTTCATCCCGGCGGAGGCGGTGTTCGCGGAAATCCACGCGCATCACGCCGAGGTGGTGGAATACGCCAACGCCAAACGCGTGTGGATTGTGTCGCCTACCACGCTGATGGCGGTGCTTAACACCGCGCGCGCGGTGCTGAAAGACGTGGAAACGCGCAACCAGATCCACGTCATCAAGGAAGAATTGGTGAAGCTTGGTGTGGATTTCTCCCGCTTCGACGAGCGTATGCGCAGGCTCGCCGACCACGTGCGCCAGGCGCACGAAGACGCGCAGCAAGTGCAAATCAGCAGCAAAAAAATCTCGCAACGCTTCGCGCAGATCGAGGGCGTGGAACTGGAAGAAACCACGCCGCCGCTGCTTCGGGTTGTCGATAGCAATGACAAGACCCAGAATAATTAGACGCAGGTTTACGCAGATGAACGCAGATAACCGCGCTTTTAATCTGCGTAAATCCGTGAAATCTCCGTCTAAGGTGTTTTTGTAACCACTTGTTTATGTTGAGTTTTTTTAAAAACCGCCGACGCGAGCGCGTGTTGCGCGAGGCGCACATCGACGAAGCCGCGTGGCGCCGCGAACTGGAAAGCTACAGCTTCACCCGTGTGCTCAATGCCGATGAGCGCGCGCGGCTGAAAGACCTCGCGATCCTGTTTTTATCCGAGAAGCCGATCAACGGCGCGGGCAATCTGAACATCGACCACGGCGCGCGGCTGGCGATTGCGATCCAGGCGTGCATGCTGATTCTGAATCTCGATCTTGATTGGTACAAGAGCTGGACCGAGGTGATTATTTATCCCGGCGAGTTTGTCGCGCGGCGCGAGGAGGTGGACGACGCGGGCGTGGTGCATGTGGTCGAAGAACCGATGAGCGGCGAATCCTGGGAGCACGGCACGGTGGTGCTGTCATGGGCGGACGTGCAGCAGGCGGGGCAAGCACAGAACCACAGGGGCTACAACGTGGTGATGCACGAGTTCGCCCACCAGATCGATATGTTGAACGGCGACGCCAACGGCTTTCCGCCGCTGCACAAGGACATGAGCCGCGGGGAGTGGGCGGCGACGTTCAGCGCGGCCTTTGCTCACTTCTGCAAGCGCGTCGATGACCGGGAAGACACCGCGATCGACGAATACGCCGCGGAAAACCCCGGCGAATTTTTCGCGGTGATCAGCGAGGCGTTTTTCGAGACGCCGCTCACTGTCCGTGCCGAGTATCCCGATGTATATGTGCAACTGGCGCTGTTTTACCGGCAGGATCCGGCGGCGCGCTTATGTGCTTAAGTGCTTACGTGTTTAGGTGCTTACATGCTTACGTGCTTGAGTGCTTGAGCACGATGCGGGCTACAACACCAACGGCCGATTTCATGAACCATCCGCTACGCTGCCGGGCATGACGCCATCGCAATACCGCGCGGGCGGCGCCAACACCGACATACGCTTTGCCATCGGCGAGTGTTCGCTGGGGGCGATACTGGTGGCGTGCAGCGAACGCGGGGTATGCGCGATAGCCTTGGGCGATGATCCCGATGCACTGGCGCGAGACTTGCAGGATCGGTTTTCGCGGGCGCGGCTGATCGGCGGCGACCGCAAGTTCGAGCGGCTGGTGGCCCAAGTGGCGGGCTTCGTGGAAGCGCCCGAAAAGGGCCTCGATTTGCCGCTGGATGTGCGAGGTACGACGTTTCAGCAGCGCGTGTGGCAGGCGCTGCAAAAAATCCCCGCCGGCGCCACCGCGACTTATGCCGAAATCGCCCGGCGTATCGGCAAGCCGCAAGCCGTGCGCGCGGTGGCGGGGGCGTGCGCCGCGAATACATTGGCGGTGGCGATACCCTGCCATCGGGTGGTACGCACCGGCGGCGGGCTGGCGGGTTACCGCTGGGATGTCGAGCGCAAGCGGGCCTTGCTGCTGCGCGAGGCTCGCGCCGGACGTAAGGCGTAAGACGTACGACGTAAACGCTCTTAATCCAGCGTCGCGCCGATGTCCTTGATGACCTTGCCGTACTTGGCGTATTCGGATTTGATGAGCGCCGCTAATTGTTCCGGCGTAGTGATGTAAGGTTCCAGCGCGCCGGCATTGCTGAAGCGCTCGCGGGTATCGGGCTGCGCCAGGATTTTGTTCACCTCGGTGCGTAGCCGCGTTACGATTGGCTCGGGCAAGGCCGCCGGGCCGCACAGCGCGAGCCAGATGCTGTTGCTGAATCCCGGGTAGAACTCGCCGATGGTGGGCAGATCGGGAAACACCTTCGAGCGCGCCGCGCTCGCCACCGCGAGTGCGCGCAGCCGCCCGGCCTTGATCTGCGGTGCGCTAGACGAGCCGGCGAACACGGCGGCGACTTCGCCCGATACCGTGGCGGTTGCCGCCGCCGTGCCGCCCTTGTAAGGCACATGCACGAGGCGCAGGCCGGCGCGCGATTTGAGCATCTCCATGGTGAGATGGTGCTGGCTGCCGTTGCCGGCCGAGGCGTAATTCAACGTGGGGCTGGACGGCCACGCTCCAAACTTTCCCCCCTTTGTAAAAGCCCGTATCGCGAAAACCGTCGATTAATGCAAGGGATTTACGCCAGCACAGATTGACGGCTCCGAGGGCCGCTTTGGTTCGGGCCCTTGCCCATCGCTCCGGCGACTTTGGTGGCGACCACCAGTTCGTCGCGGCGCCCGTGTTCCTGAGCGCGCGGCCGGTGAACTCCTCCGAGCTGCCGTTCGAATAGACGTTGGCGGTATCGAAGAAGTTGATCCCCGCCTCGATTGCCTGGCGGAAGAACGGCCGGCTGGTTTCTTCGTCAAGCACCCAGCCGTGCCCGCCGCGCGCGGCATCGCCATAGCTCATGCAGCCGAGGCACAGCTCCGAAACCTTGAGCCCGGACTTGCCGAGCGGAACATATCTCATCTGACCACCTGTTTCATTTTGTGCGCCTCGCGAGAGTCAATGCCATGATCAGAGCCGAAAGCAGAAGACTCAAATCTTCGCTACGGTTTGCCGAAGCGGCAGCTTGCTGCAGTTGACAAGGCTAAACCGGCCTGTCCGGATACGGCCCCGTTGCGGTCGATCACGTTTGATGAAGCTCATGATCGATGGGCCCCGCTTCTATCGATCGCGTTTGAGGACAATTCTGATCGATAAGATTGTGCGGGCAACCATCCAGTACGCAGCTGTCGTACAATTTCGCGTCACCGCTTGCAAAAAATCATTCCTGTTCGATGGTGCGGGCGGGGGGAATCGAACCCGCACTCCTTGCGGAACGGGATTTTGAATCGCTTTTGAATCGCTTTTGAGTCACGTGTAAAACACCATAACATATTGATCGTATTCAATTATATCTCGCAGAACTGCGTTAGTGTGCTGATCAATGTGCTAATTTGAGTTGGCAATCTGACCCCAAATTTGGCTCTCAGAGGCCCCAAATAGCGGTTTGGCGGGATTGGTCATGCAAGTCCCACAGGCACCCTTCTCGCCCTTTATGGAGCCTTGCCTGTGGATCGGCGTGCAAAAGGGACCCCGTTAGCGGGGTTATCGGTGTCCAATAGGGACCCCTCATTTCGATGGTTTAGGCAGCGGCCTGGTTTTCCAGGCCACCTCTCATGGATCAAGTATGCTAGGAGAATCGATCTGCTAGGGGGTTAAATCGGGGGTAACCGCGGAAATGGCATAGCCAAGCAGCAGATTTCCTGAAGGTCAGGCTCCCTCCATCTCCGCCATCGACCACAGCGGACGTTACTCTAATAGCGCAGAAAACGAGCGGTTTGCTCGCGCCACGCCACCTCGTC